>JAUWNU010000082.1 GCA_030612505.1 Methanomassiliicoccales archaeon
CTTTATTGATGATCCGAGTAGGCGAGTGGGGGGATGGGTTCGGCAAGCGCAGGAATTGGGTGGGGGGAGCATTAATTGGATGGGGCGGGCTATGAAGCTATCCTCTACCTGATCCGCGCCCTCATCAACTTGAAGCCCTCACCCTCACAGGCCAGGGCTGCTTTTTCCTGGGTTTCGGTATCAGGGAAACCCCCTGTTCAGGGTGCTATGAATTTATGTAAAAATAGAAGAAAATAAAATAATTGTGGAAAAAATAGATTAGAATTTACAATTTCGCCAGCGGCAAATAATCAACCTTTACATTCATCTTTCTGGCAACATTACTTAGATTGTGGTCAGTAGTAAAAATCTTCGCATTATTGGCTCTGGCAACAGTAATCAAAAAGCAATCAACCAGAGAAAGTTGATATTGCTTATATTGGATTTTTATATCGCCAGCATTCATGGCATCATTGTCATTAAGCTGATGAATCTTTGTTTTAGGTAGTGATTTTAACAGGTATATATCGTCTTTGGACTTTTTCTTTCCATGCTTTGGAATATTTTTGTAATACGTTTCACTAATCAATGGTTCGAAGAGTACCAAACCACCAGTACCTGCTTTGACTTCCTTCCAGGGTCTTATCCACTTCTCCGGAAGATTCCTGTTAAAAGTTAGAGAAATAGCGTTTGTATCGAATAGATATTTTTTCATCCATTAGCCCTCAATGAAACAAACTTTTTTAATTACAATTTTTCCGTTCTCGTTTTCGGCAACCTCTAAACATCCATCCTCGTCTTTGGATATTATTAAAGCCTCGCCAGGTGCTAATTTTTCATATATGGGTTCTTTCTTTTTCTCTTTATCGTCCATTTTATTTACCTCCTGATATTTGCTATACTTACATATATAAAATGATATGGTTATATAACTTACGACATGTGACGATTAATAAAAGGATTTTGAGCATTTATTGATAATCAGAAAAAATACAATTCCGAGCAGGTGAGCGGGGGTTGGGGCGAGCAAGCGCAGGAATTGGGTGGGGGGAGAAAGGATTGCATGGGGCGGGCCATAAAACTATTCTCTACCCAATCCTCGCCCTCATCAACTTGAAGCCCTCTCCCTCGCAGGCCAGTGCTCGCCCAAAGGGATTTACCAACTATGCTGATTCCGTATGCTTAATCTTCAGCCTGATATCATTGGCAGTTTCCAGAAATATGGAAACTACATCGCCCTTTTGTATCACATGGCTGAAGCTTTTCGGGAACCGCACATAGGGGGCTTCGTTGAGTATTCCCACTTTCACATCCACACCTTTCTTGAGTTGGGCCATTATTAGGGCAAGCTGGGCATCTTCCGGGTGTATTATTTCCTCACTGCATTTGGAGCAGCGCCAGGCCCTTACCTCGTTATCACTGAGGGTGACCTTCACGGGTTTCATCTTTATGTCACACATGATACATATTGGCATTCCGTCCTCTAATTTTCTTTCTTTCATTTTCCATCACCTTTTCTTGTAGGTTTCAACAGAGACATGGATTAGCCAGTAAACGTCTTCAATTTCTCCATCAGGGTAGGCAAACTGGCCTTCTGCAACAACTATCCTTGTTACTTTGTTATCCAAATGAAGGCATTTTTCAATTTTTCCTTTCTTCCGTTTGCTAGGTGCACAATCATATCCATTTTCCAACACATCAAGAACGTCATAGAGATTCATCAGTAAATCCGCAAGTTCGTGATACCCAGACCTTGTTGGAATTATTGAACCGTTCTGATATTTTGGATAGATGTCCATGCCTTACCTCTGTTTTACTATATACTTTAAGTATATACTTCGCGTATATAAGTAATTTTCTACAACAAAACCTATCTTTGACAGCTTACAATTGAACAAATGTAAAAAAATTGGCTCCGAGCAGGCGAGAGGGGATGGGGGCGAACAAGCGCAGAAGTTGGGCGGGGGGAGAACCCACTGGATGGGGTGGGTTAAACCTTTATTGATAAACATACAAAATACAATTCCGAGCAGGCGAGCGGGGGTTGGGGCGAGCCAGAGGAGGAGCTGGGCGGGGGGAAAGCCCATTGGGGTGGGTTGATATAATTTTGATTAACAAAATACAATTCCGAGCAGGCCGAAGGGGGACGGGTTCGGCAAGCGCAGGAATTGGGTGGGGGGAGCATTAATTGGATGGGGCGGGTTCCATCTTGAATTTGAAGTGGGTTTCGGATTCACCGTGGAGTTCGAAACCAAGCCGTTCATAAAGCACTCTGGCCCTTGTGTTGACCTTGAAAACCTGTATGTAAAATGGGACTGCTAGTTGTTTTGACTCTGCTATCAGCTCACTTATGATATTCGTTCCGATACCTTTGGATTGATACTCAGGTAAGATAGCGATGGATTCACCAAATATCAAATCTGCTCTATAATCAATACTGATGAAACCAACTGGCTCATTGTCAATCATGACGATATTTATTTTTTCGATTTCCAGGTTTTCCTTGAAAAAATTGTATTGCCAGTCCTCGTCCCAGCCCCAAATTTGTTCAACATACGGTTTGTAGGCTTCCTTGTTGATTTTGTATAATACTTCAAAATCATCATGTCTGGCTTTTCTCAAAGAATGATTCATTTCAATCCTTCCTGGTTACTATCGCGAACATACTATGCGCATAAAAATGCATGTGGTGATAACTCCCTGGCTCACCATCGGGTTCTTTTGCCAGATGCCTTGGATCCTGATGAACCGACATTATCTCGAAGCCGGTCTTGATCAGCTCATTGAATATCGATCCGAACTCGTGACAGAACTGCTGGCTGTCCTCTATTTCCTCACCCTCGATGGCCGATACAATCCGGTAACCTCTTCCGTCCCAGGAATCTTCCTCCAGATGCCAGAATGCCGGGTTGCCGTGCCCGACCCTGTAAATTCCGCCCGGCTTGAGCACCCTGATGACCTGTTCGTATATCTCCTCGAGACTGGGAATATAGCAGAGCGAAATAGCCTGGTAGACCATGTCGAATGATTCAGCTGGAAATCTGGACAGGTCGCGCATGTCGCCCTGAATTGTTCGGATGTCATAACCATGATGAGCCGCCGCTTTTCTGTCACCCTCCAGCTGTTCATCTGTCAAGTCAAAAACAGTGACATTCGCGCCCAGCAATCCGAAAACAGCAGATTGCTGACCTCCGCCGGATGCCAAGCACAGGATATTCTTTCCTGCGATATTTTGGAAAATGTGATTTGGATATACATAGCTGAAGGGTACTAGCAAATGCTCGATCTCTCCGCCAACCCATTTTTTCACGATCTCGGGGTCGAGATCCAGCCAGGGAGTTGAATACAGGTCTCCTCTTTCTGCATTGGCCTTCCAGAATTTCTTATTGGCTCTGGCAATTTCATCTTCCTGCATATTATCAACTCACTTCCTTCCAAGCACAACCAACCGACTTGCTTTCTGGTCATATGGTGCGCCTTCGAAATTGCCAAATATCTGGACATCTCTGAATCCACAATCCTCAAGCAAAGTTTTTATCTCCACACCAGAGTAAATCCTGTGTGAAACATTGTACTCATGTCTTTCACCTGTTTTCGAAATACGTATCCAGCGGTTGTCAAGCCAGCTCCAGTCCTTGGTAATTTTCCGTTCCTGTAAAAGCAAGGTTCCGTTTTCTTCCTCTTGCCAGTCCCGTTCCTGGTAGATACGAGCAATCACTTCTTTGCCGCCCATGTCCATCAAAAAAACTCCGCCTGACTTCAAGGAATTATAGACATTCATCACAACCTGTTTATCTTCTGCTGGGTCTTCAAAAAATCCGAATGAAGTGAATAAATTGATGGCGGCATCGAAGGTGTCTGGCCTCGCGAAAGTTCTCATATCGCCTTCCAATAATTCTATTTCCAATTTCTCATCCGCTGCCTTCTGTCGTGCAATATTCAGATATGATGTTGTCCTGTCAACGCCAGTTACCCTGAAACCTTTTCTGGTGAGTTCTAGTGAATGCCTTCCTACACCACAACATAGGTCAAGAATATGAGAGTCTGGCTTAAGTTCCAACATTGCAAGAATATCAGCGACATCTTTTGGTATCTCTTCCCATCTATTTTCACTGAACATCGAATTTGTATTTATTGTCCAAAACGTATCACTCTCATGCCAGATTTTGCCATCTTCCCTCATATTATCACATCAGTCAAATCTCCAAATAATATATTAAATCTATCTCTGAGTCGTTGAAAAGGTTCCCGACCTCTGAAATTTGCACAAATCCAGCTTTCTCAAATACTCTTCTTGCCGCATCGTGCTGGCTCCCGACAAATGCAAATATCTTTCTCGGTTTGATTTCATGAGATTGAAAAGTGTCCTTAACCGATTGGATTCCAAACTCAATAAGGGAAGAGCCAGTACCTTTGTTTCGATAATCTTCCAAAACATAAAATTCCTCGAATTCGGCAACCCCGCAGTTCGGGTCCTCCTTGATTTGCCATTGCAGGGTTCCCACAATCTTGTCGTCATCTTTGGCCAGTATTGTTTTATTATGTGATAAATAACATTCAACCCTCTGTTCAAGGATTTCTGGATTTGAATAATGTTTGAAGAATGCCAGTAATTGGGTTTTGTCGTTTTTGATGGCCAATCTGAAATTCATCCAATCCTCACCCTCTGAGTAGTATTTAGGAATGATAATGAATAGTTAGTTTATAATTATTAGGGTGAGAAAATCTCTGATATTCATATCTTCAGCTCCGAGCAGGCCGAATGGGGACGGGTTCGGCAAGCGCAGGAGCTGGGCGGGGGGATAATCCACTGGATGGGGCGGGTTACTAAGTTACCCTCTACCCGATCCGCGCCCTCATCAACTTGAAGCCCTCACCCTCACAGGCCAGGGCTGCTTTTTCCTGGGTTTCAGCATCCGGAAACAGCGCCACCATGTAGCCGCCCATTCCTCCGCCGGTCATCTTGGAACCAATGGCCCCATTCTGCCGGGTGAAGTCAACCAGATAATCCAGTTCTTCACAGCTAACACCTATTTTCTGCAGAAGTTCATGATTGTAATTCATAAGCTGGCCTACTCTTTCCAGGTCGCTATTTGCCAGAGCATCCTTTGCCTGATGGACTATTTCCTCGGCTTCGTCGAATATTGCATCGTATTCTTTGGAGTTCAAGGCGCGCCTTTCGCGAACACTTTCAACTGCAATGCTGGTTTTGGTTGTGACACCGGTGGAAACCAGCAAAATATGCAGAGGTTTTCCCAGTGTTAGCTTGTCCATCTGGTTTGGGCCGCCTTCCATATTTTTCCTGAAGAAAATTAGGCCGCCATAGGTTGAACATGTATTGTCAATCCCGCTGGGTGTGCCAGCATAGGCCTTGTCACCTTCCAGGCCGCATTGGTTTATTTGTTCATCTGTGAGATTGAGGTTGAAGTGCTGGGATACTGCCCGGGCCATTGCAACACAGTTTGCTGCCGAGGCTCCTACTCCTGAAGCACAGTAAAGGTCTCCGGCCAGTGTTACTTGAACCGGCGTATTTTGGAAATCCTGGTTCCACACTGCATTGTTCATTCGAATAACAGATTCGCGCTGGGCCTCTGCATACTTTTCCTTGTAGCCTTCTGCTGTGTTTCTGTTATCGATTATCTTGAAGCCTGGCTCTGTTCCTGGCACAAGCTCTGCAGTGGTGTGACTGGATATTCCGGATGCTATGGACGCTTTTCCGTAAACAACAAAATGTTCTCCGAATAATATTACTTTTCCAAATCCGATTCCTTTTGCCATTTTATTTCTCCTTTGGTTTATATTCCTGGGTGAGCCAGTCTCTCCAGCCGATATATCTTCCAAGCTCATTTAGACTGTCATTAGCATCATAGAAGCTCAGTTCCCACATCTCCTCGGTTTTATGCTCGCGCATAATATCTTTAGTTGCCTTGAGCCAGACTGGAAAATCAGATGGAATAGCGCCGAATATAAGTGTCACCAGAAGCCCATTCTCGAATCCAAGTCTCTTATCCTTTGGCCGGGTGATTGGCTGTGGTTTGAGATTGGCAGCATGCCCTATGACACCTACTTTCTTTCCATCGGCACCGCCGACAAAGTTCATGGCGCTAGAGAGCTTGGGAAACCATTCATCTGAAATCATGTCTCCGAACTCGTCAAAGTACTTGCTGCCTTCTGGATAGACTGGAATGCAGTACATGCTTGTAGCTCTGAATTCGAATAAACCTGACGGAGCTCCTGTGAAAGTGAATGAATCTGGAAGTCCCTCTTCAACATCTCCTTCGGTCTTTTCCAGATGGATTATGCTGTCCTTGAGTTCCTGGATTATCTTTTCTGGTCCTCCCTGGCCCCAGCCTTCCGGGTCAATCCACAGATGGGGAGTGACAATTGGCCGATCTGGCAGCACTCCGGCCATTATGTCCGGAATATCGATTGGGCCCATGGGCCAGTACTTCTGCATCCACTGCTGCTGCTCCTCTGTGGCCACAACATATTTCAGGAAGGGGTAAAGCGCCTGGCTCAGCAATTCCATTGGGAATGGGTTGAGAATTTCTTCGCGTATTTCCATTCGGCCATATCCCTTGGAGCACTGGGCAAAATGGTCATTGCTCATTGGAAACAATGCAACACGGGAATGCATGAAGTCATAGGAACGGTCCTGACGCTTTTGTGGGACGGTCTGGCGTATTGCTTCTCTGCATTCAAATGGAATCTCATTAAAGTCATGCTCGGAGATTCGCCTAATTACTTTCAGCATCTTGCCCAGATTTGGCCCCACAGTTCTCGGACCATGCAAGGCTAAGCTGGTCATTGTTGGCATAACAGTGAATACCCAGAATACTGTTGATTGTGGAAGCACATAGGCTAGCTGCTGAATTAGCTCTGGGGTCAGGCCTCCCCCGGTGCCGCCATCGGCGGTATGCATGAAAACAACTATGGCTGGCCCAATGTCATCAATAGGTTTGTACAATTGCTCTGCCAAGGTTCTTGAAACTTCCTCGTTAAGAACTGCCTTGACTGCTCTACCAGGCTTTCCACCTGCTCCTCTGGACATGCCCTTGATGCTGCTTGAAAGTGATATTTTATTAGCCTTTGGAATATTCGTGTAAAAACCTTCGGTCTTTGGGTCAGAACTGGTGTCCACAATGAAAACATGCGGGTCGCTATCTGCCCTGATGGTTCTCAAAAGACATGCGTATCTGTCAAGATTTGAATGTTTCTGGAGCTTTTCCAGTCCTTCAGAAAGGATTCTGGAACCTCCGCCTCCGACACCCACCAATACGATGGACGGTAATTTACGTTCTATGGTTTCTGTCATTTAATACCCCGATGTTAATAGTGGTAATGGATAAAAGGTATTTGGGTGGATGTCCGCCGAGAGCAGCTTTTCTTATTTTTCAATTGTAGTCAATGCTCCGTCTCCCTCGAATTATTAAATTTGTATGTTTAAAGATTAATTCTCAGTCCCTGGGGATGCCCTTAATCCAGAGACTTCAACGCACTCTCGGCCTTCTTCACCCAGAGCAGCATTCCTAGTTCATTGAATGTGTCATTAGATTTTAACAGCATATCTCTGGCTATATCAATTTCACCTTTTAATTTATGACATAATCCCTGGTCATAATCTATCATGGCCAACAAGGTTGTATCCCCAACTTCTGCAAGCATTTCCCTGGCACTGGCAAATGATTCCATTGCCTTGGAACACTGGTCCATATCCCTCTGGGCGATTCCAAGTACGTAAATTGATGCACCTTCCTCTCGTTTAGCTCCAAGTTCTTTGGCCAGCTCAAGTGCCATATTCACATATTTCACTGCATTATCATAATCCTTAATTCGCACATAGGCTTCTGCCAGGCCGTAATAATTATACACCAGGATATGCTTGTCGCCAATCTCCTTGCACAGTTCCACACTTTCCATATGTAACTCAATACCCTTTTGCACATCACCAAGGTCGGGGTACACATAACCCAAACTGCTCAGTGACCAGGCAATTCCATTTTTATTACCAACCATTCTGTAAAGCTCGGTGCTTCTCAGGTGATACTCCAATGATTTCTGAACATCTCCCTTGGTATGATAGATATTTCCAATATTGTCAATTGTGCCAGCCATACCATTTTTATCGCCAATCATTTCTTCGTAGGCTAGGCCTTCCTCAAAGTACTCCAATGCTTCATCTAGACGGCCAATCTCCATGTATATGACACCAATATTGTTCAAGGTATTTTCCTTTCCCCTGTCATCTCCTATTTCTTTCTGGACAACAAGAGCTTTTTGATAATGTTCAAGAGCCTGGTCAAACTTACCTCGGAACCATAATATTATTCCCATTAAGTGATGGGCCATTGAAACCTCCTTCTTATCGTCAATTTTTGTACTGTGCTCCAGACTTATTTCTTGAAGTTCACTTGCTTTGTCATAATTTCCTTGCCGAATATGGCACCAGGACATGGAACCCAGTAGCTTTGACTTCATTGGTTCTGCCAGGTCGCCGAGAATAGACAGTCCTTGCTCTGCTGCTTCAATTCCTTCATCATATTTGCTGTGCCTTTCATATGTCTTAGATATCTCTCTGTAAAGTCCAGCTTTTTTGATATCATCGCTGGTATGTTCAAGGGCTCTGTTAAAACTGACAATGGCCAGTTCACAGTTCCCAACAATCATCTGAAGCCCCCCTATCTTCTCATGTAAATCACATTTGATATGGTCACCATCAATCATGTCTAACGCTAGGGAATAAAAATGAATAGCTTCTTCATTTGCATATCTGGATTTTGCTTTATCGCCTGCTTCAAGCAGAAAATCTGCAGCCCTTGGGTCTTCGGCCTGGGAAAAATGATGTGCCAATTCCTCGACAATTTCATCTTCACGGCCTTGGAAAAGAGCAATGTAACTTTCAGCCACAATCTTATGATATTCACCTCGCAGTTCATGATTAATTGAGCTATAAAGGACCTCACGTATCTTGCTGTGATCAAATGAATATTTTTCGCCGAGGGAATGAATCAGCTTGTGGATTTTTTCTATTTCGCTGAGATTTTTTAGTAAGATTATACGATTGAGCCCAAGAGAACTACCCACAATATCACTGGGAAATACCTCCCCAACAACGCTGGCACATTCAAGAATATCAAGCTGCTCCTTGAGAAGCCGGTTCAGCCGCCGCTGGACAACATCATAAATTTTTGATGGTAGCATTAGCTCATCAAGTTCCTTAGCCAGCACCCAAATTTTATCGACCTGGCTGATATGCCCCTCCTCTGCAAGCAGCTTCATAAGTTCCAGAATGAAAAATGGATTGCCTTCCGATTCCTTGTAAATACGCTGAATAAGATCATCTGGCATATCTGACTGGCCAAGTAATTTATTCACAATTCCGCCGGTTTCCTCCTGGCCCAATCTTTTTAGCTGGATGTTCTGGAAAAGGGATTCACGGCTCATGTTCTGCATTGTGGTTTCAAGAGGGTGAGGATTGCCAGTGGCATCCTGAATAATATCTTCTGGCCGGAAGGTTGCCAGCATCATGAATTTGCTATCCCTGGTGTTCCTAGCCAGGTAATGCATGAGGTTAAGAGTTGATGGGTCTGCCCATTGTATATCATCGATGAACATGAGAATTGGTTGAACTTCAGACAGCCTTTGCAGGCCCAGAAGCACATTGTCAAAAAGGTTTTCCTGCTTCAGCCTGGGGTCATCCACCACGAAAGCACCATCATACTTGCCAGAGGTTAATAATCTGGAAATCTTATCCTCAATCCAGCCGCATTGGGACGTATCAACAAGCCCATGGTCAATATCTGGCTCAATCTCCATTAGCAGGCGTTTCATATCATCAATCAATAGTTCACTTTCACTACCTTCGATAACTACTGCAAGCGATACTCTGCCTTCTGACTGCATGAGAATTTTGTAATTGGAATAGCCAATGGCATTCAGGCTGCCAGAGCCTTCCTTTCCCATCATCTGAAGAGAATCTACAGCAAAGCTGGATACTGCTTTCAGCATGGCCGCGAATATGTCAGCATCCATGTCGAGTTTTTCCCGTTGGGCCTTTGCAAGCAGTATGCCTGCATCATTGAGCAAATATGTGGATAGTATGGTGGGCGGAGGAGAATCAGCCATGAGATTATGCATTTCCGCATCCCGCAGGGCCTCTTTCACAGGCATCATTGGTTCAAGACATTCCGGAAGGCACCAGCCCTTGATTATCCTGGCCCCATCTTTCTCGGCCTGACCAATAATCTCTGAAACCAATCTGGTCTTGCCGATTCCTGCCTCTCCAGATATGAATATAGTACCGCCCTGGCCCTTGCTGACTTTATTACGAAGATTATTGAGTTTCTCCAGCTCTTCCTGGCGGCCCACAAATACAGGCTGTTGGAATATTAGCTCTTCCATTGAGGGCTTAAATGCTTTGGAGTAATTAAATAATTGGACTAATTCATTAATGCTAGTGTCGCGTCAACGTTCAAGTGTCGGATAAAGCCGAGATAACTTTACCCGAGCATCCTCGGTTGTGAATTGCCAATTAACTTTTGCATTTTTGTTGTCTCTGTATTTCTGCCATGCTAGCACCTCTTTTCTGACAAC
>JAUWNU010000117.1 GCA_030612505.1 Methanomassiliicoccales archaeon
CTGATGATCAAAGCCAGATGGCTTTGATTTGATATGCTAGAAAATGTACGGTATGCGGCGGAGTTTCCTTGTTATATTCGTGTAAATGGCCGATTCATCCACAGCCTAAAGACTGTGGGGTTCTCGACCTATTTCCACTAACCTAATTTTGACAATTGGTGAATAAATTTGTATCAAAATTAGGGTGCATATGTACGGTGCATGGCGATTCCTTTTTTACGACCCTGTGCTTTCATCCAGCCCATGAATGAGGCTGGCGTTCAGCTATGTGCAGTCGTAATAATAACCAAACAAAGACCCTAACTAACGATAATTAAACATAGACCCTATACCCTTTATTAGCGTTAATTAAGCATAGACCCTAAATTCACAAAGTACCAAATTCACTCTTCACATCATCATCGCTCTTTGGGCGGTACTCATCCTGGGGCTCATCATAATCGTCCTGTGGCAGTTCCTCTGGCTCTCTTTGACGCGTTGGCTCAGACTTCTGACCGTGCAAGGGCAAATGACATATTGGACATTTTGTGGCCCCGCTGACACAATTATGGCAGAGATATGCTCCGCAAGAATGCCTCATGACAGATAGATGACCATGAGGCTCACAATGATGTCCGGCCATTCCTGGGTCCGCACCGTGGGAATCTACCTGTGAGGCAGGTGCTGGTTGCTGTTGTTGGGGCTGCCTTGCTGGCTCTTTCCTGGAAAGTGGCTTCGAACCAGCATACTCATCGCTGACAAGTGAGCCGATCTCAACAACCGGTGCAATGTATCCATCTTTCTGGAATGTTGCCAGTAATGACTGTAATTGTTTTGCCTTCATTACGCCCAGGCCAAGTGATTCCACAAGGCCGATGATGGTGCGGCGCTCAGGTGGAAGGTTCACTGCCCGGCGGAGAAGAGTGTCCAGTTCTGGTGTTGAGTTGGCTGGGAATGAAATATTATCAACCTGCTGGATGTAACTGAGAACACGCTTGGCCTTCCACAAGGAGTAATTGGGGAAATTAGATGCTATGTCTGAAAGTCTGAGCTTTGTTTTTTGCTCCGGGGTTCCGCTTCCAATGGATCGGATAAGAACATCCCTGGAAGCATCTTCCAGCTCCTGAGCCTCATTTTCACCCAGTGTCTGGATTGATATATCATCCATCTGATTGAGGAAATTGAACACTGCCTCAAGGTTAGCATATGGTATTCCGGCATCACGGAATGCTTCTTCTCTGGAAACTGGGCGGCTGCGTTCAAATTCCAATCGCAGAATTGCCCTGGCGAATTTTTCTACCTCCATGGCTTCTACTTTCTCATTGGCCAATCTGAGTCCATCCTGGGCCGAGTCGAATTGCGGGTCAATCTCTAGGGCGCGCTGAAAGCATCTAAGTGCATTTTCCTGGCGGCCCATTTCCAAAAGAACTAAACCTTTGCTGTTCCATAGAAATTTATCCTCTGCCTCAAGGCCAATAGCCATGTCATAGCATTTTAGCGCATTCTCGAAGTCTTTAAGTTTCTCGAAGGCAAAACCCTGATTGCTCCAGGCCTCCTTGTCCTCGGGATTGGCGGCAAGCAGCTTGCCGAAAGTATCAACAGAAGTTTGATAGTCACCTGTTTTTGACATGAGCAGTGCATAGTCACCAAGCAGTTCCACGTCCTCGCCGATATCCATGGCCTTCTGGAACCAGTATTTTGCCTCGTCCAGATTCTCCATGGCCTCGTAAACACGGGCCTTGGCAACAATAACATCTTTATTGCTGGGCCCAAGTTCCATGGCCTTGTTCAGATGCCGCAGTGCATCATCATAATTTTTCATTTCCAATTTCAGAAGCCCAATATTAACCAGAGTCTTGAGATTGCCAGGTTCCATGCCCAAAGCCCGATCAAAGTCCGCAGAAGCCTCATCAAAGCGGTTTTCCTTCATCAGCGCCATGGCCCGTACATTAAGCAATTTAATATCATCTGGATTTGTGGCAAGTGCATCCGAAAAGGTACGAACTGCTTCATCGAACCGTTCCATTTTGTAAAGCGCCTTGCCCTTACGGTAAAGGGCAAATTTATCGCCTGGCTTGGTCTCCAGTGCCCGATCAAATGCCTCCAGACCTTCAATATCCCGTCTGAGCTTCAGTAGAATTTCTGCCTTTATGACCCATAAATCTGTGAAACTTGGATCTGCCTTGAGCCCAGCATCGGAGGAGGCCAGTGCCTCGTCGAATCTGTTCAAAGAGCCAAGCGCCTTCGCTTTATCATGCCAAGCTTTACTATTATGGGAGTCAACCTGGATAATAGAGTCGCAGACTATTATCAAGGCCTCAAGGTCCCGGATAGCCAGCAAGGACTCTTTCTTTGCTTCAAGGAATTCGAGGTTTTCAGGCTCAAGGTTCAAACCCCGGTCAAGGGACTTAATGGCCTGTTGATGGTCCTCCAGTTTCTGCTCGGCAATTGCACGGTCAAAGAACGAGGCCATGTTCTTGGCATCGATCTTTGTTATGCGGTCGCAGGCATCAATGATTCCATTATTGTCATCAAGGCTTTTTAGCGCCTCTTTTTTCCGAATCAGCGCTTCCAGGTCCATATGATTCATGGCCAGTAATTTATCACAAGCCTCCACAGCTTCCTGATACTGCTGAATTTTCAGATAAATATCAACCTTCTTGAGATACGGGAACCGGTCGCTGGGGCCGTACTCTATTGCCTTGTCCAATGCGAAGATTGCGTCTTCATGATGTTCCAGCCAGGAAAGAGCAATGCCCTTGCTGTACCAGAAGTTCTTGTCCTCCGGTTTAAAGCGGATTGCCTTGTCAAAACTGGCCACTGCCTCCTCAAAGCTCTTCATACTTTCATGAGCAAGACCTTTACTGTACCAGAGTTCTGGATCATCAGAATCCAGCTGAATTGCCTTGTCAAATTCTGCAATTGCCTCGGGGTATTTTTCCAGTCTGGATAGGCTGCGTCCCTTGAGGTCATGGAATGTTTTCTCCTCAGGATGAATTGCTATTGCCTTGTCATAGGATTCCACTGCTTCAATATGTAAATTCTGCCTGGCAAGAGCATGTCCCTTGAGATTCCAGCCCACAGCATCGTCATTGTAAATAGCCAGATAGGTTTCAAGAACCTTGACAGCGTCCGGATACCGGGGAATATTAAACAAAGCAACTGCCTTATCCATCAACGCATCTTTATCTTTAGGCTGTAATTTTAGCAGTTCATCGGCGGTTTTGACAATATCCAGATGTTTACCAAGCATCTTGAGGCTTTCACGCTTTTTTACCAAAGCTAGCAAGTGCTCCGGGTGAATGCTCAAAAGCCTGTCAAGTGAGTAAATGGCGCGTTCGTATTTCTGGAGTGAGAACAGTGCAGAGGATTTATCGTAAAAAGCCTCGATATTCTTGTGGTCTATGTGTAAGATCTTATCGCAGACCTTGTCAACAGCATCATGCTTGGCCAGATGCTTTAATGCTTCTTTCTTTTCCACAAGTAATTCTAAATCTCTTGGATTCAAATCAATGGCAATATCCAGATTAATCAGAGCCTTCTCATGCTCTCCTATAGAACCCAATGCCATGGCCTTGTCCAGAAGAGTATTTCGGTCATTGGGTGCTATCTCCAATGCCTTGTCTGCCACATCGATTATATCCTGATGTCGGCCAAGTTTCTTCAAGCTCTGCCGTTTGTTCACAAGTGCTGGCATATTACTGGCATCCAGTGTAAGTGCCATGTCATAGCTGCCGCATGCACCGTCATAGTCCTGGGCCATGTGTAGGCTCATTCCCTTCATTATCCAGATCTTTACATTATCAGATTGTAGGCGAAGTGATTCTGTGTAACTGTCTGCTGATTCCTTGAAGAGTTTCAGCTTGTACAAACTGTGGCCTCTCTGCTCCCAGATGAAAGGGTCGTCCTTTCTGAGCTGCAATGCCTTATCAAAGGTTGCAATTGAATCCTCATGGCACTGAAGAAGTGCCTGGGCAAGTCCAAGGTCCATCCTGGCCTCTATGAAATTGGAATTTAAATCCAAAGCTTTAGTAAATGCCTGGATTGCCTCATCATAGCGCTCCAGCTTGTTCAGGGCTACACCCTTGCGCTTGTAAAGATTCGCATCATTTGGAGAGATTTCAAGTATTCTATCATAATAATCAATAGCCAGCTCATCAAATTCAAGAAGCTTGTTATAGGCGGCAATTGCCTCCATCTCCTTTCCCATGCTGGCAAGCACCATACCCTTATGGGCCCATGCAGATTTACTGTCTGGCTCCAATGCAATTGCAGCCTCGAATTGGTTAAGAGCGGCAGGGGATTGTCCCTGTGTATCCAGATATTTTCCTTTGTGAATAATTGCCTTGACATTATTCTGGTCAAGGGTCAGTGCCCGTTCAATGCATTTTATTCCTTCGGGCTCTCTGCCCAATTTTATTAATCCTGAGCCAATTGCATCATATAGAACTGCAAAATCACGCTTCTGGCTTGCCACAACATCCTTGGCCTCATTGAGGGCCTGGAATGCCTTCTGAAATTCCTCCAGGGCTTGGGAGGCCTGGCCGCGTTCCTGATGCTGTTTGGCCTTGCCTATCAGCTTTTTCACCTTGGTATAAAGTCTCTTTTCCTTGCTCATTGAATCCAGAAAGCTCATCTGACTACCTCTGTAATTACATGCATCCCGCGTATATTAAAGGTAAAGTTAATATTCAATTTAAAATCTTTGTATAACGTCAGACGTATGTGCGACAAAGTGTCAGACAGTACCTTTTTAACATTTTACTAGTTGGAAAAGGCATAAAAAACAGGTACTGGCCATTAAAAATACGCATTGACGAAAGACTTATATACTACCGAATCAATGTAGGGTTAGAAGCTGACAAATGTCAGACAAATACCGATAAAATGTCGGAAGGGATGCACATGGTAGAATATATATCGATGAAAAACGGAAACAGACGAACCCTGCGAGGAATTGACAGGGGAATGATGGATTGGATGAGATATCACACAATCCAGGACCTCAGGGACCTGGCTTTTGAGATGTACAATCGTGGAGAAGATATTTCAGAAATGGTACAACTGATTCACGAGATGGATGGAATGGCACATGTCACAAACATGGCCAATGAAAATAGAATCTACGACTTTGCAGAATATGACATTCTAAGCTACGTAGAGGAGTGTGAGAAGTCCTATGTTTAAACTCAGACAGTTAAGAGTGCTAAAGGTGCACATCAATGCACCATCAGAAGCCTCAGTGGAACATATACACGATGCGCAATATAATCAGATGCTGCATGGTGACTTCCTGCACATAAATCATTAGACGCATTTCGACTGCCATGGGCACAATCCGACAGTTTGTGGCAGTCTTTCATAACTTAAATGCATCAGAGATTATCTTGATGTTCAAATCTTGACGAAGGCCAGTATCACGGCTGCTATCCCGGCCATAATCACAATCACACCATGCCACAGGTAGGGCCTTGTGTCCTCGCTGACATCTGCAATTCCGAAGCTTGGGACACTGCCAGCACCGCCTGATGGCTCTGTGACCGCAATAAGGGCTATGCCTGCCAGTATAATCAAAATGCCTATTACCAGTATGACAATCTTTTTGTCCATGTCATGAAATCATGCCATATCTATATAATTATATCTACACTAATGATTAGCTTACCTTGGAGTTTATCATTGCATGTCCAAAAGGCTGAAAACCATCAATCAATCTTTGGCCAGCATTTTATTGATTAGATATGCCTTGACCTCCCCCCCAGCCTTACCACGTCTGAAAACAGGTTTACAGCCTACTCGCAAAGCACGAAGTGATTTGCGTTAGGATGAGACTTGCTCTCATCCGGGTAGGCGTGCGTCCCCCTACTCCAAGCACCCGGACTCTGAACATAAAAAGAACATGATTCATAACTACAATAGGCGGGGTATAGCCTGGAACCAAGTCCGTACCAACTCTATTCTTTCTCCTCTTTTGGCTTATCCTTGAAAGACTGATTGAGTACCAATAAAATTATTATTGTGATTAATAAAATAATAATCCCAATCCATCCTCCATCATTAGATGCAGGGGGTTGTACTATTTCTGGTTCCTCTACCGTCGTGAACTGCCAAGTGTAGTCATTCGCCAAAGTATTTCCAGCCAGGTCTTTTGCATCCGTACTTATCTTGACTGAGTAAGTCGTGTTATATGAGAGATTGCCAGTAAATGAAAGGATTATCGTTTGGTTATTAGTCCATGAAATGCTAAATGAAATATCAGGCGAAATCGATATTGCACCTTCCACAGAAGTTTGGTTCATTGCTTCACTAAACACTACTGAAATATCTGTCGAGATAGGAATGTCATCGCCTGTTGGTGAAACAAACAATATTTTTGGTCGAGCTATATCTGGTGGTGCTATATCTGGTTGAGTAATATCAAAAACATCAATAGAGAACTGGATTGTTATGGCGTGGTTAAAGTAGATATCCCAAGGCTCAAAGTAATAGTCAATTGTAGTTGCTTCTGATTCTGCTGATATTTCATACCAGTACCCAGGGTTCATTATTACCTGGGTGAAACTTGCAGCACTCTCATTTTTGTAATACAGCCTTACTTCATTTACCCCACCCAAATCAGTAACCTCGCATGTGATGTTTATCACCTCACCAACAACTACACTCTCAACAGGCGTATGAACAATAACTGGCGATATTGTATCAGTGACGTTGAACTCATAAATTATTGTGGTATTCTTCTGCTGTAAATCATCTGTCGCATTTATCTGATACCTAACCTTTCCTTCCTTCATCTGAGCAGGTATGAAATACTCCCAATCGTTACCATTCTTCTGCATATAGTTCTCATGCCAATTATCATCAACATCCTGCCACCTGAGAACTGCTTTCATTACTGTTCCGTCATCTGTGATTGTAGCGTTAATCCTGATTTCATCGCCTAATTCTTGCGGACTTGAAATGTTCGTATGGATTATTTCTGGCGAAGGATTGGTTTCTGTTGTGAAATAGAAAACATAAGCTGTATTATTTGAATTTCCAGGGTCAGAATCATCTGTATAACCTGCCTGAACGGTCATTTCTACTTTTTCTCCTCTGGTCCAAGCAT
>JAUWNU010000167.1 GCA_030612505.1 Methanomassiliicoccales archaeon
GCGATTTCATGCCCAGACCACATCTTGTCCAGACTGCGGCCCCAAATACCGTCTGGAAGGTTCAGATTATCCGATTATTGACTTTGCAAAGCAAATCGATGCTGGAAAAATAGGCGCAATCAAAAGCTGGGGCGGAACTCATATAGTCTGCATTCCCGAAGAAATCGATTATCTACGGAATAAATTCAATCGCTCGCAGAAGCCGCTGGCTGTCATGGTCAAGGGTATGAAAACAGCCAGAAAGTATGCTGATATTTCCGACCATGAAGAAGAATTACTTCTTTCCACGGCCAGGCCAATTGTCCTGGTTGACAAGAAAGGCGATTATTTGGATGACACCGCCCCTGGCCTTGATAAAGTGGGAATTTATCTTCCATACAACGGCCTGCATCACATGCTATTTGACAATCTGGACCATGATGCAGTAATCATGACCTCTGGCAATATTCCAGGAGAGCCAATGGCCGTGACAGATGAGGAAATTTCCAAGCTAAACGCTGACATCTTTCTAATTCACAATCGCAGAATCATCAATCGTGTTGATGACTCGGTTATTATCCCCTACAAGAACAGCCAGTTCTTTGTTCGCAAGTCCCGGGGCTATGTCCCTGAGCCGCTGAAACTACCCCATGATAGAACACTGGTGGCTGTGGGAGCGGATATGAACAATACAGGGGGCATTTCCATTGCTGGCAAGGCCATCCAAACCCAGCATATCGGCGATATCAACCAGTATGATACATCAGTCTTTCTGGAAGAGTCAATAAGGCACTTAATGCGCCTTTATGGCATTTCCCGGCCAGATGCAGTAATCACAGACATGCATCCGAAATATTCCAGCCGGCAGGTGGGCAAGCGCCTGGCAGAAGAATGGGATGTGCCTCTAATTCAAATACAGCATCATGCAGCCCATGGTTTCGGCCTTGCTACGGAGCATGGACTTGAGCAGTTGAAAGTATTATCATGTGACGGTACTGGCTATGGAACCGATGGCCAGGTATGGGGCGGCGAGATCTTGCAGATTAATAAAGGCCAATTTGAACGAACTGGCCACCTGCGGTACATTCCACTTCTGGGAGGCGATAAAGCTGTTGAAGACCCCAGGAGAATGGTATTTGCAATAACACAAATTCTAGGCACTAGCCAGCCGTATTTATTCGGTCCCGAGGCTGATGTTCTGAGCCAAATCATGGAAACCAGTGTAAAGACCAGCAGCACCGGCCGGGTTCTGGATGCACTGTCTTGCTGGCTGGGAGTCTGCCAGAAAATGACCTATGATGGAGAGCCGGCAATGAAACTTGAGCCGTACCTCCGGAAGGGCATAGCTAGTTATGATTTTAAAGCCAAAGTGGACAATGGCATTGTTGACACAGTAGATTTATTTGGCCAGCTTTCTGAAATTGCTGGCCCAGGCGAGTCTAAGGATACTGCCAATCTATCCAGGTCCTTTGTTGATGCCTTGTTTGAAGGATTAGTTGAAGTGGCCAGTCCTTCTGAAATATTAGGATTCACAGGAGGAGTTTCCTATAATATAGTTATAAACAATATACTTGAAAATAAACTTGCTGAAAGAGGCGTAAAGCTCATTACCCATCGGGCTGTGCCCAATGGTGATGGGGGCATAAGCTTCGGTCAATTGGCAGGGGGTGGATACCATTTGCTTAGCAGTTCCAGGTAAGATATTAGAAATTGACGGCAATAAAGCCATAGTCGAGTACGGTGAAGGCGTGACCAATAAGGCCAATATCACTCTTGTTGAGGTCGAAATTGGAAGTTATGTGCTTGTTCATGCTGGTTTTGCCATCAAGGTTCTTGAGGAGAAGGATGCCCTGGAGACAATCGAGGTCTGGAAACAGGTATTAGATGCGGCAGATGGCGGAGGCCCACCCAATGCATGAATTTTCTGTAATCTCATCTATTGTTGACCTGGTAAAGCAGGAAATGGAAAAGCGGCCAGTGATTCTTGTTAAAGAGGTAAATTTAGAAGTTGGCGAGCTTACTTTCCTAGCTCATGGGGCCCTTGAATTCGGTTTCACAGCACTTGTTGAAAAAGAGCCGAAAATAGCAAATGATGCTCTGAATATTGTGCCAGTCCAAGCAGAAGTAAAATGTAAAAATTGTAATTATGAAGGACCAATGAACACAACTGAAAACCTGCGGTTCTCAGCTTGGTCACAACGAAGTGTCGCTGTTCCAGTCAAGGATTCCCAGGCAATGCACATTGGCATTCCGATCTTCAAATGCCCGAAATGTGATGGCCAGATAGAAATAATCAAGGGCAAGGAATGTACCGTTGTGAACCTTAGAATGGAACTGGAGGACTGAGATGTTCGAGATGCGCGACAGGGAAATGGTCAATGA
>JAUWNU010000074.1 GCA_030612505.1 Methanomassiliicoccales archaeon
GTCCATATCGCCCACAATCTTTGTTTGGGCAGGCAATATTATTGAATTTCAATTTTGGTCCGCGTTCACCCATGAGATACCACGACAAGAGGTATGGGATGATACTATATAATATCAACCGATTGCCGGGTCACTACCAAAAATCATTCGGAAAAAAAATCATTGATCCCGAACCACTCTTCATAAGTAGTATTAACAATAAACTAGATGACTTGATATCGGCAGGAGGTCCTGGAATAAGTACACTTGTTAAATCATCACTAAGGTATTATGAATTTAATGATGCTGAGAAGACAAACATCAGTGATTATTTTGATAATGCGGACAACAATGAAAGAATAATAGAATTTATGGGGCAATTAAAATCTGAACAGATGAAATTTGAACCATTTTTCGAATCACTCGAAAAGCAATCCCAAGCATTGCTTAGTCAAGCAGGAATGACAGATGGTCACCGAACCATGTGGGGTATTCAAGCTTTACTTATACATATTCTTTTAGCCAGAGATATTAATACACCCACCCATCGTGATGTAATAGCTTCTATTGTCAAATACAAATACCCAGACAAAACCAAAATTGTGGTATGGGATCGCATTAAGAATCAAAAAGGTGAAATATTCCGCGATATGAAAAATGGTGAGATATTAATTAATATCGGATTAGAAGATAAAATAAAAGTTAAAGATAAAGATAAGTATAAAACTATCAAAGGGAATTCCTGCATATATTGCATAACTCCTAATTGTGATATCTTTAGACCAAACAAAATTGGTGCTTACATCAAATTTATCAAAGGAATAGATCTGAAAGGTGATAAAATTAAAAAACTGTTACATTATGAGCCTAAAGCAAAAGATAACATTCATCACATACGTTATATGAATCAAAAAGGAGAAAAGCATTTGATAAGATTAAATTTTGCTAATACAGTATCTTTGAGACTTCCCGGATATCATCCAATAAAAGACAAAAAAGCAATACAAGAACAATGGGCCAATTGGGAATCTATAATTTTTATAAGAGAGCCATATGCCCATAATATTTTGAATAAATACCTTGCATATCAATCACGCTCTGGCGTTGAGGATTTGAATTGGTAATATGTGACGTTATGAGTATTACTTCCTCTTCTTAGCAAATTTAATAATGTCAGCCATATCTTTAGAAGCCATTAAATCAGAAAAGGAAATATATAACTGTTTAATTCTTGGATTTGCTTTGGGTGTATATGGAATTTTTTGTGGTAATTTAACTGGTTTCTCCAAATCGTATATTTTAATAACATCTTCATGTGGGATATCGCCCCAATGAGGGGTCTCTTTAGCCTTTGTTATTGGAGCAATATGAGTTTTTATTACTTTAGCAATATGAGTAATTCCACTCTCTGGTTTCCCTACATAAAATCCTATGTATTGACAATCCTTTCGTGAGAAACTGGATTGACAGGTATATTGTTTCTTTCCAATAATGGAATTACTTAAGTCCTCTGGCTTTACACTTACAATCATTACTTCAGGGATTTCTCCCACGGAATAGTCTGATATCATCATTTTATCTTCCATTCTATCACCCAACCATGTCTTGAACATTGAATCTATCTTTGAATTGCCCTTATAATTTATCCATAATTCTTTCATGTCTTTCCACCGGAAATATGAATATTTAACTGATTTGAAAGGTAATTCTTTTGTAATACTTTTGAAAAGGTCTTTTTGATGTGTTAATGTAATTGCAACTAATCTCACTTCTTTATATTCTTTATTGTAGTGAAATGATGTCAAATTTTCAGCATATTTCCTAAGTTGTTTTTTTTCTAATTTATTATCCCTAACCTTTGCTTCGATATAGATTTTTAACTCTCCTGGCTGTTTTATGCATATATCGATTACACCATCAGGATTATATATTCTTTTTTGGGTAGAAATTATAAATTTATTCATTGAAGCAATTGGTTTGGATATTCCTAAATTCTTAAGAAATGCTTGGAGAAATTTAGGATTATGAGATAGCATAAACCCGAAAGCTGAAGAGAGCTCATCTTCATTATTTGAAAATTTATTAATAAGGTTGAAAATATTATCTGTTTTAATTTCTTTTCCAAACCTTCCCAACTCTCTTACCATCAAGGTTAAAACTGTAATTATCTACTTTATGTTATCTATTCAAAAGACATGGCTCATAAAACCATATAATTAGTAAACCGTTATGGCACATTTCCCCAGTCCTTTACATCTATGAATATGTTTAATCCACAATCGTTACAAATCCAATCTCCAATAGTTTTTCTGAAATACATAGTAAGTCTATTTTCACAAAAAGGGCAATGAATTCTAATCTGGGTGGGTGCACTTTCATATACTGTTCCTATCCTATCTGCATGCTCATATAACACGATTATCAATCCTCTTTTATATGTTATATGTCCAAAGAATAAATATTTTATCCCCCCAATAGAGAACATACCATCGCCCCCCCTTTTCCGCCCAAACCCTTAAATACCACCCTCCGTATAGTCTTTCCTACAAGTATACAACCTCTCGTTGTAAACCTGTACAATCAACTCAAGGAAAGACCGCGAACATTGCAAAGCAATTTCGCTAGGTGAATAAAATGGAACAAATAGACCTTGACACCCTACTGGCCATAATCGGCAACCCCACCCGCCGCCAGATCCTTAGAAAACTCGTTAAGGAGGACCACTACCCCCTCCAACTCTCAAAAGAGCTAAGCATCAGCCAGCAGGCAATTATGAAGCATCTTAAAGTGCTTGAGGAAGCAGAGCTTGTTAAATCCATATTTCGGAAATCCGACACCGGCCCACCGAGGAAGTTCTATGTCGCCACACAATCCTTGACTATTGTAATTGACATGTCTCCGGAACAGTTTTCCGAAGACTTGCGGTTTCATGACATTGAACAGGTAATACAGGCCGAGGCCGATACTCAAGCGCTGCGGAACGCGGAGAATCTTCGGATAAAATTGACAGAGTTCATGGGCATGATTGCCACAGTAAATTCTGAACTGGACAATATTGCACAGGAACGGGATAATCTTCTGGCCCGCAAAGAGGATGCCTTGCGGTATGCTAATAATATTATTGACACGCTCTGTGAGGACTATGAGCACCGGAAAGTTTTGCGGTACCTGATAAATGAGGATGATCTCTCATTGGCCGTAATGTCTGAAAGGCTGAACATGCGCGAGTCCGAGGTTGAGGACGTTCTGCGGAACCTGGAAAAACAGGGACTGCTGATGATCAGGAAGTAATTAATTAAAGGGGGCAAAAAATGAGAAATAAGAAGGATAAAGAGGAACTGGACGAAGATCTGGAAGAACTTGAGGACCAGATGGAAAACCTTGAGGACCATGCTGCACAGCTTGAGGCTAACCTGGCAGAGCAAACAGAACTGGCCAATGGTTATTTAGCGCAGCTTCAGAGGACACAGGCTGACTTCGAGAATTATCAGAAACGAATTGATATCGAGAAAGGCCAGATAGCAGATATTGCCAATGCAGAACTGCTTGCAGGACTGCTTGATACCCTGGATAATTTTGAACGCGCTCTTGATTCCATGGAGAATGTTCCCCCGGAACAAGCTCAAGGCTTGAAAATGGTTTACAACGGCATGGTTGAATATCTTCAGAGCCAGGAACTTCAAAAGATTAAAGCTCATGGATGCCAGTTCAATCCCAATTTGCATGAAGCAATAATGCAAGAAGAATCAGATTCAGAAGACGGAACCGTACTGGAGGAATTTCAATGCGGCTACGCACTGAAAGGTAAGGTCATAAGACCCGCAAAGGTCAAAGTTGCTAAGCAGTTAACAACTGCTGGCCAAGTGGCCGGACAGAATAATAAAGAAAATAATAAATCAAATTAATATAAAATGGAGGTAATAAAATGGCAAAGATTATAGGAATAGATCTTGGAACAACAAACTCCTGCATGGCCGTGCTGGAAGGCGGCAAGCCAAAGGTACTCCCAAATGCGGAGGGGGGCAGGACCACACCATCAGTGGTGGGGTTTACGAAAGATAAGGAAAGATTAGTTGGCCAAATTGCAAAGCGCCAGGCGGTCAGCAATCCTGAAAGGACAATTTCATCCATAAAAAGGGACATGGGCAGCAAAAAGAAGATAAAAATTGACAGCGACAATTTTACTGCGTCGGAGATTTCGGCAATGATCCTGCAAAAGATGAAGCTGGATGCAGAGGCACATCTTGGCGAGGCAGTGAAACAGGCGGTTATTACAGTACCAGCTTATTTCAATGATAATCAGCGGCAGGCAACAAAAGACGCTGGTAAAATTGCTGGCTTGGAAGTGCTCAGAATAATTAATGAACCGACTGCAGCAGCACTGGCCTATGGGCTGGACAAGAAAGATGGCGAGAAGATTGCTGTATTCGATCTAGGCGGTGGAACATTTGATATTTCGCTTCTTGAGGTCGGCGACGGAACATTCCAGGTTCTCAGCACAGACGGTGACACAAAACTTGGTGGAGATGACTGGGACCAGATGCTGGTAAACCACCTGGCCTCTGAATTCAAGAAAGATCAAGGAGTCGACCTGAGCAAAGATGTCACAGCAATGCAGAGGCTGAAGGAAGCTGCTGAGAAAGCTAAGATCGAGCTTTCAGGATTGCAGAAGGTTAATGTTAATCTACCTTACATTACAGCAGACAGCACCGGCCCAAAGCATCTGGACATTACCATCACCAGGGCCAAGTTCCAGGAGCTAACAAAGAAACTTCTGGACCGCACCAAGGAACCAATGAAGAGGGCCATGAGGGACGCAAAGCCAGTTGCCCTGAAACCGGAAGATATCGACAAGGTCATTCTGGTAGGGGGTTCAACCCGTATGCCAGCTGTTCTTGATGTGGTGAAGGCATTCTTCAAGAAAGACCCATATAAAAATGTCAATCCAGACGAATGTGTGGCAATGGGCGCTGCAATTCAGGGCGGCATACTTGGAGGCGAGATTAAAGACATAGTATTGCTGGACGTTACTCCGCTGACACTTGGCGTGGAGACACTGGGAGGCGTTACAACTCCTCTAATCGAGAGGAATACAACCATCCCAACAAGAAAGAGCCAGACATTCTCCACTGCAGCAGACGGCCAGACCACCGTGGAAATTCATGTTGCACAGGGCGAGAGGACCATGGCAGCAGATAATGTGAGCCTTGGAAGATTCCACCTTGTTGGCATACCACCGGCACCCAGAGGAATTCCGCAGATAGAGGTTACATTCGATATTGATGCAAATGGCATTGTCAATGTTACGGCAAAGGACCTTGGCACAGGCAAGGAGCAGAAGATAACAATCACTGCAACCAGCAACCTTTCTGATGAGGAAATTCAGCAGAAGATTAAGGATTCGGAGAAGTACGCTGAAGAGGATGCTGAAAAGCGTGAAAAAATAGAGATCTTCAACCAGGCAGAGAGCATGATATACTCCACCGATAAGACCATGGAGGAGCTTGGAGACAAGGCCACCCAGGAGCAGAAGGACCAGATAAATGAGGCACTGGAGGCGCTGAAGGAATCCGTCAAGACCGATGATGCTGAAAAGGTGAAGGCAGAAATAGAGAGTCTGAACAAGATTCTTTACGAGATAACAACCGCCCTTTATCAACAGGTTGCTGCTGAGCAGCAGGCGGCCCAGCAGGCAGAACAGGGCGATGCTGACCAACCATCACAACCAGGCGAAGACGGAGACTTTGTGGACGCTGATTTCAAGGATGTTGAGGAATCCGAGGAATAGACCAGCAAAACATAAATGGGCGAAGGCATGACCTTCGCCCAGCATTTACTTTCAGGCAGATTCACCGCGTACCGGCTTGGAATAAATTCAGAGCCAGTGCTGCTTTCAGGCAGACCTGAAAGCAGAGCTCTGAATATTCAGGTATGCGGCCTATATAAACGAGCATACAGCACAAAGTGGTGATTGCGAGGATGGCGAATAAAAGAGACTATTACGAAGTACTAGGCGTTGAAAAGAGTGCCAACCAGGACGAGGTAAAAAAGTCATACCGTAAGCTTGCCAAAAAATTCCACCCAGACATGAACCAGGATAATAAATCAGAAGCCGAAGAAAAGTTCAAGGAAGTTTCTGAAGCTTATGAGGTACTGGCAGACCCAAAGAAACGGCAGATGTATGACCAGTACGGCCACTCGGGATTAAACGGTGCATTCGGCGGTGACGGTTTCCAGTGGAATGATTTCACCCATCAGGCAGATGTCAGCGATATATTCGGGGACTTTTTCGGGGGTTCGATATTCGATAGCTTTTTCGGAGGCGGAAGGCGCCGCCGCTCACCAACTGGCCCTGTCCATGGAAATGATCTGCGGTATGATATACAGATTACATTGAAGGATGCTGCAAAGGGCATAGTTCAGAAGATTCAAGTTCCCCACAGAAAGCAGTGCAAGGAATGTTCTGGCACTGGAGCGAAAAAGGGTACATCACCAATAACCTGCCAGAACTGCCACGGGAGCGGCCAGGTAAAGAATATTCAGCAGCGCGGCTATAGTCAGTTCATTTCAATCGGGGCCTGCGGGGCCTGTCGCGGAGCAGGGCAGATAATCAAGAATAAATGTGGAGTTTGCGGCGGCCAGGGCTCAATCTCCAAGACCAGCAAAATAGAGGTCAGCATACCAGCAGGCGCAGATACTGGAACAAGACTTCGTTTGCGGGGAGAGGGGGACGCAGGACTCAGGGGTGGGCCTTCTGGTGACCTGTTCATAGTAGTGCATGTGAAAGAAGATCCAATATTCCGCAGGAGAGGCTCTCATCTAATTACCGAGATTGACCTGGACTTCGTGCAGGCAGCATTGGGCGACGAAATTATGGTCACAACCATCGACGGCCAGGCAAGCATGAAGATACCTGCCGGCACTCAGCCAGGCACTTTGTTCCGGTTGAGGGGCAAGGGCATGCCAAGTTTGCAGGGCCGGGGCAACGGAGACCTTCACGTTCAGGTGAATGTGGTGGTGCCAGAGAAGCTCAGCGGGGAGCAGAAACGCATACTCAGGGAATTTGACGAGGCTGGAGGCGGCTATAAAGCCAGGGCCAGCAATAAAAAGAAGCAAAAGAAAAGAAAGTAAACAACAAGGCATAGCCTTTATGTTTACTGTTCAAGAGCCGTACACTTGAACCCTCTGGCCCCATGGCCAGATTCGATTATTAAATCGGTGCGTTCACGGAAAGATTGGCACATCTTTTATATTTTAAAGTCCTATACCCAATCAGCGTAAGGAAGGTTCAGGATGGGTATGGATGATAATCCTCCGGAGATAAAGGAAGCTTTTCTGGTACACAAGAGCGGCTGCCTTATTGCCTATTCCAATATTCAGGGCGATGACACACAGGATTACGACATTGTAGCAGGTATGCTCACTGCCATCCAGAGTTTTGTTAAGGACACATTTGGCGCCGGCCAATGGTCATTGAAGCGCCTTGAATTTGAGGATCGAAATCTCTTCATCGAGCTTGGAGACCACATTTATCTGGCAATCATATACGAGGGAAAGGCCGACGTAAAGCTCCAGAGTAAAGTCGAGAGAACTGTGGACATTGTGGAGGAGAAGTTCTGGGAGCAGTGCAGGAACTGGACCGGGGACATGGATGAGTGGGAAGGCTCCAAGGATATCATAAATGCGCTTTTCATACCCGAGGAAGAGGAAGAGTGGGTTGATACTACTCCAAGATGCGAACTCTGCGGCGCCCAGGTTCAGGAGCATGATGAAAAGTGTTCCATCTGCGGGTATGATTTCACCCAGTTCATTTGAGGGATTATTTGAATCAGCCAGCTAAAAATATTATAGGTGTTTTGACCAAAGATGTAAGATTATATTATGACCTAATGGAATATCTCAAGCACAGAAAGCTTGAATTCCGCATGCTGGATTTTCAGAAAAGCATACCAAAGGACATCGGAGCAATACTTACCTCGCCTGAGGAACTGGATTCTATAATCTTCCAGCCAAAATTTTCAGTTACTGACATGGAAACAGACATAAGAAAAGCAAGGCAGGCAATGACTGGCCTTGATGAGTCTCATGTTCTGATCATCGGTGTTGACCCGGGCCCAATGCCTGGAATTGCTGCTCTGAGCAATGGACAAATAATTGAAACGAGACAGGCCCAGAACACGGCCCATGCTGCGGATATTATTTTTGGCATTTTATCGGATTATTCCTACAGCCAGGCAATTCTGAAAATTGGCAATGGAGCTCCAGAGGAACGTGATGCAATAATCGAGCTTGTGGCTGGCAATTTCGATGATGTCCAGATTGTAGATGAGGCTAGTACCAGCAAGGGCGGAGAAGGGCATGAGGATTCGGCTGTGAAGATTGCCCGAAGCGAGCTTGCTCAGTGATTATTAGAAAGCTTAATTAGGGCTTTCATACATTCACGGATTAACGGAAGAGTGCCTGTTTAATAGGGTGAAAAGTGGGATGGCTGTAATGAAAAAGAAAGAGAAGGGAAGAATGTTTACATTTACAATGGTACTATTCTTATTAATAGGCCTATTATCTATTGTAAATGTGGCACCCAATGTAACAGCAGATATGGCTAATATAAACGATTTTGAGCAGATTAACATTGAAAATAATACTGATGGCATTTGGTCAATCTCATGGTCTCCAGATAGTTCCAAAATTGTAGTTGGTTTAAGAGATTCAACGGTTGTAATAATGGACGCATTAACAGGCAATAAATTAAAAACATTATCAGGTCATACAGAACATGTATATTCTGTTGATTGGTCCCAAAAAGGTGATAAAATCATATCTGGTTCTTGGGATAGTAATGTGAAAATATGGGATGCCACAACGGGAAATTTACTTCAAAATGTTTTTTTATCTAATAATATACGAGCCGTATCTTGGTCTCCCAATGGAAATTTAGCTGCAGCAGGTGGTTCATATGATTATCGAGTAAGAATAATAAATGCCACAACAGGGAAAGTAATAGAAAATCTCACTGGCCATACAAGTTCTATTGAGTCTTTAGCTTGGTCTCCAGATGGTTCCCTTTTGGCATCTGGTTCCGGGTGGATGGATACAACAATCAGGATATGGGATACAATAACATGGACAGAAGTAAAAACGCTCACTGGTCATAATGGAGAGGTAAGCTCACTTGATTGGTCCTCAGATGGCAGTATGCTCCTTTCTACTGAGGGATACGCAGGTGGTACACCAGATAAAAAAATCCACATTTGGGATGTAACGGCAGGAACGATTATAAGAAACATCACAACCAATCTAGATGTATATGGCCTATATTCTGCGGATTTTTCGCCAGATGATTCAAAGATTGTATCCGGTACATGGGAAATTAATGATCCAGATAAAAATTTAGTTCTCGTATGGAATACAAACTCTGGAACACTCCTAAATACATTTTATGGCCATACCTATGGTGTTCTTAGTACCAAGTGGTCACCTGATGGCATGAAAATCGCTTCTGGTTCTTTAGATAGTAGCTTGAGAATATGGGGAGATAACACTTCACCAACGCTTACCGGTGTTAGCAGTATAGGCGATATTTCTGGTGAGTTGAATGCAGTAAACATATCTAAGGACTCAAATCTAGTAATTAATTTCACTGCAAGTGAAACAGGGACATATGAAATTATTATTGATACAGATGGGAATTCTGGTTTCAATAACCTTACTGATAAAATCTTGACTGGCATCGTAACTGGGGAGCCGCAAACTGTTTTATGGGATATGACTGAAAAAACAGGCTTAAATGTTACCGAGGGAAATTACTCTGTACAAATTTCGATTACAGACTCCTCTGGAAATAAAATAACGAATCCAGATACATCAATAATGATTCAAGTATATAATGGGGAAATAGATAGTGAGGAAATAAGTACTGGGGGTTCCATAGATTATTTAATAATAATTTTTATAATTCTACTTATTTTGATAATTGTGATACCAATCATATATATTAAGAAAACATGAATTTACCAGACGCTTAAAGCTATCTCCTTTATTAACAGCCAAACCGAGCAGCGTGCTATAAAAGGCTATCGAAGTGAAGATTGACAAAGAATATGTCCATAGCTGTCGCTCTATTTCATTGTTGCAGACAGAGTGCCAGTATATTATTTTCTTGATGTTCTTATCACGGTTCCGAGTTCGCTAATTGTTCCAGAATATATGGAGGAACATAGAAATCCCTGCGATTTCTTTCAACTGAATAGGCAATATGAAGCAGTTTTCTGGCCACTGCAATCATACAGACTTTGTGATGCTTACCTTTCGCCTTGAGTCTCTGATATAATTGTTGACAGACTGGATTGACTCTGCTGGCAGACAGAGCCGCATGATACAGTGCCTGTCTGAGCATGGGCGAGCCACGCTTTGAAATCCGTCCGGTCTTGCTGGAACGCCCTGATTCCTTAATAGACGGGTCGAGACCAGCAAAGGCAGTCAATTGGTTATGACTACTGAATCGACTGAGATTTCCCAATTCTCCAAGCACGATGCCTGCTGTCAATGTCCCAATGCCAGGTATGCTCATAATATGTGTGTTCAGCTCTTTAACGCCATTCTTTATTCGCTTCTCGATCCGGCCAACCTGTTGTTTGAGCAATTCATATTGCTGGATCAACATATGAAGTTCAATTATGCAGATTTCCTTCATTTGTTCCGGCACGACCGCGTGCTGGAACAGGTCCTGAAGCTGTTCGGCTTTCTTTTCAGCAGCAGGGCGCGGCATATATTTGGCAAGTATGTTTTCCAAGGTGATGAGGTCTGTTTTGAACAACCTTGTAGACCGTACTGTGGCTTTCATAACTCCTATGGAAGACGGCAGGAAGACATCGGAAAAAAGATTTGTGTAGCCTCGGCAAAGCGTGTCCATATTACGGATAGCCTGATTCTTGCACTGGGCTATCTTTTTGGTCATGCGGGCTCTTACCCGGCACAGTTCCCTTAGATTGATCAACTCCGGCTCGGAGGCTGGATTATAGCTGGCATCTCTTACCAGCAATAATGCCTCGGCTATTGCCTGGGCATCCAGATTATCGGTCTTGGTCTTTCTGATACTGCTCTTGAATCGTTTCAATTCAAGGCCATTGAACAATTTCACATGTGCACCAGCAGCCAGCAGGTGCTGGTACACTGAAAGATGATAGATGCCAGTGGATTCCATGCCGAAGATTGCAGAACTGTCGAGTTGTTTCTTTATGCTCTCTATATCCTTGTCAAACGCTTCCAAGCTGAGCCTATCATGGCCATATGTCTTAACTGGCTTGATCAATTTGTTCTTTTCATTCTT
>JAUWNU010000104.1 GCA_030612505.1 Methanomassiliicoccales archaeon
AACCTCTGGACCTGTACTGGCAATGGTCTGGGAAGGAGATAATTCCATTACTATTGTTAGAACAATCGTCGGGAAAACAGACCCGGTAGATGCAGACCCCGGAAGCATACGGGGAAAATATGGAATGCACACTGGCAGGAATATAATCCATGCTTCGGACTCACCTACCAGCGCAGAACGCGAAATCAATTTATTTTTTCAGGAAAATGAAATCATAGATTACACAAGGATCGATGAAGTCTGGGTGTACGAATAAACACCCAGATTTTTCTCTATTTTTTAATGTACAGAGTTTGAGACTGCAAAAATTCATTTAAACCAGCTTGGCCAAGTTCCCTTCCCATGCCGCTCCGCTTCCAACCGCCGAATGGAGCATTGTGTTCAACAAGCATATGGGCATTGACCCAGACAGTTCCGCATTCAAGTTTTTTAGCAAGCTCTTTGCCAACTTCAATATCCTCGGTCCAGATTGAGCCGCCAAGGCCGTGGCCGGTTCCGTTTGCCCTGGCTATTGCGTCATCGATGTCCGAATAAGTCAGAATGGGAATTGCAGGGCCGAATTGTTCTTCTTTCACAATTCTGAAAGAGTCGTCTAAATCTGTAATAATAGTGGGCTGGAAGAAGTAGCCAGTATCTGGAATTTTGCGGCCACCAGTAACTATTGTTGCCCCTCGATTTTTGGCATCCTCCACCAGCTCCTGAACTTTCAGAAGTTGGCGTTCATTGTTTATCGGCCCCATCTGGATGCCTGACTCAAGACCATTTCCAATTTTCAGGGCTTCAGCCATTTCCTTGAACCTCCGAATCAGCTCCAGAGCAAGGCTCTCGTGAACATAGACACGTTTAATGGCCACACATATCTGGCCAGCATTGAAAAAGCAGCCCCAGAAGATGCTTCCGAATCGCTTGTCAAGGTCGCAATCCGGGAGTATTATTGCAGCATCATTGCCTCCCATTTCCAGGGTGATTTTTGGGAAGTTCTCAGCAGCATCTTTTAGAATTTTTTTGCCAGCGATTTGAGAGCCGGTGAATGAAATTCTTGCTATGCCTGGGTGCTTGACCAAATAACTGCCTTCCTGGTCTCCACCGGGAAGAACCTGAACAAGATTTTCTGGAATAAATGGGTTCATGATTTCTATACACTTCATGACTGTTAGAGGCGCAAATTCCGAGGGCTTGACAATGGCTGAATTTCCAGCTAAAAGGCAGGGGGCCAGCTTCCAGCCCAATAGCCCGATTGGGTAGTTCCATGGGAGGATTAGCCCGCAAACGCCATAGGGTTCCTGGTTAGCTGTGATTTGGGCATTTTCATTATCTTGAATAATTTCCGATTCAATGGACATTCCGGCATACATACGAAAAACGCTGGCTATTGCTCCAATCTCCCGGTTTGATTCATGGAGTGGCTTGCCCTGTTCGGTTGTCAGGAACTTTGCCAGTTCATCTTTCCTGGATTCAATTGCATCTGCAATTTCTGAAAGGATTTCCTGGCGCTGGGTAAGTGATTTTGTCTTCCATATCTGGAAAGCTTTTTGTGAATTATTAATCATCAAATTAATTTCAGAAGATTCAGGAACTAGAAGAGTTTCAATGACTTCCAGTGTTGCTGGATTTTTTACAACTATCTCGGGCATTAGCACTCACTTCTTCCACAAAACTACTGTGTTTCCCCGGACATCGATTAGCTCTGCACTGCATCTCTCTGCAAGCTCGCTGGCTATCTGCTTGGTTTCTTCTCTTTTTGTTCCCAGAAGCTTGACCTTGACTGCATCTTTACGCTTTATTTGGCCCTTGATCTCGTCAATAAGAGCCTTGGTTACACCAGATTTGCCCATTCTTATGGTTGCATCCAAGTCGTGGGCCATCTTTTTCTTTTCCTTGAGGGTTTTATCCATTTACTTGCCTCCTATGGGCAGCCGATAATACGAGTCGCATTTAAGGCATTGCCTTGTGAGCCGTCCTCCAGTCATTCTGAACCTGGCATTCTTGCCTGGCACCAGAAAACTGAGGCATTTCCTGCAAAATTTCAGATTGAAACCACGGGGCATCTTCACCTGGTATCGCATGCCTATCTTTCTGGCAAGGGATGCATATCTATTAGCAAGCTCCATTTCTCCGGCCAATGCTTGAGTTTCTGCCTGAGCTAGTAGTATCTTAATTCGTTCCTTTGCAATGTTTTGGCGCATGACTTTTTTCTTTCCAAACCTTCTGGCTTTATTTCGACTCATTAATTGGTGTAATATCTCTTTCTAATTAATAGTAATCAAAAATCATATATTCAAGATGTGTTGATACCCCCAGCGTGACAACAGCTATTGTGCTCGGAACAAGGCCAGAATTAATCAAGATGGCTCCTGTGCTTTTCGCCCTGGAGGATATGGGTGAAGAAGTATTGCTCATACACAGCGGCCAGCATTATGATGATGCGCTTTCTGAAAGTTTCATAAGAGATCTGGGAATGCGCAAGCCAGATTACTATCTGGAAGTGGGTTCTGGCACACAGGGCTATCAAACAGCCGAGATGATGCACAAGCTGGAGAAAATACTCATGGAAAAGATGCCTGAAAGTGTTCTTGTTCAAGGCGATACAAACACAGTACTGGCCGGCGCTTTAACTGCAGTAAAATTGGGTATAAAAGTTGGGCATGTTGAAGCCGGCCTCAGAAGCAATGACCGCCGCATGCCCGAAGAATACAATCGCAGAATAGCTGACCATGTTTCACATTTACTTTTTGCCCCGACTCCTGACTCGGCTAGCATTCTGGAAAGCGAGAAAGTGTGGGGTAAAATCCACATGACTGGCAATACAGTTATTGATGCCTGCGAGAGATATGTTCAACAGGCAGAAGAAAAAAGCCAGGTTGTGAAAGATATTCCATTTGACGATTTTATTCTGGTTACGGCCCATCGCGCTGAAAACGTGGATGACCAGACTGTTTTATCTGGGCTGGTTGAGACACTTATTAATGCGCCGCTTCCAATTGTTTATCCACTTCATCCCAGGACCAAGAAAATGCTTGAGCAATTTGGTATTTATGATAAGCTGGCTAACTCGGAAAATGTTCATCTTATACCTCCGGCAGGATACTTTGATTTCCTGGCAATGATGAAGAATTGCAGGTTCATATTCTCGGATTCTGGGGGCATCCAGGAAGAGGCAACCTCGCCATCAATCCGCAAGCGGGTTTTGGTATTCCGCAGGAGCACAGAAAGGCCGGAAGCAGTAAACACTGGCTATGCTACTGTTGTTGGCACTGACCCAGAAGATATTGCAAAGGCAATTGCGGATGAAGTTTCACAGGGACAGACACCTTCGGTTCCATCTCCTTACGGTGACGGAACCGCCGGAAAGAATATCGCCAAAATCGTCATGGAGGCTATTCAATGAAAATATGTGTCATAGGAATGGGATACATCGGCCTTCCAACTGCCGCAGTACTGGCCAAGAACGGCCATGAAGTTTTGGGAGTGGACGTGAAGCCCGAAATTTTAGAATTCATTAAGGAGAAAGGCGCACCATCGGAAGAACCAGGACTGGCAGAGTTTGTCCTGGGGGTTCTTGCCAGTGGCTCGTTAAAGCTGGCCAGTGCTCCAGAAATTGCCGATGTGTTTATACTCTGTTTGCCGACGCCTATTAATGCTGATAAAACTCCTGACCTGAGCTATGTTGAGAAAGGCATGGCCAGCATACTCACAGTTCTTCAAAATGGAAACATGGTGATACTGGAATCCACAGTACCACCTGGCACAACTGGCGGTATTGTTGCTGACATGGTTAAAGCCAAAGGCCTTGATAATGTGGACTTGGCATTTGCTCCTGAGAGAGTGATTCCAGGCAATATTCTCAATGAATTACAAAATCTGGATAGAGTAATGGGCGGCCTTACCCCCCGGGCATCTGCCCGGGCTAAAGAACTCTATTCATGCTTTGTCAAGGGCCAGATACATATTACAGATGCCACAACTGCCGAGTTTGTGAAGCTGGTTGAGAACTCATATCGCGATGTGAATATTGCATTTGCAAATGAGCTGGCCAGGCTTGCTCCGGAAATGGGCATAAATATCTGGGAGGCCATAGACATTGCAAATCGACATCCCAGAGTGAACATTCACACACCAGGGCCGGGAGTCGGAGGCCACTGCATTGCTATTGACCCGTATTTCATAATTGACAAGGTTGGGGTTGAGAAGGCTAGATTCTTGTCGCTGGCCAGGGACGTTAATTCATCAATGCCACAGGAAGTTGTTTCTCGTTTGGAGAAAGAGTTAGGAACGCTGGCGGGCAAGAACATAGCCATACTGGGCACAGCCTACAAGGCCAATGTGGGAGACCCCAGAGAAAGTCCGGCACTGGATATTATTGAATTGCTGAAAGAAGCAGGGGCAAAAACACTGGCCCATGACCCATTTGTGAAGCCAGCCAATTCTTCAGTTCAACTTACCAGCCTTGACGAGACCCTGAAAAACGCAGATGCAATAATCATCACAACCAATCATTCTGTCTTCGGAGAAATTGAGCCCAATTATGCTGGCCAGCTAGTTACAGGCAAGCTGATTTTTGATACAAAAAATATTATTAAGCCACAGGTTTGGAAAGATGCTGGGTGGCGGGTTCTAATTCTTGGAAGCGGAAAGCCCCTTGTATAATTCTATCAGGCGCTTTTCCATGTTTGGCCAGTTGTATTCACCATCAAAGGCCCTGCGGCCGTTTGCTCCTAATTTTTCATAAAGTTCCTTGTCAGCCAGGAGCTTGTTAATAGCCTGGAAAACCTCATCCGAGCCGTATTTCACAGTCAAGCCACAGTTCAACTTTTCAACTGTCTGGCCGGTCCAGGTATCCTTTGCCACGATTATAGGTTTGGAAACGCTCATTGCTTCAAATAGTTTATTTGGAACAGAATCCCGATTATTACCAAATGAAGGGTCATAAACTGCCACCAGAATATCAGCAGCCAGGGTGTATGCAGCCATATCTTTGGGTTTCACAGGGCCAATGAACTTGTATCGTGGTCCGGACTTGCCAGAGACCTGCTTTTCCAGGGTTCCGAAACCCCCTAAGAGAAGTCTAGCTTCTGGCGATTTATCACCTGTGAAACCGTCCACCAGCTCCAAAACATTCCGGTTCGGCTCCAGAACGCCAATATACATGACCACTGGCTTATTGTCCGGTGATATTTCCTTCCTCAGCTTCTGAATTTCCTCGATTGATGCCACTGGCTCAGGCGGACAGCCCATTATGACATTGACATTCTTTGCGCCCCAGGATTGGATTATGCTCTGAAATCTATCATTGACACAGAGTACGGCATCTGGCTTCCTGGCCATCTTTTGCTCGTAGCTTTTTACCCGGTTGACAATGAACCCAGACATACGTTCAGCAACCATTTCATGATAAATTTCATGACTGTCATAGACTAAAGGAATCTTTCGTTTTTTAGCTTCCTTGACTGCCGGTGCCAGGGTATCCAGGTCATGGGCATGGATTATATCGATTTTCATGGCAGACATTTCCTGCTTGGTTTCTTTCCAGAATTTTTTAATGGTTTTGAGAAAAACCTTTGTGCTGTCAAAGCTTGATTTTGGACCCAAACGAATTAACTGGATGCTGTCGATTGTTTCCTGCTTTGGGTAAGTTTGCTCCCTATCCCAGCATAGTATAGTGACCTTGTATCCGGCATTGATTAGGGCTTTAGCTTCCTTGTGAACCCTGGGGTCTGGCCTGAATGGATTTGATAATAGCATTACAACATGTTTATTTGGCATTAGCCCACAATCCTAGACAGGCTTATTAACATTATGGGAGATTGCGGTTCAATGTATGTCATCCTTACAGGAACCCCCGGAACAGGAAAAACCACTGCCGCAAAAATACTGGCCAGTCGAGGATATGCCACAATAACAGTCGAGGAACTGGCAAGGGAGCATGATTGTCTCGAGGAAGTTCAGGGGGAGCTAGAGGTTGATGTAGACAAGCTAGCTAAAGCAATTTCGCAGCCCGAAGAATCAGTAATTCTGGAAGGCCATCTGGCTCATTTTATACCGGGACAGATGAATATTGTTCTGAGATGCCATCCTGATATTATTCGCAAGCGGCTGGAAACCAGGGGCTATGATGCCGAAAAGATCCGGGAAAATGTGGAGGCCGAGGCAATCGACCTCATTCTTTCCGAGGCGATTAAGGTGTGCCTATTTGTTTTTGAAATTGATGCCACTGAACTTTCGCCTGAGGCTATTGCAGCCGCAATCGAAAGGATTATGAAGGGAGAAGTTGATGATTACCCGCCTGGAAAGGTGGACTGGAGCACGGTGGTGATGGATTGGTACTAGATGAGCACAGAAGCAAGGCCGATGGGGTCCTTGTGCCTATAGCCAGGAAGTTTATTAATGTTAATCCAGACCATATTTCCGCAGTGGCGATTTTCCTGGCTTTTGTTGCTGGAGTTTTATTCTACTTCTCAAGCCAATGGGCATGGCTGCTTCTTGTGGCTTCAATAGTCATTCTGATTAGCTCGTTCCTGGATGCCCTGGACGGCAAGGTTGCCAAGATGGCCGGCAAGGCGAATCTGCGGGGAGATTTCCTTGACCATGTGTTAGACAGATATGCAGATGTTTTCCTCATAGTGGGAATCATGGTATCAGGATACTGTCACTGGTTTTTGGGCCTGCTGGGACTCACAGGCGTGCTTATGACAAGCTATCTGGGCACGCAAACCCAGGCAGTTGGCATCAAGAGAAATTATGGCGGAATTCTTGGACGGGCAGATAGACTGGTAATGCTAATTTTTGTGCCAATATTGGTGTGGATAGTCATAGCCTTCTGGAACATGACAGAAGTGCTCACTGTGCCATATCTGGATGTGCCTCTGACGCTGTTTGATTTGATGTTCATCTGGTTCGCATTTGCAGGACATTTTACAGCTATCCAGAGAGGCAGAAGTGCCTGGAAGATTTTGACTGAGAAGTATGGTGAGCGCTGAATTATTAGCAGGCGGAGTTCTACGTAGGGAAGGTTATGTGCCTTTACAAAACACTGTACCAATTAATTTAAGTATATCTAAAATCAATACAATAAGTGGGAAGTAAAATGATGTCAAGCATGAAAATTAAATTACTGGCTGTAATTGTAACAATAAGCATAGTTGCTGCGACATCTTATTGGTTTATCTCAACAAACACTGATGATAATAACAACCAAAATCAAACCTTGAATTTTACTGCACTGGATGCTCTCGAATATGCTAATACTTACATGGAATCAAAGTATGAACAGTTCAACTTAAGTTCTACTCAAATCAAATATCTTAATTGCACCTATTCATCAACTCTTAATATCTCAAATACTGGCTCAAGTTTATTTTGGATATTCAATTATGTGATTAATGATGGGATTAATATAACAAGAGAACGCATTGCAGTTTCATCAAATGGCACTACGACATTATCAAATTCTAAGACAGATAAGATTGACTACTTGCTTTCTTATTATGAACCAATTGATTTTATTGGTTGTGAGCCAGACTTAATTCAGATAGATACAGATGATGCAATGAACACCATATTTTCTAGAGATCAAAATGAATCTTGGGGTGATTCATATAGCGAATTCTCACTACGGTTGGAAAATAGTTTTTTCAAGCCAGGGACAGTTGCCTGGATTGGGCATTTTTGGGATATGGGATGTTACGTGAAAGTAGATGCAGTTTCAGGAGATATAGTTGATTTCTACCACCAATTTAACTCCAACGATACGCCAATTAGTATTGAATATTTGAGCGATACATTTAACGGACTCAATTTCACATCATTAACTGGATTGGAATTATCAAATTCTTTCATAGAATCAAAATATGAAAGTATTAATTTAAGTAGAATTGATACTTGGCCAGTAAATGAAAGTGGTTATTGTAAACACTGGGAATATAAATATATCATTCAAGGCCCTTACAACAAATTGATTCATGAAACAGTCAATGTAGATTCAGATGGATCTCTGACTTGGTCCAATAGAATTTATGAAATGAGCGAATTAATTCAATATCATGGAGCAAGAGATAAACGAGGATTTGATGTT
>JAUWNU010000069.1 GCA_030612505.1 Methanomassiliicoccales archaeon
GACCACCTAGCCGAACTGGCCCTGGAAGCCCTAAAGGAGTGGGAGTTCACCAATTTCCTGGTGGGCACCAAATTCGAGCAGGAAGTTCTTGCTGCAGAGGAACAAGTCTGGGCAGAGAGCCAGGCAGCTCATACTGAACCCATAAAGGCTGAGTTTAATCGGGAAATAGGCAAGCGTCTGGAAAAGATGACCAATATTGAGGTGGAATTTGGAAAGCCAGACATTGTAGCCATAATTGACACACTCTATGAAACCGTGGACCTTCAGGTCAACCCAATCTACTTTTACGGAAGATACCAGAAGCTTGTCCGGGGTATTCCTCAGACGCGCTGGCCCTGCAGGGAGTGCAAGGGCAAGGGCTGCAAGAGATGCAATGAAACCGGCATGATGTATCCCAATAGCGTGGAAGAATTAGCCGGCAGGGTTGCCATGGAACATACAAAGGGTTCTGACCATCGCTTTCATGGAATGGGCCGAGAAGATATAGATGCACTTATGCTGGGCACCGGAAGGCCATTTGTCCTGGAAATCAAGGAGCCGAAGATTCGCACAGTCGATACTAATAAATTGCAGGATGCCATAAATAGTTCCACAGACATGATTATCATCTCAGAATTGCGAAATTCTGATTCAGAAGAAGTCGTAAAAATTAAATCAGCCAGGCCCGAAAAATCTTACAGGGTAAAAGTATCCTTTTCAGTTCCAATTGATAAGGAAAACCTTAAAGAAGTAGTTATTTCTCTGGGTGGCATTAGCATTGCTCAGCGAACTCCTAAAAGGGTTTCACACCGCCGTGCCGATATGGAACGGATAAGAATGGTGCAAAAGCTTGAAGCGGAACTGCTCAGCCCCGCAGAGGCTGTGTTTGACATAACCGCAGAGGCCGGAACTTACATCAAGGAGTTTATCCATGGCGATGATGGTCGTACTGTGCCAAACATTGCCGAAAAGTTAGGAGTAAAATGTAAAGTCGAGACACTGGACGTCTTGCAAATCATAGACGAATGAGGTGAAGTAAATGAGAAGTTCAAAAGGCATCAGAAAGAGAACGCGCAATATATTGAGCAAAAGCCCAAGGCATAGAGGCATGCCACCAATTACACATTCATTCGCCAAGTATGAAGTTGGGGAAAAAGCCGCAGTGGTCATTAATCCAAGCGTTCATGGTGGACAGCCCCATGTGAGATTCCAGGGCCATACTGGCACCATCGTTGGTATGCAGGGCAAGGCATATGTTTTACATCTTAGCATCGGGAAGCACGGAAAGGACATAATCATAGGCTCGGAGCACCTGAAGAGACAACAGGGATAGGAGGTGTAATCATATGTCCGAGGAATATTTGACACTTGCAGAGATAAAGGAGTTGCTCCTTAAGGAACAGGAAGTCCGTGTTCTGACAATGGAGCAGAATTATGCACTGGAGCATGCAATAAAGTATGCTAGATTAGAAGCAAAGGATGCTCGAAAATTAGCTGATGAGCTTTCTGAAATAGAACAGATTAGTGAGGCACTGGCCTGCAAACTTGTGGACCTGATGCCAAAGTACAAGGACGAGGTTAATGCAGTATTCTTAAAAGAACGAACAATGATTGACGATACTGTTATATCTCAAATATTGGACAAGGTCAAACAATATAGTTAGGAGAGTTAAACATGGAAGATTATGCATACATATTGGATTATATGCCACATGGGCGCTCGGATAAGCGAGGCTTTCGTAGGGAACCATTATCGTATGCTTTAGGGGATACTGAATTCAAGCTTTTTGAGCTAACACCAAAGGACAATGTCGCACTGGCCATCGGCGAACGTGTTTACATTGGCAAAGATGTTAAGAAAAGAGATGCAATACTTCATGTGAAACGCCGAGTTCGTTATGATGATCTGACCAATGCTTCAATGAGCGAGCTACCCTATGTAATTCAGGAGATAGTTCAGGATAGAGAAGTTGATTTTGTAAAATTCTACAATAGTGCACAGCCAGTCACCACAAGATTTCACATGCTTGAGTTATTGCCTGGACTGGGAAAGAAATCCATGTGGAGCATTGTTGAAGAGCGCAAGAAAAGTGATTTCAAGAGCTTTAAAGACATTGAAGAGCGCATATCATCAATACACAGGCCTGACAAGCTCATAGCCAAGCGCATAGAGCAAGAACTGGCTGAAGCAGATCAAAAATACCATTTATTCGTTGCAAAATAGGAGATATTGACATGAAAGCAAAGGGCACTTGTAAGGGATGTGGCCGTAGAAGGCTCATCAACCTGTTAGGATTATGCAAACGCTGCAATAAGGACCCAACCTCGTTCCTTAGTAATAAGGAAATTGAGCAGGCCAGGGCAGAGGCAGCAGCCGCAGCCGCCGCAGCAGCTGAACAAAAGGCAGAAGATGCAGCAGCCGCAGAAGCTAAAGAAGCCGAAGCAGCCGAAGGCGAGGAAGGCGCAGAACCTGGTGAAGAAGGTGAAGCACCTGCTGAAGATGCTGGTGAAGAGAAGCCAGCTGAAGATGCTCCATCTGAGTAGGGTCATAGGGTCTTAGCTATTATTCAAAGTAATAGGGTCTACGTTTAGTTATCGTTAGAGAGGGGCTCTACTTGGTTATTGTTACTAAGGGTCTAAGTTTTTATTCAAAAGTAATAGGGTCTATGTTTAGTTATCCTTAGAGGGGGTCTAGAAATATGCTGGCGAATTCATAGCCAATATCTTTCTGTTTTCCAAGCCCCCTAGCCCCTGGGTTTGCAGATAAAATAAATGAGGCATCAGTCATAGTATTAGGTCTGATGACAGACATAATTGCATTGAAATCTTGTATTCGTATAATGTTATTGTACTCATATTATTTCTCTCCTTTTTGCCGTAATTCTTTAATAATTTGTTCCATGTCCTTAAAAAGAATATAAACTGGCTCCGGTGAATTCTCAGGTTCAACTTCTCCGACATATCCTTCTTTAACCAACCAATTTATAAGCGGAGTCAACTCTGTCCGAGAGAGCTTAACAATATCAAATAATTCCGTTAGGGTTTTTCCTCCCTTTAATGCTCTGACAATTTCTTCCATGCCTGAGATGTCGATATTGACCATATTTGATTACTTCCTTCTTCTCATCACCGTGAATATTCCCACACCAATAAACAAAGCTGAAATCATTATCGGGAAGGTAAAGCTAGGTGTTTCCTCACTATCGTCATCATAATCACTTGTATCATCTACTGGGTCAGGTGTTGGGTCTGGGGTCGGGTCGGCTGTGGGTGTTGAAACGGTAATATATTTAGTTACCTCCTTTGAATATTTCGTGTTCCAACCACCTGCTCCATCTGGATCAGCAGCAGTTGTTTCAATAGTTACTGCATGTTCGGTATTTGATGGAATTCCATCAGGGATAGAAACAGAAAAGGTAAATGTATGGCTATCTCCACTATTTATTGTCGCTGGAACATCATTAGTAAAATACCCCTGACCGCCTGCTTGCCAGTCGAAACCAATCCATACGTCAGTTACTTGCATCGGTTCTGAACCCGTGTTTTCAACAGTCCAGCTAAAAGTTGCTTGTGTGCCTGGATAAATCGTAACTGGGCTTTGAATTAAGTCTCCAGTTGCTTCCCATGCACTTACAGGCATAGATGCCATCATAAATACAGTCACCATTACAAGCACTCCGATTATTGTCCCTTTCCCTCTTGCCAAGTTAATCACCGTTTACCCATAATAGTTTCTTAATATAACTTCTTTACTACCTATTATTAATAACTTAATAAATCCCTCTATGTATTGATATTTCTCCAATCCATCACTATCCTCAATAGCTTACAATAAGGTGATACTATGGCACTATCAGGAATAGGTAAAATACATGAGCCAGTAAAAGGACGAATTATGATTTATGTGCCCGTTTATGTTCATAAAGATTCTGCGTTCCCATTTAAGGCTAAGGATGATGTGAAAGTTACGATCGCCAATGGAAAACTTGTGATTGAGAAGCCATAATTCATAAAAATTATCTTGGTTATACTTATTTATCATAACAAAAATCTACTAGATACCTGACAGTGGTACCAGAAGGCAGGTCTGCTATCAGGCTGAACCTGATAGCAATTTTTCCTAGACCCTGAACCCTAGCCCCTAGACCCTGAACCTTGGGTATTGGGCATTCCATCTTTACCTTTATGTATAAGTTGCCTAATATGAGGCCCAATGGCCGAGACCCATTGGCAAACTTTGACCAAAGATGAGGCATTGTCCAGGCTTTCCTCCGGAATGTCTGGCATAACATCCAGTGAGGCCAAAGGCCGCCTTGAGAAATACGGACCCAATGAGTTAACTGCTCAGAAAGGCACGTCCCCCCTGATAATTTTTCTGAGCCAATTCAAAGACCTTATGGTTATCATACTCATCATTGCCACTATAATATCAGCGGCACTTGAGGAATATATTGATTCTATTGTTATACTGATTATTCTAATATTGAACGCTATTATTGGTTTTTCACAGGAGTACAAGGCCGAAAAGGCCATAATGGCACTTCAGAAACTTGCAGCTCCCAATGCTACAGTTATTCGCAATGGGAAAGAGTTGATAGTGCCTGCCAGAGAACTGGTAGTAGGTGATATAATACTGCTGCAAACAGGCTATATGGTGCCTGCTGACTGCCGTTTAATAGAATCCATAAATCTCAAGGTGAACGAGTCTTCACTCACAGGAGAATCTAAAGCAGTCAACAAGAATGCCAACAATGTATGTGATGAAAAAGCCTTCCTGGGAGATAGATTCAATATGGCATTCAGCTCCACCACAGTAGAGTATGGGCGTGGAATGGCAATTGTTACTGCCACAGGTATGGATACCGAGATAGGCCACATAGCAGATATGATTCGCAAGGTGGAATTTGAACCAACACCTCTTCAGATAAAATTAGAAAAATTAGGAAAGCAGATAGGTGTCGCCATACTGGCAATTTGTGCACTTGTGTTCTTTGTTGAGTTCTTCCGTTCCGGCGGTGAGAATGTTCTGCATATATTATTGGTGTCTGTGAGTCTGGCAGTGGCTGCAATTCCAGAAGGATTGCCTGCTGTTGTTACAATTAGTTTAGCAATAGGCCTTCAGAGGATGTTGAAAAAACGGGCTTTGATAAGGAGATTGCCTGCTGTAGAGACACTGGGCAGTACCACAGTGATATGCTCAGACAAGACTGGCACCCTGACCAAAGGTGTCATGAACATCAGACTCATCAAAACACTGGATAATACATATGATGTAACTGGGGAAGGTTATGAACCTGTAGGCAAATTTACCATTAATGATACCCCAGTAAATCTATCTGATGATGAAACATTGAAAGTTTTGTTAACTGCAGGAACAATGTGCAATGATTCCAAGCTGGAGGAGGAAGATGGTCAGTGGGTGGTTCATGGAGATTCCACCGAAGGGGCCTTTATTGTCGCTGCCAAAAAAGCAGGCATTAATGGGCTAGATCTCATGAAACAGATGCCGCGTTTTGCTGAAAATCCCTTTGATTCTGAGAGAAAGCGTATGTCCACCATGCATAAGGATGCTTCTGGTAATTGCCTGGTATATGTTAAGGGTGCCATGGACAGCGTCCTGCCTTGCTGTACCAAAAAGATGGTTGGTGGCTCGGTACAAACTCTTGATGATAATGATAAAGCCAAGATAGAAGAGATGAATGCCAGCATGGCAAGCAATGCCTACCGTGTATTGGCCATTGCCTACAAAGATTCAGAATGTATTATAGATGTCAAGGAAGCAGAATCAAATCTAATTTTCATTGGCCTTGTGGGCATGATAGACGCTCCAAGGAAAGAAGCTATACACGCTATCCAGGAATGCAAAAAAGCTGGAATTCATGTAGTAATGATAACCGGTGACCACAAGCTTACGGCCATTTCCATAGCAAGACAGATGGGCATCGCATCCAAGGATTCACTCACCCTTACCGGGGTTGAGCTGGACAAAATGTCCGAGAAAGATTTATTTGACGTAGTAGAGAAGGTGGCAGTGTATGCTAGGGTCTCACCAGAGCATAAGATGAAGATAGTTGATGCCTGGAAAAAGCATGGCCAGATAGTTGCAATGACCGGAGACGGCGTGAATGACGCGCCAGCTCTAAAACTGGCAGATGTGGGCATTGCCATGGGAATAACCGGCACTGATGTTTCTAAAGAAGCCGCTGAAATGGTTCTGACTGACGATAATTTTGCATCTATCGTAGGCGCGGTGGAGGAAGGCAGAAGATGCTTTGACAATATTCGCAAGTTCATTAAATACACATTAACTTCCAACTCTGGAGAAATATGGGTCATGTTATCTGGTCCATTCCTGGGAATGGGGCTGGTTCTGCTGCCATTGCAGATATTGTGGATTAATTTGGTTACTGATGGCCTGCCTGGCCTTGCCCTTGCTTTTGAACCGTCTGAAAAGGACACCATGCGCAGGGCACCATATCACCCCGAAGAAAATATCATAGACAAACGAATGAAATACCATATTGTTTGGGTTGGACTATTGATGGGCGCAATCTCCCTGGGAATCGGTTTCTGGGTATGGCGCGGGGAAGCAGACCCTGCGGCAAACACCATGTGGCAGACCATGATATTTACCACTCTAACCCTATCACAGATGGGTCATGTAATGTCTATTCGTTCCGGCCGTGAGTCTCTCTTTACTGTAGGCGTATTCTCCAACATGAAGCTCATTGGAGCAGTAGCCCTGACTTTTGTACTTCAGCTCATGGTCATATACATGCCGTTCATGCAGGATATTTTCAAGACTGTGGCTTTACCCTTTGACGTTCTAATACTCTGTCTGGCACTGAGCACGGTGGTGTTCTGGGGAGTTGAATTGGAAAAATTCATCTACAGAAGAAAGGCAAGATCTTCGGAGTAAGACAAATCAAATAATTTATATTGTCCTTGTTCCTTCCAGATACTGATCAAATGCTGGACATAAAGCTAATCAGGGAATCGCCAGACATCGTAAGAGACGACCTTCGAAAGCGCAAGGATGAGGAGAAACTGCAAATTTTAGAGGACATAATTTCAGATGATGCCAATTGGCGTCGTAGAGTCATTGAGGTTGATGAGCTGAAGGCCCAGCGAAACAAGATAGCCCAGGAAGTTGGCCAGCTGAAAAAGGCCGGAGAAGATGCTTCCAGCCATATAGCCCAGATGCAGGAATTGAAGGCAAAAATTGAATCCCAGGATGCGGAAACCCTGGCTTTGAAAGAGCAAATTTCCAAGAAAATCATGCTTATCCCGAACATTCTCCACGAGAGTGTGCCAGTAGGCGAAGATGACCAGAAAAATGTGGAGATAAAGACCTGGGGCGAGATTCCAGAATTTGATTTTGAACTAAAAAGTCACGCTGATATTGCTGAAAATTTAGGTCTTGCAGACTTTGACCGTGCCACCAGAGTGGCTGGAGCTGGGTTTAATTACCTCAAAGGGGATTTGGCATTGCTGGACATGGCTCTGGTGAACTTTGCTGTTAATTTCATGGTTAACAAGGGCTATACGCTCATTGAGCCGCCCTATATGATGCGCCGTGAGCCATACGAGGGAGTTACTGACCTTGGGGACTTCCAGGATGTCATGTACAAAATTGAGAATGAGGATTTGTATCTCATAGCCACATCCGAACATCCAATGGCTGCCATGTTCATGAACGAGATTATTGACGAAGATTCTCTTCCCATAAAATTCGTGGGATTCTCACCCTGCTTCAGGAAGGAAATAGGCGGCCATGGCGTGGACACGAAGGGCCTTTTCCGCATGCATCAGTTTAACAAAGTTGAGCAGTTCATTTTCTGCAAGCCAGAGGATTCCTGGAAGTATCATGAAGAACTTCTGCATAATACTGAAGAAATGTTCCAGGCTCTGGGGCTGGCCTACCGGGTTGTGAATGTCTGCACAGGGGATATTGGCAATATAGCGGCCAAGAAATATGACATTGAGGTCTGGTTTCCCAGGCAGAATAAGTACGGCGAAGTAACTTCCTGCTCCAATTGCACCGATTATCAGGCCCGAAGATTGGGAATTAGATGTGGAAAACACGGCGGGAAAGAGAAACAGATCCCACATACTCTTAATAATACGGCAATCGCCACTTCACGGGCAATGGTTGCTATCCTGGAGAATTATCAGAATGCTGATGGTACAGTTACTGTGCCAGAGGTTCTGCGGCCGCTCATGGGCGGCAAAGAGTTGTTGGAGTAATCTCCATTATGCCAAGATAAATTCGATATGGTATCTGTTTGCTGTAGAGTATATTATTATTTTATATATTGGCCCGCCCCTGTAATTTTAATCCCCCCACCCTGCTCCTGCGCTAGCTCAGCCCAACCCCCCTTCGCCTGCTCGTCGCTGAATAATCAACCCACCCCTGTAATTTGAATCCCCCCACCCAGTTTCTCCGCTGGCCTCGCCCAACCCCCTGCTCCGAGCGGATAGATTCACTTAGTTAGAATTTTCTTTGTAAAAAAGGACGGACACTTACGCAACATAATACGATTGCAAGTATGAGTACAGAAATTGATGATAATGTCGTTCCATTGTTCCATATATACCAGATGCTAAATGAGAGGACTACAAAAGAGAATGGGATTCCTAAATATGTAGCCATAGAAAACCTCTTTTCTTTTTTTGATTCTCCTCCTTTACCTTCCAATGTTCCACCTAAAATTTCTGCCTGGATGGATTCTATGAACATCACTGGAATTAAGGTCATTATCATAAATATGGTAATAAAAACAAGAATTGTGTCTACAAACTCTGGAAAGACCAAAATAAGTAAACTTAAGACAACAATAGAAAAAAGAGAGAACAATTCAAACAATATCAGTCCTTTTGTTCGTTTGGAAAGATGTTTAAAAGGAGTGTATCTAACCTTGTTTTTCATTGTTCTCCCAATACTCTTCTCTTATTTATAGCATTATCGCAGCGATCCACCAGAACCCCCAACCCCCCTCGGCATGCTCGAAACTGAATATTGACTAAAGCAGAAATAATCGCAATCCTTATTTATTGGTTTGATTTCAAGGCGATTAATGGCAGATGACGTTATCAAGGTCAAGGATTTGGTCAAGGTCTATGGGGAACTTCGGGCAGTTGACGGCATAACCTTCGATATTGAGAAAGGAGAAGTATTCGCCTTTCTGGGGCCCAATGGTGCTGGAAAAACCACAACAGTGGAAATGATAGAAACACTTCGAACTCCCACATCTGGCACCATCGAAATTCTTGGCCTGGACATTAAAAAGGACCGTACTGAGATTCTCAAACGCATCGGCGTTCTGCCGCAGGAATTTTCATCATTTGACCGCCTCACAGTTGAGGAGACAATCAAGTATTATGCTGATTTGTTTTCAGCAGATTGCGATGTTGACAGTCTGATTGCTCTTGTGAACCTGGATGAACATAGAAAACAGCTTTACATGAACCTCTCCGGCGGCCTGAAGCAGAGGGTAGGCATTGCAGTCTCACTTGTCAATGACCCTGAGATTGTTTTTCTGGATGAGCCAACCACCGGCCTTGATCCCAGAGCAAGACATGACGTATGGAACGTAATTAGCGGCCTCAGAGATGAGGGCAAGACAATCTTCCTCACTACCCATTATATGGAAGAGGCAGAAGTGCTGGCTGATTATATTGCAATTATTTCCAAGGGCAAGATAATTGCCTATGGCACTACAAACGAGCTCATAGACAAGCATTTCAAGACAATCAATGTCACAATCAAGGGTGGCGGCGAAGGGGTAGTCCAGATAGCCAAAGGCATGGGCATGCCAATTAAATCAACAGAGAATGGCAATATCACTGTTGAAGCATCTGGTAATGATCAAATTGTTGAATTTTTAAATAATCTAAAATCCAAGAATATCAGGTACACCAGCATGGACATCCGCAAGCCCAATCTTGAGGAACTTTTCCTGGTACTTACCGGCGAGGAACTCATAACCCAGGGAAGTGATGCAGAATGAACTTCAAACGTGTTATAGCCAATCTGGTGGTTCATCTTCGCCAGTTTTCCAGGGAGAAAAGCACCATCTTCTTCGTGCTAATGTTTCCCATCTTACTAATGCTTCTGTTCGGATTTATTTTTCAGGACACTGGCTCAAATATGGGAGATCTTCATATTCAGGATCTTGATGGCGGTGTACATTCAACTGCTCTTGTAGCTGCCTTTAATGGAACTAGCATCTTTGATATTGTGGAAGTTGATGCCTCTGCTGACTCAAATGAGTTCTTTGCCGATAATAAGCTCAATGTTATGATAATAATTCCTGAAGGGTATTCCGACGCACTCAATATGAGATTATTCAATCAAACAAACCCACAATCCAATATCACTATTCTTTATGACCAGGGAAATTCCTATTCCCAGCAGAAAATCTCCATTGTGACTTCTGTAATTGACAGTATGAATAAGGGCTTATCTGGCTCGGTTGATTTTATCGGACTGGATTATGAAACCCAGCTGAATGATGATTTTAAGTTCATAGACTTTTTTGCACCAGGAATCATAGCAATGTCTGTCATGTCCAGTGCTCTTTTCGGAACCGTGGGAATGAACACCGAGCTTAGGCAAAAAGGAATCCTGAAAAAGCTGGCTACCACACCGCTAACCAGAAGCGAGTGGTTGGCATCAAACATTCTATACCAGATGTTCATGGCAATGTTATCCACTGCATGTATTCTGGCAATAGGAATAGGCATATTTGGGCTTCAACCACACATAAACATCTACATGTTCCTGTTCATTCTGCTGAACGTTTTTGCCTTTGCCGGCATAGGAATGCTCATAACTCGATTCGTCAAGGAAGCAGAGTCCGCCCAGGCAGCAGCAAATGCAGTAATGTTCCCAATGATGTTCCTGTCAGGCACCTTCTTCCAGATGGAGATGATGCCAGACTTCTTGCAAACCATAGCTAAGTTCTTACCACTCTACTATGTGAACGAGGGACTCAGGGCCGCAATGATATCATTGGACATGGACATTATTCTGGAGAGTGCGATTATCATTGGAATCTTCGGACTGGCAGTTTTCATCCTAGGCGTATTTCTTACTTCCTGGAAAGAGGATTAATAATCTTTCTTTGCCGCCGGAAATTAGCCATCCCAGATAAATTATTCCAAGGAACATTGGTATGTATAGAAGACTAATCCACCACAGCCCCATTACATAGTACGGGCCATCTCCCCTGTAATTATCAAATGGTTCCGGAACATCACTAGCCTCCCAGAAAAATCCATTACCAACAATATCCAGAAAAGAATGATAACCATGGCCCGCATATCCCTCATCCTCATAAAGTTGGGCGTCATCCCAGTATCCGCAGGGGTAGATATTCGCGAATAGCAACCCAATAATCAGCCCCATGCAGATTATAGAGGCCAAAGTATAACTAATTCTGATTGATTTTTCCATGATATTTCCTCCTATTTCATGATACTGGGTATCCGAGAATCATCCCGGCCAGCTTTTTCCTTCCATTTTTTTTCTTTGCTTTCATCTGCTCACCGGATGATAATATTTTGAGAAATCGTTTATAAGTACATTGGTACGGCTTTTTGTATAGTATTTAAACTCATTGGTATGGGCTTTTGTAAAAGGATTGAGGGTTGCTAACTAGCCGGAACTAATTAGACAAGTATAAAAAGGAATAGTTATTGTACCAATTTAGTGAAAATAGGTCAAGAACCCCCTGGTCTTTAGGCCAGGGATGAATTGACTATTTACACGGATTATAGCAAGGGGAATCCGCCGCATACCGTACATTTTCTAGTATATCAAATCAAAGCCGCTTGGCTTTGATAATCAGGTGTGCGGCTGACATAGGTAAACATACAGTCATAAAGGAACTGGCAACTATTCTGTAAACACAGAAACGCCAGCTACTTTAGGGGCTGGTAGTTTACAATCAAAATTATTCCAAGGTGGGGATTATGGTTTGTGGGAATTGTACAGCACCATGCGTTGAGATTTCAGACGAAAGGGTAAGAGGCAAAGTAATAGAGCCATTTGTTTGCTTTTTCCGA
>JAUWNU010000140.1 GCA_030612505.1 Methanomassiliicoccales archaeon
CTATTATATCTGTCTCGGCGGAAGTCATTTTATCATCCTTTCTTGACAACTGGCTGTATAGAATACTCCGCCATATACTTTTCTATAAAAATATATTAATTAATAGATAATTTCGCTAAAATGAGTTTTGCATCAGAGCGATACATAAATGTAATGATACTACTCTTGGAGTGAACCCCTTTTCATGGGATGCTGGAAGTACCATAGGCGGAAATTATTGGAGCGATTATGCAGATCCATACAATATTGACGGTTCTGCAAGTAGTGAAGACGAATATCCATTTGAAGATGAAGATGGCTGGGAATAAAAGTAAGATAATGCAGGCTCAGTTGAGCCTGCTCCTTTTCTATTTATAATCTTTTAGAACAGCGTACACTTTATGAATAAGTTCCCTTTCACCCACCCATGGAGTTCCACGGGTTCACACTGGATGATTTCCAGATAGAGGCCTGCGAGCATGTAACAAACGGAGATTCTGTTGTTGTTTCTGCTTCAACTGGCACTGGAAAAACACTTATTGCAGAGTATGCCATCGAGTTCTATACTGGTCATGGCCAACGTTCTGTCTATACCTCCCCCATCAAGGCACTTTCCAATCAGAAATATCGTGATTTTGTGGAACAATTCGGAGCAGACAAGGTCGGCATTCTCACTGGAGACGTGTCAATAAACAAGGATGCCCAGATACTTGTTATGACCACCGAGGTCTATCGAAACATGGCACTTGCAGACCCTGCCAGCATCCTGGATGTTGGAATCCTCATTATGGATGAAGTGCATTTCATGAATGACCCTGAACGGGGTACTGTCTGGGAGGAGTCAATCATCTTTTCACCGGATAATGTTAGGTTTTTAGCGCTTTCTGCCACAATTCCAAATGCCCATGAGTTTGCAGACTGGATTGCCAGTATTCATGACCATGAGGTGCAAGTGATTCAGTATCTGAAAAGGGCTGTTCCGCTGTCCCATGGTTTCTATCTTGGAGGAAACAAGGTAATTCCCAGGCAGGACATAACTCATTTCATGAATGTGAGCCATGGACGGCCAGAGTACCGTTCAAAGCGCGGGCGGGGTAGGTCAAAGTCCAAGGGCAAGCCCAAAAGTAATCCGCCGAGTCATCTGGCTCTTCTTCGGAACATGATTCAAAGAGATCAATACCCCTGCTTATTCTTTGTATTTTCCAGAAAAGATTGCGAGAGCAAGGCACTTGAAGCTGCTTATAATCTTCAATTTGACCATGAGCCTGGCCCGGTAATGGATGACATAATAGAAGAACATCTTTCTGACCCTGAGCTCGCAGATATGGATTCCATCCGGAGCCTTATAAATGTGCTTAAAAAAGGTGTGGCTTTCCATCATGCTGGCATGCTTCCTGCTGCAAAGAGGGCGGTTGAAGAGGCATTTGGCCATAATCTGATTAATGTGCTCTATGCAACAGAAACATTCGCTGTTGGTATCAATTATCCAGCCAGGGCAGTTGCATTTGCCGGTCTGAAGAAATATGATGGAACAAGTCATCGTTATGTTAATTCCAAAGAGTATTTTCAAATGGCTGGGCGGGCTGGCCGAAGAGGCATGGACGAAAAAGGAACAGTAATCGCAATAGTTGACCAGTATAATGATAATCTGTCTGAGATAAGAGACCTCACAAGTGCAGATAGAATTCCTATTTTCTCGCAATTTCAACTATCTTACAATACTGTTCTTAATCTAATGGACAGGCATGAACAAAGAGAAATTGAGAGCATTTTAAAGAGAAGCTTTGACTCATTCATCAGAAAAAGAGCTGGCCAGAGAATTAATGTTATGGCCTCATGGAACAATCGTGTCCGAACTCTGAGAAATCTCGGATATGCCCAGGGAAATCATCTTACAAAAAAAGGAAGATTCACAACCAAAATTTTCACAGAAGAATTACTCACCACCGAAATATTCAGCGATGACAAGTGGAAAAAATGGGACAATATCGATATCGCATGCCTGGCTGCTGCAATTACCTATGAACATCGGCATAATAGAAAGGCAAAACGACCTAAACGCGGACGTAGATTTTACAGAATTCTTGACAAAATACAGAGCAATCAATATCTAATGCGCAACCTTAGTTTAAATGGACTGGCCATGCGGATTCCACTTGTTGAAGATTGGGCAGAAGGCGAGACCTTCAGCCAACTTGTACTGAACTATAATCTTGCCGAAGGCGATATCATCCGGATATTCAGACAAGCAATAGATGTCATGGAACAGGTTCGCCGGGCTACTGATTCGGAATCGTTGAGAGATAAATTAACTGGTGCTATTAATTTACTGGACAAGGAAGTTGTTGCTGTTAGTTTTGAGTGAGGGTCTAGGATTGCCGCTGGACTCGGGGGCTTGGCTAATCATGCCCCGTCTGTAAGGGCGGGGTTGTGGGCCAGAATGTTTGATTCTGGCCTGGTGACAAGTTATTCTTTTTCTTTCAAACTTTGGATGCCCCGTCCGTGAGGGCGGGGAGGTGGTCGCCATCGGCATACATCCCATGGAGCACATCAAACAGGTGTGTGACCACAACGAAAGTGTTTTATGGCCTTTCGTTCATCTGTTAGTGCGAAGTGGGGTTAATGACTGGAAGCAAATTGAAATCCAACAAAAAAGTAATACTGGCTATAGCTATTGCTGCCATAGTTGTCCTTGCTTATCTGTATTCTGTTCAACCGAGGAATTCAACCAAGCCAAACTTCTTTGATGATGGTTTTATCATTGCAGTTATCTCTGAACATGGCCATAGCGGAGTTATCTGGATTAAATATATTGAAAATGATGGGATGGGATACCAAATAACCCTGATACGGGGCAATGAAACAACAGAGCCAGACCTTAATAACCTAATTTTCAATACAACTGTTGAAATTGAAGATGAATACATACACTATGATAACTCAATTCAAAGTCAATATAACATCTCAAAAATAATGGAGATATTTAATAAAACAGACTTCCTGAATAGAGAATGGAAAGACCATCATGGTAGTTATGGATATTGTGTTTCTGATATGAAATCGGTTCAGTTCAACAGTTCAGAGATTCAAGAATTAGATTTGCAGATTGAAAACATGGGATTTGATTCCCTATATCAAAAATACAGTGTTATTGACTTAATGATACCTGGTGGTTCATCTTTCAATTTGATTATTGTACCTCAACATGAAAAAGCGATTTCTGTTTTATTAGACCAGAACTACCCTGATATCCCTCAAGAAATAAATGATTTCAAACATTATATCCAATTGATGTTTGTAAACAACTAGATTTTAACAAGCAAAGGATGTTTTTTTGAACCCAGCTCTACTGCTTCTCCCACTTCTTAACATCAATTACCTGAGAAAGTGTGCTGCCACGGCGTATTTCTTCCCGAATTCTGCCCTCTCTTTCCATGACATCAATAGAACGATTGGCTATCTCCACTGCTTCTTTCTGGGGAATAACAACTACACCGCTTTCATCGCCTACGATCCAGTCACCTGGTTTGACTGTTTGATTGCCGCATTTTATTTGAACATTAATCTCGCCGAAGCCCTTTGGCTCTCCGGCTGCAGAGCGCCGATGCCTGGCAAATGCTGGAAAGTCCATGTCCAGTATTGCGTCAATATCACGAATAGCCCCATCAATGACTATTCCGGCTATTCCTTTCTGCTTGCAACTTTCAGAGGCCAGTTCGCCCCATATTGCTGTTTCTCCGCCATTGACATCGCAGACAATAATATCCCCTTCATTGGCAATATCGATTGCTTCAACTGCCTTGGCCCAGTCCCCGTCCATCGTTCTTACAGTGACTGCCTGGCCGATCATTTTTTTACCGTGATTGATTATCGGAATAATACCGGTCATTGAGCCCCTGGTATGCATGGCATCTGCAATATTGCATGTTGATACCTTTGAAAATGCTTCGCGAATCTCTTCTAGCCCATACTTTTTAAACTGCTGGCTGGCTATTGGTTTCATATCTGCTATTGACTGTACAATCTCCCTGGTTGCGCCTACCACATCTGTTGCCTTGGTTATTGCACCGCCGATTATGATTATTGAAGCGCCATTCTCAACAGCCAGTACTGCGGTTTCGGAATTAATTCCACCGGCCACGGCAACAGGGATGTCAACAACTTCTGAAACCGCTTTAACATCTGCCAGTGGGTTTCCGCCTACCATTTGCTCGTCAATACTAACGTGAATGCAGATATAATCTATCCCAAGGGATTCAAGCTCTTTCGCCCTTGCTGGTTTATCTTTCACCTGCATCATGTCTATCATGATTTTAGAACCATACTGGCGGGCAGATTTTACTGCCTCTGTTATGGTTGAATCTTCAGAAACGCCCATGATAGTAATTACACTGGCACCGGATTTTGTGGCTATCTCCACCTCAAGTCCGCCGGTGTCCATTGTCTTCAGGTCTGCAACTATTGTTTGCTGCGGGAACTTGGCCCTTAGCTGGCGTATAATGTCCATTCCCTCTGCCTTGATTAAGGGGGTTCCAGCCTCCAGCCAGTCAATTCCGCCTTCAACAGATTCCTCTGCTATCTGCAATGCCCTGTGAGAGTCCACAAGGTCCAGTGCCACTTGGGTTATGACCTTCATGCAAATCCCTATGAAGTGTCTGGGTTTAAAATAATTTCGATTAAACGTTAAATGAATAGGACATTGAAGTTCCTTCTGGCTCCTTGGGCTGCCAGTTCCTGACTTCCTTGAGCCGAATAATTTTTAACTCATGCTGGGCCAGTATCCTTGAAATTCCTGGAACATGGCCATCTCCGATTACTGCCATAACTGTGCCGTAAGTCTCTTCCATCTTCTTCAAATTCGCAGCCATATGAACATTCCGGTTGTCCAGCAATACTCGTTTTAT
>JAUWNU010000070.1 GCA_030612505.1 Methanomassiliicoccales archaeon
AAGCACCACAAGGGAGTCAGGAAGCCAGGTGCATGGCTCCTGAGGGAACCAGTGCCCCAAAAGACTCCTCAAACTACTCTGCTCTCCTTCACCGGCTAACTGAAAGGGATGCCCCACCCTTTAGGGTTGGGGAGCCCTCACTGGAACTGAAACTGCTGTGTCAAGGAATGTGAAGAAGGGAATCTCAACAACACTTGTTTTTGTGCTTGTGGTATCTACCTTTGTCGGGCTGCTGTCATTTACGCCGATGAACGTGCAGGCAGCAAATACCTGGATAGTGGACGGAGGTGTTGGCCCCTACTTCACCATCCAAAGTGCTATAAATGCAGCCGGAACTATTGATGGCGACACCATCATAGTCATGAGCAACGGTGGTACCGCATATAGTGAGAATGTGTTGGTACACAAGAACCTCACTATCAAAGGTTTCAGCTCCCTCAATACAACAGTCAAAGCTGCTGGAGTAGGTCCTGTCTTCACTATCCAGGCTGATAATGTGAGTATCTCCGGGCTCAGGATGTACCACTATGATATCAGTGGAGGAAATGACGGTATATTCATCGATAATGTGGACTATGTCACCATAGAAGATTGTATAATCAACAATACATCTTCTGGCATATTCGCAAGCACAACCTTATACGATTTAGTGGAGAACAATACATTTTATAACAATAATTATGGTTTCTATTTTGATTGGAGTGATTATTGCATTTTCAATAACAACAACATATCTGATAACAACATTGGAGGTGTGCATCTTGATCAGTTCCACTACAATACATTGAAAAATAATCTTATTGATAACAACCCTGATGGAATTATTATGCAGAACAGTGAGTACAATAAGTTCTACCTCAACCAGATATCAAACAGCACCAATGGAATGGATATGATCTCTGCGAGCTCATTGCACAATAATATCCACCACAACAGCTTTTTCGATAATACAAATCACATAATAAACAACATGGCCCTAAACTATTGGGATGATGGCTTCGAGGGCAATTTCTGGGACGACTATGGTGGCACTGATACGAATGGTGACGCTGTTGGAGAGACCGCATATGATGTTACCGGAGGATATTTTGATGAACACCCACTGGTAACTCCCGCTACCAACCGCGTTCAGAACACGGATACCGGAGAAGAGTTTCTCTATATTCAGGACGCCATCGACGATGATGACACATTGGCCGGACACAATATCCTCATCACCAACTGGTCTGCTGAGCAATACCCAAACTGGACGCATCACGAGAACGTGATAGTGAACAAGACCCTGAACATCACTGGAGAGGGCATGAACACCACGACAATAGACGGCTATGGCGCAGGCTCGGTCCTGAAAATAACTGCTGACTGGGTGAATGTATCACACATCACAGTGCAAAATGCAGGTTCAGCAGATAATGACGATGCTGGCATCTTCATCCTGAATGCTGATCATTGTACCATTCATAATGTAACTAGTACATTCAATGAAGTAAATGGAATAACAAACATTTTCAGCAATTACAGCTCAATAGGAAACAGCACCATTAGCAAGAACTTGAATAATGGCATTCTGCTGGAATATTCGAATAACTACACAGTCATGGGCAATGAATTATTGGACAATATTTGGACTGGAATCACCTCTTATCATTGCTCGAACAATATCATTACAGGAAATTACATTGAGGATACGTTGTTGGATGAAACCGCGCGGTATGGCCTGGTGGCTGAATGGAGGATGGATGAACCATTCTGGAATGGCACTGCCAACGAGGTCATTGATTCTACAGGTAATGGTCATGATGGATTTTCAGGGGATGGTGCCAACACCACGGCCTTTGGTAAATATGGCAGGAGCGGAGAGTTCGATGGCTTGAATGATTATGTGAACGTATCCTATGATTCGGCTCTGAATCTGACCGAGTTCACTTTGGAGGCGTGGATAAAGTTGGATATGATTGACAGAACCCATGATATTATTGTACGAGGGATAGGAGGCGGTCAGGAATGTACAAATTATATTTTCAAGGTCAGAACCACCAATCAAGTGGAACTATGGTATGAGTATGATGATGATGTGGGAGATGATGATAAAGACAATGATGATGTATACTCCAATACACTGCTGGAAGCCGATAGATGGTATCATATTGTGGCCACTCATGGTGATCTAGTATCTCGAATTTATATTGATGGCAACCTGGATGTTGAAGTTGTTCAACCAAGCAATCCCGAACCAACTAAAGAAAGGGACCTGAACATTGGTGGAAGGAATGAAGGAACCAACAGTCTTGATGGCACCTTGGACGATGTAAGGATTTACAATAGGGCTCTGAATGCGGCCGAGATCAAATTTAATTACGGCGTCTACAGCGGCACTCTGGCTGGTCTGTTTATGCACTCCGATGTTAATACAACCATAGACAATAATATTATAAATTCTAACTCAGGCTCTGGGCTCATATCAGAGCAGTGCACGAATCTTATTATCAAGAACAATACCATGATCGGGAACTCCATAAACCCGGATATTAACATGGGGCAGTATCCCACACATGATGGCCTGATAGCTCACTATAAGTTGGATGGCCCATCATGGCTCAATAATGTGGCTGATGAGGTCATTGACTCCTCAGGTAATGGTAATGACGCTGCCACTAATTTCGCAGCCCTGGATGCTGGAGGGCGATATGGCAACTGTGGAGCCTTTGATGGCTTCACCAGTTATATCTATGCACCCGACTCAGCCAGCCTGGACCTAATAGACAATTTCACGGTGTCAGCATGGATAAAGGCGGACAGCTTCAACTCCCGGGGGGGTATAGTTGGCAAATACCAGGTCGCCAGTGCGCATGGTTTCACCCTCCGACTGAGCTCCACTGGTCCCTACAACCACATAGATTTCTGCGAGTTTAAGGGCACTGTCCCCATCACCACTGACACATGGAATCATGTTGCTGGTGTCATGGATAATGGCGTAGCCTCAATTTACATCAACGGGATACTGGACAGCTCTGGATCGCCAGGCTACGCCCTGCAAGCGAACAACAACCAGATGTGTATAGGAGTGGACTACCAACAAGGCGGCGACCCGAGGTACTTCGACGGCCCCATAGACGAGGTCAGGATATACGACCAGGCTCTGGATTGGGATGATATCCTTCTCAATTACAATGCAGGCATGGCAGGTCTGGTGATGTCCGAGGATAATGGAAGTATCATTGATGGCAATAATATATCCTCGAATCATGAGTATGGCATAAGGTCAAGAGATAATACCCAACTCTATATTGCGAACAATACTGTGGATGACAATGGTGAATGTGGAATCTATCTGGAAACATGTGACTATATCAACATAGCGGGCAACTCGGTCAGCCACAATGATATAGATGGTATGTATCTGTATGACCGTAATAAGCTCTGCAATATCACAGGCAATACAGCAACCCACAACGGGGGGCGTGGAATCTATTTGGAATGTTTTAGTAACAATAATGTCATAACAGGAAACACATGTGATTACAATGTGATAGAGGGTATATACCTGCTGGATAACTGCGATTATAACACAATCTCATACAATACCTGTGACTATACCACTGGTTATCATGGCATATATCTCAATGACTACTGCTATTCTAATATCATCACCAACAACTCTGCCAGGTCGAATAAGAATGAAGGTTTACGCCTGGAGGAATCCAAATATAATACCATCGCAGGCAATACTCTTGCCAAGAATGATGGAATTGGAATATCTCTCACACACGGTTCCAGCTACAATGAGATCTATCACAATAATATAATGAACAATGAGGTCCAGGCCCAGGACGACACAGGGGACAATTTATGGAACCTGCCTTACCCCGAAGGCGGCAATTACTGGTCAGACTGGAACTCCCCTGATGTGGATAGGAACGGTTTCGTGGATGTGCCATATACAGTCATCAATATGAATCTCGGAACCACTTATACTGAGCATTTCCATGAAGATCTTGGCCCGGAATGGACAAATTACAGTTCCACTGTCAATGGCATAGGCTTTTCCAATTCCGCCTCGACCTGTCCTTCAGGTGCTCCATCATGGACGCAGCATTCTACAGGCGGCAACAGCCTGAATGAGTTGATATTACATGTTATTGTTGATTCAGGTGGAACATTGGATCTAGATTTCTGGTATAAATGCCCTATTGGCGAAAACATCAATCCTCCTATGCCAACCAACTTCTCTGGCCATTCTGACAGTGATGGCATTGCAGTGAGCAATGATGGAATCAACTGGTATAAAGCGTGGTCGCCTTCTCCAGACTCGGAGGAATATGTGCTCATCTCAATGGCCGGTATTACAGGTTTCTCTCCAGATGGTGATGTGTATATTAAATTCCAGCAATATGGTGATCAGTTATTTCCAACTGGAGGCATAGAATGGGATGCGATGCAACTTTCTGCAGGTGGAAGCATTACCCTGCCAATAAAAGATGATTATCCTTTCTCCAATATGAACGGATGGTCAGAGATGGCCAACTGGAAATTCGATAAGGGCAGCGGCCAGGATGTATTTGATTACAGTTTAAACAGCAATCATGGGACATTGGGAGTTGATAATGTAATCGCTGCTGACGACCCTGGCTGGGTAACAGGAATATCTGGCAAGGCATTGAAATTTGATGCAATGAATGAAGAATTAGTGAATGTTCCAGATACCATTGCCCCGTTATATGAGATCACGCTGGAGGCCTGGATAAACCCTGCTGGGAATAATGTATCCCTACCCGAGCAGGTGATAATCAGCAAAGAGGTGGATTCCACACTCAAGAAGGCCTGGAGCCTGTCTTTGAATGGCACAGTAGAGTTCCGTGTTAACACGACAGACGGCCAAGCCAATATAAAATCCATAACAGTGTTGGAAAACAATACCTGGTATCATCTGGCAGCCACTTATGATGGAGATTTAATGAAAATCTATGTCAATGGTGTGTTGGAGAACGCGACCCAGCATTCTGGTGATATCACGATAGATGACATCCCGACCACCATTGGCCACCTGGAAGGGGCCTCTGGCCAGGACACCTATTTCAATGGCAGTATAGACGAGGTCAGAATCCTCAACAAGGCCCTGACATGTTCGGAGATAGAAACGCATTATGATTCATTCGTGGGCATGGCGGATTCGGCCTGGCCCATGTTCCAACATGATCTGGCACATACTGGCTTAAGTCCAGTGAACACCAATCACATTGATGGAACACTTCTTTGGAGTTACAGCACCGGAGGAAGCATATATTCTTCTCCATCAATAGGTGCGGACGACACCATCTATTTTGGCTCATATGATGATTATATGTATGCCCTGAATACTGATGGAACATTGAAGTGGGATATTGATACTGGCTCGGTTGTACGTTCAACACCGGCTATTGGTGTGGAAGGCTCTCTTTATTATGGTTCAGGGAACACACTCTATGGTGTGCTTCCTGATGGAATTGAGAAATGGAATTATCCAGCAGGCGGAGCTGTATGGACCTCTCCCGCTCTTGGAAAGGATGGCACACTGTACTTTGGTTCGGATTCTCATTATTTGATAGCGCTACTTCCTGATGGTGTAGAAAAATGGAGTTATGATGCAGGCAATTTTATTCACAGTTCACCGGCCATCGGTTCGGATGGAACCATATACTTTGGAGATGAAGGCGGAAACATGAATGCAGTACACCCTGATGGGTCACCTTATTGGAGCTATGGAACTGGCGGTCCTATTCGGAGCTCACCGACCATTGACTCTTCTGGCAGGATCATTTTCGGTTCAATGGATCAAAATCTCTACTGTCTTAATCCAGATGGGACATTTGATTGGAGTTACCCAGCTGGAGACTGGATATATACATCTCCTGCTATCGGCCCAGATGGAAACATCTACTTTGGTTCAATGGATCAAAATCTGACATGTCTTTTCCCGAATGGCACATTCAATTGGAATTTCTCGACTGCCAATATTCTAGAAAATTCCTCACCTGCCATCAGCAGTGACGGAACCATATATTTCGGCTCCAAAGATGGCTTTATCTATGCGCTGAATCCAAATGGAACCGAGAAATGGAGCTACTACATAGGCAGCGAGGTGAGTTCCCCGGCAATCGGGGTTGATGGAACAATCTATGTTGGCTCGATAAATGGAACAGGCAGCAAACTCTACGCTTTCGGTGGTGGTGCTGCCCCAGTGATAACTGATGTATTGGCAATTCCAGCCATCCAGGAATCCGGCGGCAGTGTCAATATCCAGGCGAACATTACTGACAATTATGAAACGGACTATGCCTGGGTAAATATCACATACCCTGATTCATCTTATGACAACAGAACAATGTCCTGTGGAACCCTGCCTGCATATTCCTACAGTTCCGTTTACATAATTCCAGGGACATATAATTACACAATCAGGGCTGTTGATCACTTTGGCAATATTGGTGTGAGTACTGTTCACTCATTCGTCATTGAGGACACGACACCGCCAGAACTCAAAGACATAATCGCAATACCTGACCCCCAGACAGCGGGAAACCATGTCAATGTAACCGCAAACATTACTGATATTCATGCAGTAGGTGGTGCCTGGATAAATATCACATATCCGAATGGAACATACATGAATGAGACAATGACTCAAGGGGACGCATCGGTATATTATTATAATCCAATCTTTAATTACACATTAACTGGCACCTATATTTACTACATATACACCGAGGACATGACCGGCAATGGCAATAAAAGTGTGAATCAGACCTTTAATATTTCATCTGGTGAATGGCTTTCAATAGAGATAGAGGCCGAAACATTATCTGTTATGGCCGGAGATATCATTGTCGTCAACATAACCGCTTTTGATGTGTATGGTAACTTGGCTATTGACTATAATGGGACAGTAAATTTCACAAGCACGGATGTTGCGGCAATTCTTCCGGCAAATTACACTTTTACGGCCACTGATAACGGAACCGCAAATTTCACAGTTACCTTTTATATGGATGGTGAGGTGGTATTTACTGTGATAGACATTTTAAATGCCAACTTCAATGATTCGGTTAACTTCACAGTTCAGGACATGATACCGCCTGAGTTCGGGGAGATAATCGCAATACCTGACCCCCAGATTGCAGGAAACCGTGTCAATATCACCGCGAACATCACAGACCTGCATGCGGTGGGCGGGGCCTGGATAAACATCGCGTATCCTAGCGGAACATACATGAACGAGACAATGACCCAGGGAGATGCTCCGGGATATTATTATCATCCTTTGTTCAATTACACTCTTACTGGCACCTATATTTACTACATATTCACCGAGGATGTGACCGGCAATGGTAATAAGAGTATGAGCCATACCTTCAATGTATTCTCCGGTGAACTGGCCTCAATAGAAATCGAGACCGCTACATTATCTGTGACAGCTGGAACTGCTATTATTGTTAATGTAACAGCATACGATGAATATGGTAATATTGCCCTGGACTATAACGGCACCATCCATTTTACCTGCACGGATGCAGCGGCGGATATTCCGGCGGATTACACATTTAATACTACCACAGACAATGGAACTGCCAGTTTCACGCTGACCCTTTACACCGCTGGTGAAGTGAACTTTACCGTGGTGGACACTTCAAATGCCATCTACTCGGACGCAGTTACTTTCACTGTTGCACCAGCGGGCCTTGCTGAGATTCTAATAACTCCATCAGGCCCAATAATCTATGATGCAAATGGCACTGGCCAGACATATTCCGCTATTGGTTATGACCTGTACGATAATGAAGTAGCTTTCACACCGGCCTGGTCTGTTTCATCCACTGTTATAGGTTCTATCATTCCTGCCACTGGTGTATTTACTCCTTCAAATACAGTTAGTGTGGGAAATGTGATATGCACAGATATTGTATCTGGTGTTCAAGCAACTTCGGCTGTGTCTGTTGTGGATATCGTGCCGCCAGTAATAGTTGGAATAGAAAATATTGAATTACTTAACTGGCAGCTAGTTAATTTGTCTGCTAATCAATGTTTCGACAATGTTTCGAGCTCATTGGCATATGTATGGACCATAGAAAGCATAGGCAACCGTACGACTGAGGATATTTCTCTTAGTATGGGCACTCCTGGAATTTACAATGCAATATTGCAGGTGACCGACGTATCTGGCAACTCTGCCCAGCGTTTATTCACCATCACAATTTTCATGGACACAGACGAGGATTCCATAGCAGACATTGAGGATGATGACATTGATGGAGATGGCCTGCCGAATACTTGGGAAACTTATTATGGTCTGGATCCCTATAATCCAAACGATGCTTCTTCTGACCCGGACAATGATGGATTGACAAACCTTGAAGAATTTGCTGAAGGCACGGATCCAACAAATCCAGATACTGATGGTGATGGGGTAAGTGACGGTGATGAGGTGACAGAAGGCAAAGATCCATTGGATATGCATGATTATGACCCACCATATGTGTTATATGGCATAGTTATCGCGATACTAATCATAGTGGCGATAATCTCTGCGATATACATCCCGAAGCATCTTAAGGAAAAGGCAAAGAAGACAGAGGAAGAAATCATATACAGGACCGAAGAAAAGGATTTACTCTCCTCTGTTCCGCAGCAGCCTGAAGCCCCCCCACTTGAGGATATTGTGGAAAAGACAGAGATGGCAAGACCGGATGACTGGAAACCTCCAGAGTAGGCAGATTTAGTGAATTAATTCGATTAATGTCCAAATCTAGGCTGTCCACTGCAACTTTTTGTCAAAATTATGTTGAGATAATCCACGATTTTGCAGATAATTTACACATATTAAACCAACTCAGGCAAACTTCTTTTATAGATGGTTTTCATTGTCATCTGATACAGCCCCTGAGGCATGAATATGGCAAAATATAAAATAGCCTGGCTACCAGGCGATGGAATAGGCACTGAAGTTATGGAAGCTGCCAGGATAGTCCTGGATGCAGTTGGATTCGAAGCAGAGTATATCAATGGCGATGTAGGCTGGGAGTTCTGGAAGAGCGAGGGTAATCCGCTCCCGCAGAGAACAATCGACCTGCTCAATAGCACTGATGCTTGTCTTTTCGGTGCCATAACATCCAAACCAAAAGAGGAAGCAATTAAAGAACTGGCTCCAGAACTGGCTGACAAGGGATTTGAATATTCCAGCCCAATAGTTGGCATGCGTCAGCTATTAAATTTGCACACAAACATGAGGCCATGCAAGGCATTCCCCACCAACCCGGCAAACTTCAGGGATGGCATAGACATCACGGTGTTCAGGGAGAACACTGAAGGATTATACGCCGGCGTGGAATTTTACCCGCTGGAGGACGAGCTGCGCCAGTCAATCATCAAACACAATAAGAAGATGAGCAAGTTCGATTTTGCACTTCCTGATGAAATTGCTATTTCCCTGAGAATCATCACCAAGCGCGGCGCAACAGCCATTATCACAAGTGCTTTTGAATATGCTAAAAAGACAGGCAGAAATAAGGTCACAATAGCAGAGAAGCCAAATGTTATCCGCGAGACATCCGGCCTATTCCTTCGCACTGGCAGGGAGATTGCTAAAAATTACCCGGGCATAGAGGTCGAGGAAAACAATATCGATGCAATTGCAATGTGGCTTGTTAAGAATCCTGAGGATTATGACATCATTGTCACCAGCAACTTATTCGGAGATATTTTATCGGATATAACCGGCATGCTCACCGGAGGCATGGGAGTCAGTGCCGCAGCAAATATCGGCGATGAATATGCGGTATTCGAGCCAACTCACGGTTCAGCCCCCAAGCATGCTGGCAAGTACAAGGTCAACCCAATTGCCCAGATAATGTCAGCCAAATTAATGCTTGACTGGCTCGGCGAGACAGAGATGGCAGACCGCATTTACAAGGCCATTGCCCAGTTAATTGAGGAAAAGAAGGTTCTAACATATGACATGGGCGGCACCGCCGGAACACTTGACGTAGCAAATGAGATTGTCAGGAAACTGGCATGAGCTTCCAGTTCTGCGTTCTGGGAAGCGGCAGCAGCGGAAATTCGGTTGCAGTATGGGATGATGAAACCCTATTCCTGGTTGATGCAGGATTCTCTTGCAAGGAGACAGTAAGACGTTTAGATTTAGCAGGCCTGGATGCAAATGACCTTGAAGCAATATTAATCAGCCATGAACATTCAGACCACATAAACGGAGCTAGAGTTCTTAATAAACGGTTCCAGCCAAGACTTTTGGCAACAGAGCCTGTACATGACTGGCTTGATGTGAAGTATGCGATCATCACAGAGCAGGTTCTGGAACCAGGCAGAGTTGAAAATATTGGCAGCTTTAAGATTACTCCTTTCGAGGTTCCACATGATGCCAGCCAGACCGTGGGATTCAAGATACAAAATAATGGTAAAAATTTGATAATAGCAACCGACCTAGGCCACGTTACTTCTAGACTTCGCCAGAAATTCATGAATGCTGATGCCTTGGTCCTGGAATCAAATCACGACGTCCAGATGCTGAAGGACGGCAAATATCCGTATTTCCTGAAAAAGCGAATTTTAGGCAAGCAGGGGCATCTATCCAATGAGCAATCTGCCGAGGTACTGGCCAATGTTATTTCACTCAAGACAAAACACATAGCCCTTGCGCATCTTAGCCAGGAGAATAATCTACCGGAAAAGGCACTTGCAGAATCCAAGAAAGCAATTAAGACGGTGACCAGACGGCGTATTGAGGTTGCACCGGCAAGCCAGTTTGAAATCAGCAAAATCATTAATGTTTGATTGCCTATCTAGCTTCGGTGTTAAGGATGGACAAGGGAACAGAAATTGTTGCAGAACTAATGAAAATAGCGGCCATAACAGCTCCAAAAGCAGCTGGCCAGGATTATATTGAGGTTAAGATTGCATCGACAGAGGAGACCAGCCAGATTGCCGCGGACATGGTAAAGATTGGCCAGGAAAAGGGCACAGCAAACTGGGACCGGGACGCAAAGGGCGTGGAAAAGTCCACAGGATTAGTTCTGATAGGAGTTCTGGAGCACAAGGGCTTGGGCCTAGATTGCGGTGCTTGCGGATTCAAGACATGCGCAGAATTTAACGCAGCCAGTTTGGAAAATGATTTTATGGGGCCAAACTGCATGCTGAAATTATTGGACATGGGAATCGCCCTGGGTTCGGCGGTAAAAACAGCCCAGATTCATAATGTTGATAACCGCATAATGTACCGCATCGGTGTCTCGGCCAGGCGGCTGGGAATCATGAAGAGCAATGTTGTTATGGGGATTCCGCTGAGCGTTAGTGGGAAGAATATCTACTATGATCGGTGAAAGCTCTGTTTTTTATTAGCGAAGTAAAGTTTTATGAACGAGCTGCTGTGCTGGAGCATCTATCTCCCGATCGAATTTAAATTGAAAATTAGCTTTTTCAACAATTGCATTTACTTCAAATGTAAATGTTTTCAACTGATTTCCACAATCACGACATTTTGGTGAAAATAAAGTAACCATGTCATTTCTGCATATGGGACAAGTTAATGTTCCTTGGCTTTTATGAGCATGTTCTCTCATTTTTTCTTTGTCGCTAAACGATATCATTCTTTCAGCAATCCAATTACTAATGGTATCAATACTTGAATCGGGATCCTCTTCTTTGGATTTATCTGCAACCGAAATAGCAAATTGAATACTATCTTCCACATCTTTTGAAATGAATAGGTAGCCATTTCTTAGAAGAAATGCAATGCATGAGAATATGCCAGTTCTTTTCATTCCATCTACAAAGGGATGGTATATCAAAAGAGCTTGAAACATGAACGCAGTTTGTTTGGTAAGTGTGTCAAACCGAACTTTAAGAGATAATGTTTTGAGATTATGTCTGGCTGTTGGTGAAAGTGTAGGGACAACTAAAAATTATTTAGCATTAAATATCTTCCAAGGTCCAGTTTCGAGAAGATGCGAGCCTGTATCGGCGTCATATCTTC
>JAUWNU010000095.1 GCA_030612505.1 Methanomassiliicoccales archaeon
AAGCACCACAAGGGAGTCAGGAAGCCAGGTGCATGGCTCCTGAGGGAACCAGTGCCCCAAAAGACTCCTCAAACTACTCTGCTCTCCTTCACCGGCTAACTGAAAGGGATGCCCCACCCTTTAGGGTTGGGGAGCCCTCACCAATGAGCTTCTGCAGCCTCCATATCACTATCACATGGACCAGGTGGCCAGCCTATCCAATTCCGAGCCTCTGAAAACGGATTCTCTTGTTAAAGAATTGCAGAATAGTGGATTTACAGCTTCCGGGGTTCATTATAATCGAAAAGGCTTTAGAACCAATGCCAGTTTATCCGAGATAATGAAACTTTTCAGAAAATAGTTTTTAATATGGCTTTTCAATAGGGGAGTTTATCATGAAGGAATGTACAACATCAATCAGGCAGCCAATAGTGAGTGTCCTTGGTCATGTGGACCATGGAAAGACCTCATTACTGGATTACATCCGAGGCTCCTCAGTTGTATCCAGGGAAGCCGGTGCCATCACCCAGCATATTGGTGCAACCGAGGTTCCTGTGGAAGCAATTTACAAGGTCTGCGGTTCATTGATGAAAAAGCAGAACCTGAGCATTCCAGGCCTTTTGTTCATAGATACTCCGGGCCATCACTCTTTTACCACTCTCCGATCAAGAGGCGGAACACTGGCTGACATGGCAATTCTTGTTATCGATATCAATGAAGGTCTTAAACCTCAAACAATAGAGTCAATTAATATTCTCAAGCGGGCTAAAACCCCATTCATCGTTGCCCTGAACAAAATCGACCTCACATATGGCTGGCGTGTTAACAAGGGCGACCCTTTCCTGGTGACATTCAATAAGCAGAACAAGGCAGCCCAGCAGCTTCTTGAGAAGAGAATTTATGATATTGTGGGCAAGCTCTATGATTTGGGCTTTTCCGCCGACCGTTATGACAAGATTTCAGATTTTAGAAAGAACATGGCTTTGGTGCCAATGAGTGCGAAAACAGGCGAAGGAGTGGCAGACATCCTCATGGTACTTGTTGGACTGGCTCAGCGTTTTCTGGAAGAGGCACTGTGGACCGATGAAACCGGACCCGGCGAAGGAACAATCCTTGAAATTAAGGAGGAAAAGGGTTTGGGACCGACCATGGACCTGATTCTGTACAAGGGCTCACTTAATCGTGGAGACACAGTAGTTCTCGGAACCTCTGGCCAGCCTAAAGTTACCAAGGTAAAAGCAATACTCAAACCAAAGCCACTGGACGAGATTCGGGACCCCAGAGAAAGATTTGATTCTGTTGATTGCATTACTGCAGCAGCAGGCGTGAAACTTGTGGCCCAGGACATAACCGGTGTTGTTGCTGGCGGTGTTCTGCGTGTTGCCAACACTGATATTGAATGTGTTATTGACGAACTTGGAGAGGAAAGTCAATTATGCATCGAGGTTCAGGAGGATGGAGTAATCTTCAAGGCAGATGCCATTGGTTCCCTGGAGGGACTGGCCTTCGAAGCTAAAGAAAATGAAATTCCAATTAGGAAGGCCGAGGTGGGGGATATTTCCCGCCGGGATATTGTGGAGGCAGGGGCAAAATCCGACCCAATTAGACGTGTTATTTTTGGTTTTAATGTGAAGCTTCTTCCTGATGCAAAGGAAGAACTTCTTGAGCAGGACGTGAAACTGATTCAGGGTGATATTGTTTACAAGCTAATCGAGGATTATGAGGAGTGGCTTGTGGAAAAAAAGAGAGAATTAGAAACAGATTCCAGAAAGGAAATAGTCTACCCTGGTAAAGTAAAGCTTCTTCCAGACTGCGTGTTCCGTGTCAGCAAGCCAGCCATTGTTGGCGTTCGAGTTTTAGCAGGCCGCATAAGAATTGGCCAGCGCCTTATCCGCGAGGATGGCCGACAGGTCGGCAAGATAAAGAGCATCAGAAGCGGGAATGACTCCAAGAAAGAAGCCATTTCAGGAGCAGAAGTTGCAATTGCCATCGAAGGCGCAACGTGCGGCCGCCAGATTGACATTGACATGATTCTTTATGTTGATATTCCAGGAGCCCATTGCAAGGAACTGAACAAGATGGACCTGAACTATGATGAAAAAGAAGCACTGGAGCAGGTCTGTACCATTAAAAGAAAAGAGGACAAATTCTGGGGGATGTAACCCCGCAATCCGTTTTCTTTACAAAGTTCGATTGCGGAATTTTAAACATTTTTCAGTTTAAATATGTGTTATGTCGGAAGCTTAAAACGTTTAAATTTAATGCCCGCATCCAACAATTGTTTTCAGATTGCTTTGAGCAGTATGGCATTTGATTTAGATTGGAGATTATTCTCATGCCATTGTCGAACGCATGTTTTCATTTGTTAGATGCGTTCAACTTTCTAAATTTAGATGACTCATTTGAAATGATTAACCTAATCAGTGCTCTGGCAAAAAACTAAATACTGCCGATTACATATTAGGTATAGGGGTAGTTGATCTGCCTCCATCATTAACTGAACTTAATATTATCTAAATTTAAGGTGCAATATGCAGCCCTGAGATTCTAGGAAGCCAGTTCTCTATTTCGGAGTAATGACAAAGCCATGATACGTGTTAACACTAATCATGATTTGATAAACGCTTATTTTAGTTCAGGAAATGATAAACTTAACCAAAGGAGATAAAATGAACAAGAAAAAATTGGGTTATGTCAGGATAGCAGCAATCACACTTAGCCTGATGCTTGGCACTCTTACCATCTTAAATCTCCTCACGATCATGACACATGGAATAGAAATTGAAATCCCTGATGAGAATCAATTCTCCTGGGCAATTGATCCAGTTGAGATGAAAATACTCATAATTACCGGCTTCACAGTGAAAAATCACGGGGCCTATGACATTGAGAATATAGACATCAGTGCCAGAATAATCACACAAGAAGGTGATGAACTTCTGAGCTTCCAGGAGAGAGGTCTGGCAGTGTCCAGCGGTTCTATCAGGGACTTTGACATAATTCTGGAAATCTCACTGAATGATATTGATCTAATGAACTGGCTCTCGCTTCTTTACAGGGATACCACCATGAGCTTGATTATTGACATTGATGCAGAGTACATGTTCGGCCTTATTCACGTAACTGTTGATGAGACTCTTGACCGCGATTGGATTGCCCCGTTATCTGGCTATTCTCCGGAAAATGATATTATGCCATGGATACTAGGCGCATTTGGGTATTATTCAATGGGCATTGACCAGGCTGTTTGGGATGTTCAGCGAACTGCAGTGGAATATCTAATGGAGATTGATGAATTCCATTATCTTTCAGAAGATGGATATGAGATTCTTGTTACTGGCCAGAATTATTCTGATGGCGGATTGCGGGAGCTAAATTGCGCAATAACCATTCCGGTGGACGACCTCTCCGGCGATATTCTGCTGGGATACAATATGACCTTTGGCATTGCGAATGATGAGGTAATAATAAACATCCAGGAGGTGAATATTACCTATGTCAGAGACTAAAAGATGGATATCCATCAAAGCAATCATCGCGCTATTTTTCTACCTGATAATACCATTATTTGCAATCTACAATATCATCACAACATATCCAGAACTATCCAGGGAAAGGTTCATGACAATGGTATACTGGTTCGTGCCGCTGGCTATTATTCTAGTAATAATTTCTCAGGCCTGTATGTATTATCCCAGGGGGCATAATATGCGCTTTTTCCTTGACCTAATCTATGTAGTGTTTACCGTGCTCTGGCTATTCGCCTTCCTGGGAGGCGGTATCAGCATCACCCAGTCATGGAATGAATACCAGTTCACATTACATCTCTGGAAGTATATTGCAGTAATTCTTTTTGTTGCTGGGTTTAATATTATTTACTATACATTAGAATGGAAAGTGTATCACAAGGAAATTAATCAGGCGCATTGAGATATTCACACAAGTTTTATCTACTTTTATGTACATCCAGGGGTGGAGAGATTTTCATGGAGAGGCGAAAATATGAATTTAAATCATGTACTACCACAGCTGGAAGGCCCTTTGAAAATGGGCCCAAATGCCCCCTATTCTTGAAGATTCATGAATATCTGAAAAGCCATGGTTGGGGTCAGGTATATTATAACTCATTCAAGACTGGCACTGGAGATTTATGCAATACCAAATATCGTCGCATGGAAAATCAGAATGAGAATGGCCCAAATGTACTGAGCATGATGGAAATCAATATAGAGGGAACAAATACCACATGCACAATGACTGCAGCACTCTGGACCTATCATCCCAAGAATATTCTACGGACAATAGACCATGAATGTGAACCTGCAATAATGGACGGTCCAGAGGAATTTTTGAAGCCATATATTATCCCAGATGAATGAATTTTAGTTCCTGCTGGATATAACCAGTTGACTAATGACCTTTTCATGGAAACATATTTAAATTCACAAGCTCATGTATGATTCATGGAAGAGGAAACTTTGCAGGAGGATGCTGCACCGAACTCATCAGAACCAACAGAACAGAATATTACAACACTGGAGAATGTAGGCAAGGGACTGGCATTCCTTGGAATGGTGATTTTCCTATTGACCACATTATTTTACTTTTTATCCAGGGGCCAGCCAGAGCAATATAATCTATTTGCTGAAATCAATCACCTAATTATCATGAGCGCAATTGCATGGATTTTCGTAATTGTTGGGTATGTTCTTACAAAGGTTCAGCCAAAGACTGCAGAATAATTGCATATTCTTTTTAAGAGTGAGCGATATCCGGTAATAATGTTCGAGGATCTGTTCAGCTGGTTTCAGAGTTATGGGCTTTTTTATGCCTTGCTTGGCTTATTCCTAATCCAGGTTATTGATGCTACAATATTTCCCGCTCTTCCAGAATTATTTTTCACACTGGCCTTCATGATGGACCCAACATGGGAATGGGGCATTCTGGTCCTGGCAACCACCGTCCTGGCTGAAATAACAGGAAATTCTCTGTTGTATGGGCTGGTGAAACGGAAAAGTTTGCCGGAATTCATCCAGAAGGCAATGAAGAAATGGACCGAGTTCATATTCGTAAAAGATGAGCGTATTATTCTAATCAACAGGATTGCACCAGTTGTTCCGTTCCTTGGTGCCTTTATCGCCACCTGCAAATGGGATTATAAGAAGTCCATGCTTTACCTGGTTATGGGGGGACTGGCCAAGTATGGTGCCCTGCTTGCCCTAATAGGCCTGCTGAACTATCAGTTTGATCCTGAAACGGCCCAGTTCTATTCAATACTGGCTATCATTATTATCATAGGATTGAGCTTTGTATCGTCCTATCTGTACAGGAAGAAAATCGAAAAGAATCATTAACTTTATAGCTATTGTTACAATTCAATTTGGTAGCCAGGGAAGAAATAAAATGAGAATAGTCCAGGTCAATGCCTTTCATTACCCATACAGGGGCGGCATCGAACATCGGGTGCATCACATAGCAAAGCGTCTTGCAAAAAAGCATGAGATTATTATTCTCACTGGCCTGCTCCCAGATACGTCTGGCACTGAAGAAATGGATGGATATACTGTCAGAAGATTGCCTTCTAAACAAGCAAATATATATAATCCCCCATATATTAAAACACCCGGGCTTTTGAATGAGCTTGAAAAATTACAGCCAGATGTGGTGGACTTTCATTATCGCTGGGCTCCAACATATAATAAGGCAGCCAGGCATTATTCGGGCAAGAAGGTTTTCACATATCACAATACCTATGGTGAAGGTGTTGGATTGACCAAGATCCCCAGCATATTTAACGACTTCTTCTGGTCAAAACGCTTGAAAGAGTTTCAGAAAGTGGTATGCGTTAGCGAGTTTGTAAGGCAAGACCTCATGGCCAGGGACTTCTCACCTGAGCAATTGGTCACAGTTCCCAATGGCATAGACATGCCCCCAGATATGCCAATTTCCGATGATAACTTTATCTTGTTCGTGGGACGGCTGGTAGGAACCAAGGGAATCAAATATCTTCTCAAGGCAATGAGGAACATTGACAGCAAACTGATTATCTGCGGCGGAGGGCCAGACAAGGAAAAGTTGGAACGCCTGACTGGAAAACTGGGCCTTAAAGATAAAGTAAAATTTTCTGGCCGGGTAAGCGAGGAAGAAAAGTATAAACTATTCTCAAGCTGCAGTTTGTTTGTTCTGCCATCAATTTACGAATCATTCGGCATTGCAGCGGCAGAGGCCATGTCCTATGGTAAGCCGATTGTTGCCTCGAATGTTGGTGGTTTGCCGGAAGTTGTGAATGGCGGAGGCTTGCTGGCAAATCCAAAGGACCCCAGCGACCTGGCAAAGCAGATTACCAACCTTCTCAATGACCCTGAGAAAAGGAAATTACTGGGAATTAAAGCAAAAGAATTAGCATCTGGATATACCTGGGACCGTTCTGCTGAGCAGATGGAAAAAGTGTATGAAGAAATTTTCAAAGGTTCTTAGTTGTAATTGCCTCTTCAAACAAAAGTAAATTTCCAGATTCATAAAGTTTCTCGGAAATATCCATTATCTTCTTGGATGTGTCACCATCACCATATAGCGAGGGCTTGGAGAACATTGCCTTCCTAAATTCGGCATCATCCATGACCTTCCTGACCTTCTCGGTTACAGAATCCTTCTCTAACCCAGTAACAATATTTGTTCCTGCTGTGACTGTTTCCGGTCGGTCGCTGAGATATCTGGCAGTTAGGAATGGAATTTTTAGAGCAGAGGCCTCCTCGGTCATTGAACCTGAATCCGAAAGTATGGCGTCGCAATGTTTCATTATGCTGATGGTTTCAACATAGGATGGAATGGAATCATAAACCGAAATGTGAGTTGCGTTTTGTATCTTCTTGAGCAACCCATACCTTTCCAGGGCCGCTCTTGTGCCAGGTCTCATGGATACGAAGAAATTGTATTCTTCCATGGCAAGCATGGCCTCCACCGGCCCGCTGAACCTCTCCTGGTCCATGGTAGTCTCTCTGCGATGTATTGAAAAGTAAATTAGCGGCTTATTTAGTTTATACTTCTCAATCACGTCCACTTCCTTTGCAGCAGCCCATTTGGCTATGTCAATTACCGTGTTCCCAACCACGAAGATTCTTTCCTCTGGAAATCCCTCATTTTTTAGATTAATAGCATTCTTCTCTATTGGAGCAAAGAAGGCATCTGAAGCAGCATCCGAGACCCTTGTGTTCAGCTGTTCTGGGAATGGCTCTTTTGAGAAGGTTCTGAGCCCGGCTTCCACATGAAATACCGGAACCAGGGACATCTGGGCGCTCAATGAGACTGCCATTGATGTTGTTGTGTCCCCGTGTGTATAAACCATGTCTGGCTTTTCTTTGGCAAGAACGCGTTCAGTCCTCATGATAATATTAGTTGCCAGTTGAGCGAGAGTCTTCGACTCTTCGCCACACTTCAGATTATGGTCTGGATGCCTCAGTTCCAAATCATCAAACAATTCCTCGTACAAATTGGGGCTCCAGTGCTGGCCTGAATACAGAATAATGGTCTCATGTCCCCTGGCTTCACACTCTTTCACAAGCGGAGCCATTTTGATGGTGCATGGTTTGGTTCCGAAGGCAATGGCAACTTTCATCTGCTGCGAATTGCGAAGTTGATATTTATTATTTGGTATAATCCGAGTCTGTCAATAGTTTAGTGAAAAACGGGTCTAGGAGTTTATGACCATATTTGGTTCAAAAACTACTATATAGCCAGATGTTATTATAGTGGTATGCCAATAGAATTGCGTGGTAAGGTAAAAGCTGTGTCTATGACATTGAATGATTTTGCAGAAGGCATTACAACCTTTGATCAGAAGCTGGATAAGGTTTTAGGGTCAAAACCGAAGGTCCAGATGGATGTGATGTTATCAGCCGATGGCGTGATAGAACTTATAGACAAACGGTGTTTAAAGTGCGGTTCAGAAGATATTGTTCATAATGGTACCAATCCCAAAACGCTTGAGCGTGGGTTAAAGATTGATGTCCAGCGTTATCTTTGTAACAGTTGTGGTCATGATTTCACGGCACCGGTTGAAGGCTATCTAAAAAAAACAAGCATTATAGGGACGAGACCATAAAGAACGGAATATTGATGCGGATTAGTGGTACCACATTACGAAAGATACGAGATTTTTTTGAATGGTTGACAGGTATCCGTCCATCTCATGAAATCATTCGTCAATGGGTGAATGAAATAGGAGAAGAATATCAAAAGAACCGAACAGTTACTGGGGGTTCTGGTATATACAACTATGACGAACAATATCTTCGCATAGGTGGTGTAAAATATTATAGACTGGCTTTATTGGATGCGATAACTGGAGAGACCGTCAATGAGGTGGTGATTAAGGAACTGAACAGAGAGAATATTAAGGATTTTCTTATTCTGTCTTTGGAGGGAAAGAATGTATTGGCCGTGGTAACAGACGGAGTTCCACAATATGATGATATATTGAAGGATGTTGCAAGGGAACTGGGTCTCAAAAAGAAGATACTGCATCAACTGTGTACTTTTCATGCGTTGAAGAACTTCTCAAAAGCAATCCATGATGCCATTAAAGACATCAAAAAGAGAAAACTCGAATACACGACCGAGTACAATAACTTGAAGAACACAATCAAATTAACCTTCAATCTGGACAATAGAAAGGCCATAAAGAAATATCTGAAAAGACTGCCTAAAGGCCACCGAAAAGCATTCTTGGAGATTATCAATGACAAACACATAACACGGAAAGAAAAAGCAAGAACAATATTTGATTACATTTATCGATGGCAGCCCAGCTATCATCCATACATCTCAAATCAGATTCTCTGGATTCACAATCACTGGGACAATCTCACACACTTCTATG
>JAUWNU010000155.1 GCA_030612505.1 Methanomassiliicoccales archaeon
TCCTTTATGCAGTCCAGGGTTACCCGCTCCTGGCCCATGGTCTTTGCATAGTAAACTGTTAATCCAATCCCGATTGAGGAATCATTCAGGGCCGGAGAAAATACTGGCACTCCATATTTTTTGGCAGTGTATAATATAGAATTTTCATCATCTGTCAGGCCTCCAATGAATTCCAGAATTTCCCTAGAAGAATAGTTTCCTGGCTTGATTTTTTCTTCAAGCATCTTGCCTATGTATTTGTCAGTCTTTTCAAATAAATTCTCATCAACATAGGTGTCATAGATTCTGTCGATCTTTAGGTCGTGGAGAACTCCATCATCTGCATCGGGTGTGCCTACATAGTGTTGGCCCCCCATTGCCTGGTAGAAGTCCTGGTACATTACCGCGCCTGTGCTGGCTATTGCGTCCACAAGTCCGTATTTTATCATGTCCCTGAGCACTTTCCGAAGGCCAGCTGCAATAAGAGCACCTGATAATCCCAGAATTATTGTGGGGCGTTCCTCATCCAGAAGCATTTTTTCCCAGACCCTGGCACATATTCCCAGATTACGGCTCTGAATGCTGCTTCCCTGAAATGCGGTCATGAGCTCCTCGATGGTCTGGATGCTCTCCAGGTCTATCTGGTTCACCGGGGTTTTGAGAATGTCCTTGCGGTCCATGAAATTCCTCCAATATGACAATATAATGATGTATTATGTAATTATGTATAGTCATATCTTTTATACACGAAGGGATTTTGGGCTTTGAATTGGGAGGCATCAAAATGCAGACCGTGACCAATGCAGTTGGACGTGAGATACCAGTTGAGCTGAATGGATTAAAACTCAAACCATTCACAGGGCTATTTGACAATTTCCCTACGGGGAGAAAGGCTGGAGGACATTTTGGCAGACACAGGCCAGGCGATTCAAAATTGCTTGACTCAATTGACGAGGCCATAGAAGTCTGCGGCCTGAAAGATGGCATGACCATTAGTTTTCATCATCACCTTAGAAACGGCGACTATGTCATGAACATGGTGATGAAATCTATTGCTGAAAAAGGTTTCAAGGACATTAAAATGGCACCATCTGCTCTTTTTCCGGTGCATGAGCCGCTCATTGACCTAATTGACCAGGAAATAATCACCAGCATAGAGGGCAGTGCAAACGGCCCTATTGGAGATGCTATTTCTCACGGCAGGATGAAGGGCCTACACATACTTCGTTCCCACGGCGGCCGCGTCAGGGCCATAGAGGCCGGGGAAATAGACATAGACATCGCGTTCATGGCCGCTCCAACAGCAGATCCAGAAGGAAATTCCAATGGCATGATAGGCAGGAATGCCTGCGGCTCCCTGGGCTATGCAGCAGTGGATGTAATTCACGCCAAGAAGGTGGTCATAATCACCGATAATCTTGTTGAGTACCCGTGCACCCCCATATCCATAAGCGCGGATTATGTGGATTATGTAGTTGAGGTTGACTGCATAGGAGACAATGAAAAAATAGTATCTGGCACAACCATGATAGCCACAGACCCACAGAAGCTCACCATTGCCAGGAACGCACTTGACCTCATGGTGCACACTGGGATTTTCAGGGACGGAATGTCCTTCCAGGCCGGTGCCGGCGGCATATCACTGGCAACCACAAAATATGTTGGCGAGCTATTGAAGGAAAAGGGCTATTCCACCTGCTTCATTGATGGCGGAGTTACCCAGCACGTTGTGGACATATACAATAATGGCAATTGCCGCAAGATACTGGACGGCCAGAGCTTTGATGTGATATCAATACAGGACATGCTGAACAATCCGGACCATGTGGAGATAACTCCGGGTTATTATGCCAATCCATGGAACAAAGGATGTCTCTGTAATATACTGGATGCGGTGGTTCTTGGAGCTACCGAGGCAGATGTGGATTTCAATATTAACGTTAACACCCATTCAGATGGAAGGGTATTGCACGGCATAGGCGGCCATCAGGACACAGCCGCTGGAGCAAAGCTGGCAATCATGATGATGCCAGTGTTCCGCAAGACCAATGCAATTATTCGCGACAGGGTTACCACGGTAACCACGCCGTTCCAGTCAGTTGACGCAATTGTTACAGATATGGGAATTGCAATTAATCCGGCCAGAAAAGATTTGCTAAAGAAACTTGAAGGCAGCTCTGCCTCCGGTCAAGAAACCGAAGGCAGCCCCCTGAACATTATCGACATAACAGAATTGAGGGACATGGCCTATGCAGAGACCGGCACACCAGCCGAACCGGAGCTGAAAGACCGGATAGTCTCGCTTGTGCAATTCCGTGACGGCACATACCTGGATACAATAAGGCAGGTTAAGGAGTAATATCATGTCATGGGAAACCAAGGTCACAAATGTTCAGCCAGATAATCTGCAAATTAGCGGATACCCGCTGCAAGACCTTGTTGAGAAGAAGAAACTTCTGGAGGTTGCATACCTCATAGTAAAGGGTGAACTGCCAGACGCAGAATCTTTTGCCCAAATGCAAAAGATTGCAGTCATGGCCGGAGAATTACCAGCCCAGAAAATTGACACTCATGATGGCGATGATATTTCCAAAACTCTGGCGGCATACTTGCTTACAGATACAGGACTAGCCAGGCACTCTGATGAAAATCCTGAGGACAAGACAGCTTATGCCCTGGGAAGGACAGCCAGATACCTTGCCACAATTTATGAAAATGAGATTTCCGCCTCAAGCTTTTCAGACATGATTTATCAGGCATTCACTGGCAAATCGGAAATTGAAGCTGGGAAAGCCAGGCTTCTTGAAGCAATGATTACAGCATGTGTTGACCACGGCGTCACGCCACCATCGGCCCAGGCAACCTTGATAGCTTCCAGCACCAGAGCAGCCTATGAAGTTGCAGTGGCCCATGGAGTAGGCGCAATAACCGATGTTCATGGCGGTGCCGGGGCAAAGGCAGCCAAGTTTTTTGATGAGTGCCTAGATTCACACGATGGACAACTCGAGGCAATAATTAAGCAATACTCAGTGGAAAAGAAGCGCATTGCTGGCCTGGGTCATCGGGTCCACAAGAATGATCCTAGAAGGGACATACTATGGAAATTGGCAGACGAAGCTGGAATCTCTTCTGGCCGCGTCAAACTCTCAAAAGAAGTTAGCCTAACCTTCAAAATTATTTCAGGTAAAGATCTGCCAATTAATGTAGATGGAGTAATCGGCGCAATAGTTGCCGATTTTGGTCTGGACTTGTCTGCTGCCAAAGCGATATTCATTTTTGGAAGAGTTGCCGGCCTGTCTGCACATTATTATGAAGAAATAAACACCCAGCCCAAAATGCGCCAGATAAACTTTGCTGAAGCTGAGTACGCTGGCCCCGGTACAAGAGCAGTCCCGGGTGAGTGAATGACCGACATTTGTGAAATACCATTGTACATGCCAACCAGCAAGGAAATTGAAGAGATACTTGAAGAATCAAAGACCATTGCTGTTGTTGGGTTATCTCCAAAAGAGGAGAGGGACAGCAATCGTGTGACAAGATACATGATTGAAGCTGGCTATGAGATTATTCCTGTTAATCCCATGTGCCATGAAATTCTTGGCCTGAAGTCCTATTCAAATTTAGTGGAAATACCAGTAAAAATTGATATTGTAGATATTTTCAGGAAACTGGATGCGGTTCCGGTGATTGTTGATGATGCCATAAAGGTTGATGCAAAAACCATCTGGATGCAGGAAAATATAGTTCATAATGGCGCTGCAAAAACCGCCAAGGAAGCCGGATTGAAGGTTGTAATGAACAAGTGCATTATGGTTGAGCAT
>JAUWNU010000144.1 GCA_030612505.1 Methanomassiliicoccales archaeon
CCAATTTTTGAGATTAGATAATTAATTCCGTCCAGGAAAACAACCTGGCCCCTGGAGATACTATCAATCATGTTAATGATATCATCTTTTTTTGGTGTTATGTTGTGTTCTCCCTCTCTTTCAGAAATCCATAGATGGGCGTATTCTTGATCTATTCTATCCTTGAAATGTTTTAATGGCTTTCTTGAAATGATCAATCCAGGGTATCCAATTTGCATAAGCTCATTGAATGCGTCGGCAGAGCGTATGTGCCTTCGCTCTTTCACAATGTAAATATTTCCTTCATCAAGAGCATATTTCAAAAAACGTCTTCTCATTTCTTTTTCAGTACTTTTACGCTCGGTGATATCTCTGGAAATAACCTGAATGGCACTGACTTCTCCATTCGCATAGAGGAAAGAAGGATATCCCTCTATCCAATAATCATGCCCATCTTTATGTTTCATTCTTGCTTCAAATATGGAAATCTCTCCTGATTTTAGTGCATTAAGAAATAGGGTAGCATATTTTTCCACATCATCCTTGTGGATAAGTCCCAAATCAACATATGAATTTCCAATCAATTCTTTTTTAGAATAGCCAGTAAGTTTGGTTGTTACATTATTGCACTCTAAAATTTTGCCTTCCAAATCAACAAGAATGATGGATTCCGGGGAATGTTCAAAAAGAGTTCTGTATTTTTCTTCGCTGGCTCTAAGTGCAATTTCTGCTTTTTTCTCATCGGTAACATCCCGCACAACAGCTTGAAGATAACCCGCTTCACCTTTTCCTATTTTCTTTAGCTTTGCTTCACCGTCTCGAGCTTCACCATTCTTATGTGTCCACTTAAAATCAATGGTTTTCAAATCTGCTCCAGATAATGCCTTTGTGATAGTTTTGATGGCATCTCCAAAACTTCCCTTGGGCCTGGTTGGTATTTTTGCTATGCTTTTTCCAACAAAGTTTTCTTCATCAAAGCCAGTCAGTTCACAAAATGATTTGTTCACGCCCAATACCTTTCCAGTTTTACTGATTGTCATTATGCCATCTGGTGAGAGTTCCACTATGTTACGGTATCTTTCTTCGCTGGCCCTCATGGCTAGTTCAGCCTTCTTACGTTCAGATATATCTCTGACAATGGCCAGGTCTGCAGGTTTTCCTTGATAGGTAATCATGGATGCATTGATTTCAACCGGGAAATATGAGCCGTCCTTCTTTCTGATTTTTACTTCATAAATATTCGGAACATCCTTACCACTCATTCTATCTGTATACATTTGTATTATCTTTTCACGAAATTCAGGAGCTACCCAGGAAATAAAATCCTTTCCAATTATTTTATCTAGTTCTTCACCTGTCATATGTTTTGCTGCCTTGTTGACATATGTTATTTTTCCTTCCTGAACAATGATTATGATATCTCTGGAATGTTCCACCAAAGCAGAATATTTCTCCTCACTGGTTCTCAATGCATTCTCTACATTTTTCAATTCAGAGATATCCCTTACAAATGAATGAATAAGGCCAGCTCCTTCAGCTGAAATGGTGCTGGCACTGATGCTGACCGGAATAGTCACACCTTTCTTCGTGATATGTTCACCCTCGAAAACCAACTTTTTTTCTTTTATCAATTTTTTCACTCTTTTCTTGATAAGTAAGGTTTCTTCTTCACTAGTGAATATTGATAGATGCTGGCCCACCAGTTCTTCTTTCTTGTACCCGAGCATTTTGCAGGAATTTGGATTCACATCTATTATCTTTCCTTTGAAATCATGGGCATAAAATGCATCATTGAGATGGTTCATTATTGTACGATATTTTTCCTCGCTTTCTGCTAATACCTTATCAACACGATTCCGCTCGATAGCTATTGCCACCTGGCCTGAGATGAATTCTAACAATCTTTGATCCTTTTTCGTGTAAGCAGAAGAATCCTTATAATCCTGAAGAACTATCACTCCAATGTTTCTTCCATCCACCTTTAAAGGAACTCCAAGCCAATTTTTTGGCACCGGACCAATGATATCGATATCACCTTTCTTAGAGAGTTTCTCGATTGTTGTATCCAAAAGCAACAGTCCTTTGCCTTTCTTCAAGGTATATTCAGTCAAGCCCTTTCCTTGTTTTCTAATAGGGATTGGTGGGCCATAACCATCTGGCTTGTGCTCATCAACATAGTATGGGAATGACAGCATTTCATTTTCCGGGTCAAAAAGGGAAATATAGAAATTGTTTGCCTTTAATATCGTACTAATCTCAGTATGAATGAATAAATAAAGGTCTTCGAGACTAATGTTATGAGTGGCAACATTGGCAATGTTATAGGTTACTTCTCGAATGATATCCATCTGCTTACGCTCGGTGATATCAAGGGTGCCGCCCTGAAGCTCAATTACTTCTCCATCATCATCAAAAATTGCCTTGATAGTAACCAGGGTCCAGACTGTTGTCCCATCCTTTCTGTACTGTTCCAGTTCTATGGTATAAGAATAAGGCAGTTCATCAACTGGTTTTGATAGATAGTTCTGCAATTCAGTCATGGACACAGCAAATGATTCTGGTGTCATGGTTTCCTCAAGTGTCAGGCTCATTGCCTCTTCCACCGTGTAACCTCTCAGTATTTCCACAGAGGGGCTCATGTAAGTAAAATTTCCTTCCAGGTCCATTGTCCAGATGACCTCGACAGAATTCTCAACAAGTATCTTGTACTGCTCTTCTTTTTCTTCAAGGGCCCTCTCTATCTCTAATCTGTGAAATGCTAGTTCCAAATTTACCTCGAGTTCCTTTTCCTCAAAGGGCTTGATTATGTAGCCATATGGGTTTGTGTTTTTTGCTCTCTCCAGGGTATCTTCGTCGCTGTATGCTGTAAGGTAAATAACTGGGATTTTGTACTTACGGAAAATTTCATCGGCAGTTTCTATTCCATCTTTTTTGCTCTTGAGCTTAATATCCATTAGAATGATGTCTGGTTTATGCTTGCCAGCCTTCTCAACTGCATCTTTGGAATTGGCTGCCGTTGCTGGAACTGTATATCCAAGATTTTTCACTTTCTTGGCAATATCCTTGGCCACAATGCCCTTGTCATCAACTACCAGCACACTTCCTTTATTTTTTGACATGATTATCCCCCTGGTTTGAATGTAAGAATGAATTTTGTTCCCTGGCCATTTTCAAGTTCAAGCTTGCCCTCTAGCTCTTCAGCCAGGGTATTGACAAGCTGTAATCCCAGCGATTCTGTGTCCCTGAAATCTAAATCTTCAGGTATGCCTTGACCATTATCCGATACCCTGAGTTGAAGAGAGCTATTTATTTCCTTTAATGAGACCTTTATCGTGGGATTTTTGAATGTCTGGTTCTGGGGAAATCCATATTTCAGGGAATTTGTTATAAGTTCATTTATTATGAGGCCAAGGGAAAGTGAGGTATCAACATCCAGCTCAATTTTCTGAATATCCTGTTGAATATCAAGTTCAGGTACATTCTCAAGTTGAGACTGGCTGATATGCCCCACAAGGCTGCCCACATAATCTTGAATATTGATTGAGGAAAGATCACTGGACATGTATAGGCGCTCGTGAATAAGTGCCATGGACTTCACCCGGCCGATACTGTCCCTTAATGCTGCTCTGGATTCCTCATCCTTCAATGAATCTTGCTGAAGGTTCAGCATGCTGGACACTATTTGCAAATTATTCTTCACCCGGTGATGTATTTCTTTCAGAAGGATTTCTTTCTCCTTGCTTTGTTTCTTCAATGTCTTGATATAATTATCTATGTTTCTGGTGAAGAGCCAGGTAGCAATTGCCACAACCAATAATGATGCTATAACAGCCAGATAATTGTTCAGAATCATTGTTTCAGTGTGTTGAACTAGAACAGTTCCCTGTGCCTGCAGGTAAATCTCAACCAGGCAATAAGCAATCATGCTCAACACTGCAAAGATGAATGAGCTCTGTGGCCTCAGGAAAAGGCCTGCTGTGATTATAGTGAATGGAAACAACAGGATAATAGCATTGGAATCTCCCCTGGCAATGGTTGCAATAACAATACCGATTATCACCACAATAAGAAAAATATGTACAGCCAGTATCACATTTCCTCTGCGATTGAGAAAGTAACAGATGAAAAGCAGCCCAATAACAAAAGACCCATTGAAAATCGTCGTGAACCCATATGATGAGTTTGGATCAATGATAGAATGCAAGGCCATTATGGTGAGAATTAATATTAACATCCCAAGAAAGAACAGTAGCAAAATACTGAATGCTCTACCTTTTATGGAAATCTCTGGGTCATCATGCTTAACATGGATTAGCCTTTCATAATCAAATGCCATTACCTCACCCGAAGCCAGTAAACATTTAGCATATTTAACCTTTCACTGTGAAAAATTAGTTTTCACATAATTAGGGTCTACGTTTAATTAACGCTACGCTCTGATGCAAAACTCATTTTAGCGAAATTATCTATTAATTAATATATTTTTATAGAAAAGTATATGGCGGAGTATTCTATACAGCCAGTTGTCAAGAAAGGATGATAAAATGACTTCCGCCGAGACAGATATAATAGAAGCAGTATTCAAGTTTTCTGGTCAAACGAATGTTGATACCTGGTCATTGAAAGATAATCCTGCTGTATCGGTGTCTACCAAATACAGCAGATGGTTGGTCAATGACCTCCATCTTTCAATGCAAAGGATAAGAGATCT
>JAUWNU010000012.1 GCA_030612505.1 Methanomassiliicoccales archaeon
AATAGAACTTATCGGAGGCTTTCTGCATCTCCAACTGGCTGACCAGATTGGACAACATTCCACCTGGTATCTGATGTACCATGACAGATGGGTCAACCTTCATAGCTTCATGACGAACAAGATGTCTGTACTTGTGCCAGACTTCCATGAAGTATTTTCTGATTTCAATGAGCTTTTTAAGATCGTAGCCAGTATCATATTTTGTGCCCTGAAGTGCAGCAACAATGCTCTCTGTAGCTGCGCCTCCAGTTCCTCCGGAGATAGGGGACATTGAAGTGTCCAGAATATCAACTCCAGCTTCACATGCGGCCCAGTATGAAAGACCAGTCATGCCGCTGGTGTAATGGCTGTGTAGGTCGATTGGCGCCTTACCGCCGGCATCCTTGTAGCCGCGGATAATTCCATCTGCGAAATGTGGAGAAATCATGCCTGCCATGTCCTTTATACAAACAGACTGGCAGCCCCAGTTCTCAAGTTTAAGCAGATCATCAACATATCTTTCTATTGTGTGAACCGGGCTGATTGTGTAGCTTATGCAGCCCTGGGCATGTCCACCCTCTTCAAGAACTGCCTTGATTGGAACCTCGATGTTTCTCATATCATTGAGAGCATCAAATATACGGAATACATCACACCCATTCTTCTTGGCCAGGCCTATGAATCTGCGGACCACATCATCTGGGAAGTTCCAGTAAGCCACGATGTTCATGGCCCTTTCCAGCATCTGTGTTTTGGTATTTGGCATTGCAGCCTTGAGGACCCTCATTCTCTCCCAGGGATCTTCATTGAGGAAACGAATTGGTACGTCGAACGTGGCACCGCCCCAGACCTCCATGGACCAGAAACCTATCTCATCCATTTTCTCGGCTATGGGGAGCATGTCCTCCGTTCTCATTCTAGTCGCAAGAATCGACTGATGCGCATCTCTTAGAGTTTGATCGTGTAATTCTACCATCCAGACACCTTCAAGTAACTTGGTTGTGGCGCTGTAATAAACATATATAATTAAATGTTTCTATAAGATAGAGATTATAAGCTTATATATTATATGATAAATATCAGAACTTAAGTGCAACCTTTTTCTTTGCAACTTTTGGTGTTTCTTTATCCTTCTTTTCCTCAGTTGCTGGCTGGGCAGGTGGTTTAGCTGGTGGCTGCTCCGGTGGCTTTTCCTCTGGAGTCTTCTCCTCCGGCTTTGGGGCGGCTGGTGCTGGTTTATCAAGGTCATCTATTATGTCTTTCGAGGCTGTCTCATCCATCTTTTCAGTGTACTCGGTTCCACAACCTGTGCACTTGCCGAATCTTCTGGCACAAAGGGCATGATATTCATTGCCGCAGGAACATTTGATTATATCTGTGCCGGTTTTTGCTTTGCCCATGCAGATATTACACTTCGTGTCTTCTGTAGCCTTCATCTGTTCGAAGCTTGATTCGGCAGATGGTTTAGCTGCCTCGACCTTTGCTTTCATGACAAATATATGGTCTCCAATTTCATCCTCAAATACCTTGCCATCCATGATTCTTGTAGATGACAATCGAATAATAACTGGCACATCACCGGGCGTTTCGAACTTCATCTTTATCTTCTGAATTATTTCCCCACCGCCACCTCTCAGGGCATCGATGGGTGCCTGACCTTCAGTAAAGATATCGCCTAGAATGCTAATCTTCACATCCTTGGCAAGGGCCTTTCCTTCATTCTTTATCATCAAATCAGTGTCAACCCATTCACCCATCTGAACCTTGTCAACTATAATATTAGCAGTCAGCTTTGGCCTGAACTCATCAACTGCATTATTGACACATTCAATTGTAGTTTTCATGGTAGACAATGCCATCTGGTAGTCCTTTTCTTTCTGGTCCATTGCCAGACTAAAGAGAGCCTGAGCTTCTTTCACATTGATGCCGAATTTCTTGGAGTTGGAGATGATTTTTTCTGCCTCATAGGTAAGCTCGATAAACTCTCTCTCGAAGCCTTTTTCCAGGTCAATAGCATCCTTGGACTTTTCAATAAGGCCGATGGACTCTTTGAATTTGCCCTCATCAAATGCTTTCTTGGCCCTGGCAAGAAGTTCCTGGCTGGCCGTGATATCGGCGCCTACTTGCTTTGCATGCTCCATTGCACGCTCTGATTGTGAGTAATGGTCATCAAAGAATATTTTTATTTCGCCCTGGACATCACCTAAAGAGTTGTTTATCTTCTCGTTGGACACATTAAATTTGCCTGTATCCAGGAAAGTCTTGGCCTCGGCCAATAATGAACTTGAACCTGAAACATCGATTCCATATTTACCAGCCAAATCTGTGAGCTTGTAGGCCTTGGAAAGCCTGGCATTTAGATATGAATGCGAGAGTCGTCTCGCCTCAATTGCTCCCTCTTTGGCAATTTCTGTGGCAGTTCTGTAATCATAGCCGCCCTTTGCGCTTTCCGCATCAGCCAGTAGCTTTTCTGCAATGGCAACATCTGCTTTAATATTCTTGGCAGACTCAATAAGGGCAGTAAGAGTTTGAATGGATTCCATTGCCTCGCTGAAGTACTCGCTAACCTCATGGAGCTCATCACCGCTCTGGATTGCCTGTTCTAGTGCCTTGACATAGTTACCGCTTTTCATTTCCTCCCTTGCCTGGGTGATAATGTTCTTGGCCTTTTTGGATACTATGCCCGAAGTTTCGGCTACCTTGAGCTTATTCTCGGCGGTTGAAATGGCCTTCTCGGCCATTTCCTGCTGTAGGCCAACCTTCTCAAGCTCGCCCTCACTCTTCATTGCTTCGGATAGGGCAGATTTATAATCCTTATTATTGAAAGCAGCGGTGGCCTTGTCCATAAGCTTCTCAGCTGCAACGACATTGATACCTTCCAGCTTAGCTTTTTCAATGGACACTTTGAAAGCCTTGATAGTATTGGAAACATGGGTCTCGATGGACTTCTTGGACCTGGAAGAGCTTCTGACAGCCAGGTCAATAGCCTGCTGATAATTGGAGCCATTGAGTTCTGTGAAAGCATTCTCCAGTAATTTTTTGGATTCAGACAGGTCAGCATGGAGGTTCTCACCTTCATTCAGGGTGTCCTGGGCTGCCTTGATTTCCATTGCTGCCCTCTGGCTGAGCTTTCTTACTTCTTCTATTTCTTCCTTGACCTGCTTGGCCTGTTCAACAGCTTCCTTGTATCTCTTGGCATTCAGGGCCTTTCTGGCGGCTTCCAATCTTTCTTCTTGTGAATCTACTACCAGATTCAACTCTTTTGCATCCATTATGATGGACTGGGTTGATGATATCAATATTGAAATACTCGGCATCAGAATACCAACTGTTGATTTTTCAAGTTCCCCGGCAAGTGATAGTGCATTGGTTATGTCCTGGGCCTTGATTAAAGTGGAGAGTTCCTGAGCCTTGCCAGTAAGTTCTCCTGGCTCTGTTTCCAGTTCTTTCAAAAGTTCTATGCTTTCCTCCACAAAACTAAGCTTGCTGGCTGCCGTGTAGAGATTAACAACCTTCTCGGTTTCCTCCTTGGATTTCTCGGCCTCATTGAGTGCATTCTCATACTCGAATCTCTCGAACATGCCCTTTGCAGAAAGCAGAATGCCCATTGCATCCTTGACATCTGCCTTGTTCTTCTTGGCCTCGGCCAGCATTGCAGCAGCCTGGTTTATGGCATCATAGGCTTTTTGATGATATTCAATTTGCTTTTCTGATAATTTTTTGGCGGCTAGACTTTCATTGTAGGTTGTAAAGAAATCTGCCTTTGAGAAAGAGGTTTTAGCCCTCTTCAGGCCCTCCTTCATATCTGAAATATCAATGCCCAGTTTCTTTGCTTCAATTGCAGCTAATTTACCTTCACCGAACATTCGCTCAGCAGCAACATACTGTTGGTTTTTGGCATCGGCCAGAGCCTTTTCTGCATCAGCAAAAGAACTGGAAAAATCTCTGTTTTTCAGCATCTCATCACATTTGCTACTGGTGCTCTCGAGTAATTTGATATCACAGCCCATCTTCCTAGCTGTAACTATTGCAGAATTCAAATCAGACACCATTTCCCTGGCTTTCTGAGATTGGCTGGTCTCCAGCATATTCAGGGCACGGTCAGCGTCTTCAAAGGCCTTGTCAAATGCATTTTTCTCAAATTCTTCCTTTGCATTATCCAGAAGTCCCTGGACCATATTGATATCCACATTATCTGCATCGCATATAGCCAGTTCAACAGAAGCAATGGTATTTGAAACATGAATTTTGATGATTTCCTCGGCACGCTTTGTGCTGTTGCCAGATAGCTCGATTGCTTTTGGATAATTACTTGATTTTGTAGCATCGATTGCCTGCTTCATCATAGCCTCTGGCTCTTTAAGATTGGCGCCCAGGCGGTCACCGGCGCTGATGACCAGTTCCGAAACTTCAATACACTCGGTAGCAAAGGAATAAAGAGCGCTGGACATTTCTTCATTGGCCTGTTTAACATATGCCTGAACTGATTCAAAGTCCCTAGCTTCCAGGGATTCCTTGGCCGACATTATAGAATTTTTCACATTGTTGACTTCGGTTCCCATCTCCGTTGCGGTCTTTATCTGTTCTTCAATGCTAGCGATGGTGTTCTCTATCTCTTCATATTCACCAACAATTTCATCCACAACAGAATCACCTTTCAGTGCCATCTCCAAAGCAGTAGTAAAGGCACCTTCCTTGAGTGCGCCTTTTGCATTGTTAAGATATTCCATGGCCTCTGTAAGGTCTGCGCCTATCTTATTGGCGGCAATAAATTTTGAACGTGATTGTGATATAGTACCCAGCACTTTCTGGAACTGAGCATTGTATATCTCGGATTCTAACTCTTTTAATGCTTCTATGGAATCAAGATAATTACCTTCTTTAAGAGAGGTTCTTGCAATGCCAAGAATCTCATTGGCCTTATCAACATCAGATTCTATCTTTTCAGCTTCCTGAATCTTCAATGCCTGTTCTTCAAGATTATCTGTGATTGCCCTGTTTAAGGTCTTTTCTGCTTCAGACTTTGAAAGCCTGGCTGAACTCATTGCAGCTTCCAGATTTGAAGATTCTACCGCCTCTTCTGTTCTGGTTATGAGCTCTGTGACCTTATCAATATCAGTATCCAGTTCCTTTGCCGTGACCATATAACTCTTGGCCTCATCAAGAAGCTCATCAACCTGGGAAGAAAGCTCGGAACCCACTGATTCCATGCATTCTTTTAGACGATCCAGTGCTACAAAGTAATCCTGAGATTCCATTGATTTTCTTGCCTGCTCCAGATGATCTTCGCTTGCTGAAACATCTTCACCAACGTCTCTGGCCAGTACTACCATTGATTGAGCCTTGGAGAAGGTCTCAGAAAGATGAGCCTGGGCTACGGTTTCTAATTCTCCCCAGCTCTCCTTTGCGATTTGCATGGCCTTTTCGAAATCTTTATCATCCAGTGCTTTTTTTGCACCCTCAAGGAGTTTTATTCCTTCTGCGCAATCGGCCCCAACCTCTTTTCCAAGCTCTGCAAGCTTGTCAACTGAATCGATAATAGACTGAACGCCGTCTGTAAAACACTGCATAGCCATTTCTTTTGCCTGTATTGATTGGCTCAGGGCATCTTTGTATTCCTTGCCCTCAATTGAATTACTAGCATTGACAAGAAGCTCTTCAGCTTTTGCTACATTGATATCCGAAGCCTTGGCAGATTTTAATATCTCCTCAGCTGTCTGCATCTCCTCTTCAGCCTGCTGGCGGTTCTTCTTCTCTTCTTTTGCTTTTTCTTCCAGCTGCTTTGTGAGCTGCATGGCCTTTAGGTAACTACTGGTCACACCTTTCACTCCATCATCAGTGTTAAGCTAGCAGGCTGCCCAAACCTAATCTAACCTAGTCTCGACTGCGTTAATCTCAACATATTCATATTGTTATATATAATTAACGGCTGATTATATCATTATGTGAAAATCATGTATAATTTACTAAATATCTCCTAATTCAAACTGGTATTGTTGAAATGAATGAAAATGAATGAAAAAGAGTGATAATTCCAGAAAAAACCCTGATTTCAAGCTTCTCCTGAAACAATTGTGACTATGGTTATCTTGAATATCAGTGTCCGGCCCACAACTTCCTTGTTATAATCAACAGTCATTGTTCCGGCAATAAGATCCACATCAGTTATCAAGAACGGGCCATATATATCAAGGCCCATAAGGTTTCCTTCATCCTCTGGATATAGCAAATGTTTGACTACAATCTCACCAGTGCCTTGATTAGCAGAGGAATCAACTGAAACAATAATTGAATTCCAACCATCGTATAGGTGGATTATCTCGCCAACCATGGGGTCATTCTTCATGAGGATGTCTCCGCTGCTGGAATCAATAAAGTAAACTGTCATGTTCCAGCCATAGTCATTATTTTCAACGGTGGTTCCTAGAAGAGCAGGAACTGAGTAAGTATCCTCAAAGTTTGTTGCATTGGTAATCCATTCGAATACAGGAAATGTTTCTGAAAGGTCTCTTGTAAAAATCATATCCTCATTTGTGTAACCATATGCATCCTCTGGAGATATGGTAATCACCTTTGTCTGATTGACACCCATTCCAACAACTCCCTGGTCAAAGCCAGCAATCATCTGACCCTCACCAACAGTGAAGCCCAATGGATTGAAAGGAGCAGTTGCAGAAAAAGAGAGGCTCTTGGGGTAGAGAGTATTATTTTCAGCCACACTCTGGATAGAGGTGTCAAAAACAGTACCATCTTCAAACATGCCAATATAATCGACGGTAATCTGGTCGCCCACATGCACAGTTAATCCTGGCTCTGTGGACTCCTGAATGGTTGACATTGCACCATAGGCAGCATAACCTCCTGCTCCCACTAATGCAATTACTACGATGAATAGTAAAATCATCACATCCCATCTTTTCCAGATAGATTCGTCTGCTTTAGCCATGTTAAACCCTCAAGCCCCGATTCTCTTGAACTTACCAGTTCAATTACAGGTTCTTTATCATGTCTGCGACAAAGTTCTTGAGCTCTTCATCGTCTGGAATTGTCAAGGATTTCTTGAACCTTGCGCTTCCATCTGGCAGGAAGTATCCCCTAGAAACGGAAATGAACTCATTCACTCCGTCATCTGTGACTGCTTTCTTCCTTGCCACTTCTATAAAGTTATTTCTTCCAAAAGTCTTTCTCTCTGAACCAATTGTTTCAAACTCGACACTCGCTTTTGGTGCGTAATCATCTGACATTTTTATACCTCTGTTTATTTTATTGCACCCTCAGTAGGGTTGTGGCGGAGATTTCCTTATTTGGTATAAAACTATGTGTTGGATAACTAAGTAATAGGATTATTGTTATAAGCACATGGCAAAATTACCTTTGAATATCTTTCCCAATGAGTGCAATATAGGCAATTAAGGATTCCAGCTGGATGCGGCTATTACTGCCTTCTACCATCCGGAATTCAATTTCGCCCATCTTGTCTATAAGTTTGACTTTTCCAAGTTCTGATATCTCAAGTTCGAAAACGCTGCGATGCATCTGGCGGATAACATCCTCGCCTGAGAGACCGTACTCAACAAGCAATTTATCAAGAGAATCCCTGGATTCAACAAACTTACCAGCCAGAGCCAGTTCCATTACTTTCATTATGTCCTTTGGACGGCCGGTGGCGCTGATTTTGAAAACAGTATCTGAATCAATTTTCCCGCCAAGAGCCGATGAAACCTGGAAGGCATTTGTAGCTTTTCTTAGATCGCCACCAGCAACATAAAGCAGTGCATCCATACCATCATCTGTTATGGTTATTTTTTCTGCTTTTGCTATGCGTTTTATGTATTTAATCACGTCATCGGGAAGTAGCGGTCGAAACCGGAAAACTGCACACCTGGACTGAATAGGGTCAATTATCTTGGAAGAATAATTGCATGATAGAATAAATCGGCATGTACCAGAGTACTTTTCCATGGTCCTGCGCAGCGCAGCCTGGGCATCTGAAGTAAGTGCATCAGCCTCATCAAGAAAGATAATCTTGAAATTTATGGTGCCCAATGGAGCGGTTCTGGCGAAGTCCTTGATTGTTTTACGCACAACATCAATACCCCTCTGGTCTGAGGCATTTAACTCCTGAAAATTAGTTTGCCAGTCCTCCCCAAACATCTGCTTGGTAAGTGCAATGGCACAGGTTGTTTTCCCGGTTCCTGCAGGGCCAGCAAACATAAGATGCGGCATGTTTGTGCTGCCTACATAGGCCTTGAGCCGTTCAACTATCTCTTCATGGCCAACAACATCATCCAAAATTTTTGGGCGGTATTTCTCAATCCCCAGTTCTTTCATGAAATCACCCTATTTGTTAATGACTGCCTGGAACTCTGGCGTATCTCTGACTTTATCAAAGGAAGGGTCAGTCTTTGCCCTCTCTTTGAATTCATCTTCAATATCTGCAGAGCGGGTAAGGAACGGCACAACCAATTTCAGATTGCCTTTCATGGCCTCTGCTGAAGATTTGTAATACCATGCAGCGGCATTGTTCATTTCTCTCTTCACCACTTCATTCAGGGAAGCAATACAATCATCATATCGGCTCATCTTGAAATGGGCTGCTCCCTTGGTCAGATAAGCATCAATATCATCCTTGTCAATGGCAATAAGCTGGTCAAAAGTAGCAATTGCATCATCATAATTTTCCAGAACAAACTGGACTGAGCCCTTATTATGCAATGCAATAGTATCTTCAGGTGCCAGTTCAACTGCCTTTGCGAAGTATTCAAGAGCCTTATCATAATCGTCGTTTTCAAAATAATGGTCCCCAGCATCATTGCATAAGCCGGCATTTTCCGGATCCGCAGCTACTTTAGCAGCCCATAGGTCATCAGAAACAGTAGGTTCTGGCTCTGGTTCAGGAGCAGGTTCTTCAACTACTGGCTCGGGTTGAGTCTCTTCAACCTCGGGTTCTGGTTCAGCTTCTTCCACAACTGGTTTCTCAACCACTGGCTCAGGAGCGGGTTCTGGTTTTGGCTCAGCAACAGGAACCGCATCAACAGTAATTTCTGGAGCTGCTTCTTCAACCTCTGGTTCTTCAGCAATGACAGGTTCTGGCTCAGGAGTTGGTTCCTCTGCCACTGGTTCTTCAGCAACTTCCGGTTCAGGAGCTGCTTCCGCAGGCCTTAATTCGGCAAGCTTGGCCTTGTAATCATCATTGTCTGGTGCCAAGTTAGTCAATTTCTCATAAATATCAGCGGCCTCATCATTCTTGTCCTCAGATAATAGGGCCCCAGCCTTTTTCTCAAGCAAACCAGTATCATCTGGCCTGAATTCAATAAGTTTGTCCAGGGCAGTCATATTATTCGGGTTTAGCTTCAGGACTTTCTCATATACCTCAGGATCCTTAGCCAGATATCCCAGCCTGAGATAAGATTCGATTGCCTCGGCAATCTGCCCATCAGCAACCAGTAACTCTGCACGCTTGCGCCAGAGTGCAGGGTCCTTTGGATTCTTTTTCAACTTATGGGTAATGGTCTCTAAATCCACCGGAGAAAGTTCATCCAGCTTCTTTTTGAAAGACTCATTGTCAGGGGCAATTTTTACCATCTCTTCGAGAACCTCGGCAGCATCCTCCTCCTTCTTGCTGAGAACCAGAGCTTCAACTTTATTCTCCATGGCCTCAAGGTTATTTTCTTCATATTTCAGAACTTCATCAAAGCACATGACAGCATAGTTCAACATTGCACCGCTTTTCATGTGGACGATTCCACGGCTCATCCATGCATCAGTATTCTTGGGATTAAGCTGGGTTGCCTTGTCAAAACATTCTACAGCCCTGTCTGGCTCTCCGGTTTCAAAAAGACCATGGCCAGTTCTTGAAAATAATGCTGAAAATGCTTCGGGGGTATCTGCTATGTTCTCTTCCCTGTAAAGATATCTATGACCACGTCGATATTCGGAGGCTGCCTTGTCAAGGTCGCCGCTCTTGAGGTGAGCATCAGCTTCGGCCAATAATTCCTCAATTACTGCAACGGCCTTGCTTTTCTTATCTTTCTTTCCTCCAAAAATAGGCATTTCATGTTCTCCATATATCTCTAATCAAGTATACAGTGGCTTAATCGCTTAATTGGTTATAAACCCTTCGTCAAAGCACCATATGGCATGTAAACTACCAGGCCCTAAAGAACCTGGCGTTTTCAATTGAATAGGATAGATGCCAGGCACTTTATGGCTGTATGTTTACACAGAGCAGTCGCACACCTAAATTATTGGAACAAACGTTCCAATTTCATATGTTTGCACATGTACGGTATGCGACGAACACTCATGCACAAAAATATATATTCATGAGTGAAATGCGGTTCTCATGGTGGAGAGAACCACACGAAAGCCTAGACGGATGAGTTTAAGACGCCCCTTGCCGCCACCTCCAAAGGAAAAACCGGTGCCGCATATACCAAAAAAACCTGTGTTAGCTTCAACAGGGACAAAGGTTGACAGATTATGTGCAATTTGCCTGGGAAAGCTTGAGCCAGGAGTTGCCATCACCTTCTGCAAATGTGGAAAATTCTTTCATTTAGATTGTATCTCGGAAATCAAGATTTGCCCATTATGCCAACATGAAACCGAGTTCAGTCATATTGTTGTTGATGAGAGCCAGATACCAGAAAAGAGTCAATCTCAAGTTTCAACAGAAGAACCACATGAGGAAGAATTTTATGAAGAAGTGTTCCAGTGCCCATTATGTGAGGCCTATGTTGAGGAATCTGCCGCAGAGTGCCAATGCGGTGCCCAGTTTGACACTGAAGAGGAAATATACACCTGCCCTGATTGTGAAGCAGAGGTAAAGCCAGATGCTATTGAATGCCCAAAATGCGGACTATCATTCGAGTGAGCTACCAGCCTTTTCGAGGCAGTATCTACAATTATTAATATCGGAAGCTTATCCCCAATCATCATGCGAGCAGAGGTTCGTATCTATGCAGAGGATAAAGCAAAGCTTCTGGCAGATGCTTTACGGCCTGAAATGGAGGTCACTGAAAGGTCTAGTGTCGAAATACTGGCAGACGGTAATGACCTTGTGATAATAATTCAGACAGAGGATGTGGTGTCCCTTCGGGCGGCCACAAATTCCTACCTTAGATGGACAAAGCTCGCAATTGACAGTCAAGAAGCAGTTAATATGCAATAAAAGGAGTTGAGTAAGATGGCAGCAGATATGAATGCAGATATGCAGAACAAGCTAATGCAGTTTCAGCAGATACAGCAGCAAGTGCAAGTAATAGGCCAGCAGAAATACCAGGTTGATATCCAGATCACAGAACTGGAAAAGACAATGGATGAGCTGGACAAGGTGAAAAAGGGCGCTGAGATATACAAAAGCGTTGGCACAATTCTGGTAAGAAATGATGACAAGGAAGCCCTGAAAACCGAGCTGGAGGATAAGAAAGAAACTCTGGAAATTCGGGTTAAAACCCTGGCAAATCAGGAAAAGACACTCAAGGAAATGCATCAGAACCTCCAGGAAGAGCTTACAAAGGCATTCCAGCAGGACGAAAAAGCGTCTGAATGACAGTAGCATGAAAGACCTGGCAAGCATAATAAGAGCAGACCTTGAGAAACAAAGCAAGGTCATTTTTCTTCATTCCAATGCAGACCTAGACTCGGTAGGCAGTGCAATTGCTCTGAAATTATTTTTTGACAATGCCAGACTATGCGCTCCGGCAGGAATTTCCCACCTGGGAAAGAAATTGCTTGGGGACATGAACATTGAGGCATCGGATGATTTTGACCTCCAACAGGACGAGAAAGCAATTGTTGTTGATGCCCATGGGGATTCTTCCCTGGGATACGGAGGAATTGACTGGCCCAATGCCATTGTTATTGACCATCATGGGCTTACTGGTGAGCTCATAGCCAGCGCATCTTACATTGATGAAACTGCAACTTCGACATGCGAACTTGTCTGGGATATTATCGGCAAGTCGAAGGAACTTAATGAGAAAATTGCAATGGCATTAATGGCAGGAATTCTGGCAGACACCGGCCATCTAAAAAGAGGCAGCCACAGGACCCTGGCTGCTGCATCAGAAATTTTACTGGCATCCGGCCTTTGTATGGACGATTTAGTTTCAGTGTTCAATAGTTCAGATGACCAGGACATGAGCCGCCGCATCTCCAGACTAAAAGGCGCACAGCGGCTGAAACATCACAGGATCGGGCAATGGCTCATTGCAGTTTCCGAGGTTGGGGCATTCGAGTCAGCAGTATGCCATGCGCTTCTGAACATAGGGGCAGATGTGGCAATTGTTGGTTCCCAGAAGGATGATGATTTCCGGATAACTGGCCGGGCCACAAAACCCGCAGTGAAAGCAGGGATTCATCTTGGAAACATGATGAATTTAATTTCCCAGGAATGCGGCGGGGAAGGAGGAGGCCATGATGGGGCTGCTGGCTTTTCCGGGACCGGAGATGTAGAGGCAATGCTGAACATCTGCGTTGATAATTCTATGGCAACCCTGAAGGGAAAAGAACGGGATTGAGGGCTCCCCACCCTAAAGGATGGTCTGCTTTCGGGTTAACGCCCGAAAGCAGCGGTATTAGGGCGTGGTGCATGTTTAATAAAAACCAAATATATGCAGAAATCCTATTATAGTGAATAGTATTCCATCCAGCAAGGAGAATATATGACAGCCGGAAGTCCCCCACAAAAGCAACAAGGTTCCAGTTCCCAGATACTCATGATGATGATGCTATTTGCAACCATGTTCATCATGTTCGATACAGATATGAGGAATGGAATTGGTGGTATAGCAGGCATTATCCTTGAGCCAATAATCGGATTTGATAAGAATTTTCCATTAATGACAGTTATGCTGGCAGGTCTTGGCCTGGTAACATTTTCAAGTATAGTTCGAGATTACTTTATCGATTGGACAGAATCCGCCGAGAAGCAGGCCAGGATGAAAGATTTCAACAAAGTCCTCAAGGAAGCCAGGATGGCCGGGAACGAGGCAAGGACAAAGCGCTTACAGGAACAGCAAATGGAGATGTCCAAGGACCAGATGGCATCAACCATGGACCAGATGAAGCCAATGATGTTCACAATGATATTTCTGGTAGCCACATTTGCTTTTATCGGTTCATTTATCGAGAGTATTCCTGGAGCAGTATTCTCGGTTCCATGGAAAGCCAATGTTGATATGGTGGCCCATGCAGTGTCAGGGAATCAATGCTGTGCATTCACTAATTGGATGTTACTTTACATGCTTGTTTCAATGTCATTCAGCCAGATTATTTCACGTATTCTAAAATGGTACAAATTCACCAGGATGCTTGAGAACCCTGAAAAGTACGCCAAAAAGGAAGAGCCAGAAGAAGAGGAAGAAGATGGCTGGGAAGACGAAGACCTTGAGGGTGACGAGGACGATGAATATCTGGAAATAGCGGACTCAGATGAGTCCGTTACAGAATCTGATGATTCTGCAAATGGTGAGGAAGAGGATGAAGAGCCAGATGATGAAGAAGAATACGATGATGATGATCTAGAAGTAGATGATGATGTTTTGGACTCTGCTGATCCCGAAGAACCTGACCATGACCTGGAAATCATCATGGAAAATTATGCCGTTGAGACGGTTGAGACTGGCGTTGAAAAGGTTGATAAAACAACCGGAAAAATGCCAGATAAAGCAACCGAAGAAATGGCATATAAGCCAGTAAAAATAGAGGATTAATTATGATAATTACAATCAGCGGTCCACCGGGAAGCGGAAAGACCACTGTTGGCAAACTTCTGGCTGAGAAATTAAATTATGAATTCATTTCAACTGGCATGGTATTCCGCCAGATGGCTGAAGAAAAGGAAATCAGCCTGGAAAAACTCGGCGAAATGGCACTGGAAGACCATGAGATTGACAAGGAACTTGATAAACGAATAATAGCCCTGGCCAAAGAAAAGAAAAAGCTTGTTCTGGAGGGAAGATTGGCTGGCCACATGCTGCACTTGAACGGCATAAAAGCGTTCAAGATACGGGTGGATGCACATATTCATACCCGGGCAGAAAGGATTGCTGGAAGAGAGGATAAATCACCTGAGCAGGTCCGGAAAGAAATAGAAATCAGAGCAGACTGCGAATGGAAGCGTTATAATGAGATTTATGGAATTGACCAGAACTCGCTGGCTGTTTATGATTTTATTGTGCATTCTGATGATGCAACACCTGAGGAACTGGTTGCCCAGATAATCAAAGAGACAGAGGTGGCTGTATGAGCAATCTGGCAAGCTCCCAACATGGTGTGGCACCGGAAGACCGTGATATTAAGGAACATTTAAAAAAAGGCATAGTCATTGTTGACAAACCTCAAGGGCCAACAAGCCATCAGATTTCCGCCTGGGTGCGGAACATGGCAGGCGCTGAAAAAGCTGGGCATGGTGGCACATTAGACCCAAATGTTTCCGGTATTCTTCCAATAGCATTTGATGATTCACTGAAAGCCTTGCAAGTTTTATTGCTGGACTCAAAGGAATACATCGCAATAATGAGATTGCACGGCCAGGCAGACCGAAAGGCCATAGAAGCAGTATTCGAAGAGTTCACAACTGCACTTTACCAGACACCGCCAGTTAGGTCTGCGGTAAAACGCGAGCGCAGAATTCGAACAATCCATGAAATGGAGATTCTTGAAATTAAAGGATTGAATGTTTTATTCAGGGTAGTTTGCGAGTCTGGAACATATATCCGGACATTATGCGTGGACATGGGTGATGCACTGTCAGTAGGCGGTCATATGCTGGAACTCCGCAGGTCAAGAACGGCAAAATTCGATGAGAGCCATCTAGTAAAATTGCAGGATTTGAAGGATGCCTTTGTTGCCTATGAGGAAGATGGCGATGAAAATCTCCTGAGAAAGGTAATCCTGCCCTTCGAAAGAATGCTTGACCACTTGCCGAAAGTGTACGTCAAGGATTCTGCGGTGGACGCAATCTGCCACGGGGCAGATGTTGCAGTTCCAGGCATAAACAAGATAGAAGGACTATTCGGCAAGGGCGATATTGTGGCTATCATGACCCAGAAAAACGAGGGAATAGCCATTGGAGAGGCAAAGATGCCTGCCAGCAAGATTCTGGAAAGCACAAAGGGCAGTGCAATCAATCTTCAGAGAGTGTTCATGGCCCCAGGAACGTATCCAAAGCTCTGGAAGCGCGCCGTAATCCAAAAGAATAAAAAAGTCTGATTACGGAATTTTTTGATTGAATATGTGATAAATTGCTCAATCAAGGCGAATACTATTGAACGTTGAATTTATCTATCGTATTCACCAATTGCTTTTACATCATTTCGAGCAGCATGGCACTAATTTTGTTAATATATTTTTTCGTACCATGGTCGAATGCGATGTTAGTTAATGTTGTGAGTTGCATTCAACATTATAAATTCCACAATTCCGATGTGAATTCTGGTTATGCACAATTCTTCAATTAGTAAAGATAAAATGCTAATTCATTCTTACCTTACCTTCAGCAGGAGAAGGATTCTTTGAAAAAAAGTAAGACCAGCGTAAAAAATGTCTACGACGCAATAGCAGAGGATTTTGATATTACCAGATACAAGCCATGGCCAGACACAATAAGATTTGCAGAAAGATTTACCGAAGGCCAGCATATTTTAGATTTGGGATGCGGAAACGGTCGTGATCTACGATATTTCGAAGAACGCGGAATAAAAGTTACAGGACTGGACATTTCCGCCGGCCAATTAAAAGTAGTAAGCCAGCGTTCAGATTCAATACCCTATATTATTCAGGGGGATGTGGCTAATTTACCATTCAAGGACAATCTTGCAGATGGAGCGATTTGTGTCGCAACCCTGCATCATCTTCCGGAGCCAGACCAGAGAATTAATGCTTTAAAGGAAGTTTATCGATGTTTAAAGCCAGGCGGATTCTGCCTGGTCGGTGTCTGGGCTGCCGAACAAAAGAAATTTAAAGAAAATATTGGACTGGCCAAGCAGGAATTTCAGCATGACTGGGAGCCGGGAGATATGCTGTTGGACTGGAAAATGCCTGACGGAAGGATTTTCAAACGGTATTATCATCTATTCAGTGAAAAGGAATTTGATGATATGCTGGCTGAAACTGATTTTGAGATTGTGGATAGGTTTTATTCTTGTGACAACCACTACGCCATATTGAAGAAAGATAGTTGAACGCAACCAGAATTTTACTGCAAGCGTTCGACAATGGCATGAAGTCATTTTCAGGTTAAATCGAATGCCATACTGCTCACAACAATCTGCTAGCAATCGGTGAATGCGGAAATTAAATGTTGCGATGTAGAGCATTCGCCCTGATTGAGCAATATGCCAGCAAACACAATCAAAAATTCCGTAATCTCGTAATTAGCAACTTCACAGCAAAGAGATTATGGGTGATAATCATTATGCAGTGCTGGGGAAAAAATCTAAGAGCCCATTATTGCAATTGTGATTAAAATGAAGTAAATAACAATTGATAATATACTTAATAATAGACCAATGATGCCAAATTTTATTTTATATGATTTAAGGCCAGTAATTATACCAAAAAGAGAAAAAATAATTGAGACAATAAATATTTCAAATACCCAATAACTGCCAAAATGCGGAATTAAGATGTAAATGTATATAATTATAAAAATAGCAAGCATTCCAAAAATTAATGAATATTTACTTAATTTTAATTTTTTTAAATTTTCCTTGGTTTGAGGTTCATGTTCATAATGTGTTTGATCTTCCATTCTCTCACCTATCTGGAAATGCACAAACGCCCTTAAATCGTTTGTGCTTCGTTCCCCCTTCTGGCCAAGGCCCCTGTTTGAGGTGTTCCATGCCTAGGCCGTTGGTGGCGACCACCTCCCCGCGCTTACGCACGGGGCATCCAAAGTTTGAAAGAAAAAGAATAGCCTGTCACCTCTCCCGATTTTGACAATCGGGAGGTACAACCCCGCCCTCACAGACGGGGCATGGTGGGTTGGACCTGGAGATTCAAGCTCCCTTAAGCTCAACCACTATGCTGTTCTGAAAAGCTAAAGCTAATCAGGACTGCTATTGAACTGTCGGCAGATTCATCACTCGCTGGAATATTTGAATGACAACTGTACCCGGGCCCTGTAAGCCACAATCTTTCCATTTTCTATCTTTGTATCAAGCTTCACAACCTCGCATATGCGAAGGTCACGCAGGGACTCGGAAGCCTTGGCCACTGCATTATTAGTGGCATCTTCCCAGCTGTTTGGCGATGAACCCACAAGCTCGATTATTTTATAAACACTATCCGGCATGATTTCCTCCCGTTGACATAATTGATTTTAGAAGTATATATCAGTAGTGATTGATTCTGGATTTTAAACACCCATAAGCTTGATTAGAATACTCCTGCGACAATAATTAATGCAATATTAAAGAAAGATAGTTGAACGCAACTAGAGTTTTACTGCAAGCGTTCGACAATGGCATGACATCATTTTCTGCTTGAATTGAATGCCATACTGCTCATAGCATCTACTAGCAATTGGTGAATGCGTAGATAAATCCAGCAATGTGAAGCATTCGCCCTGATTGAAATGTATACCAACAAACACAATCAAAAAGCCCGTAATCTCGTAATTAACAATTTCACAGAAAAGAGATTATGGTGGCTAAGGGAAAAAGTTGGCACTCAGTCCAACAGTTCAGGAATGATGTCGCGCCATCTCTTGGCTACCCTCAGGAAGACATCATCTTCCAATATCTCATCCTCAGTCATATTAAAGAAATAATATCCTCGGCATTATTTAAGCTTTGCTGCATCAAACGCCCATAAGCTCAATCATGGCCTTCAAAAACTCGTCTGGCTCTGCAATTTCCCTGGCCTTGACTTCCATTGGACATGGGCCTGTTTTTTCATTGTTCATTATGGCCTCAACATTATCTTGATGGGTAAAATTAATATCAGTCTGGCGCAGGAATTCTATGGCTGGTCTAGACATAACTCTAGCATGAAGCTCGGAAACCATTCCCGATGCCACGATTATTTTTGCAGATGCCAGTCCCACTATTTTGTCGTGCAGGACGCAATCGGTGTGTTGTCCCTGGTATATCTGCACCATTTCCACTAATGGCTTTAATCGGGATTCATTGGATTCAAAGAGAATATGCCCCTGGCTGAACAATGCCAGGGTGTATTTTTCGAAGTCAGGTATCATTGGAGTACCTTAACCTGTGGTCTGACCAGATAATGTCCAAGTGCGGCCCAGATAGTGTTGGATATTGCAAGTGCAATAACTATCATCCAGATAACGTTCATTGGCATTCCCACGAACACATAGTCCGAGAATATTAACCATGGAATCTGAATTGCAAATGCTGCCCATATTGCCAGATTGGTGTGCCAGCCCTTGTGAATCAGATATCCAGCCACAATACCGAGAATTGCGTTTCCAACTATGATATATGGATTGTTCATGATTACCGCTGAATAAACCGAGCCGAAAATACCTGCCATGAGTCCGCCGTACCAGCCATAGTAAAGTGCTGCCAGAACTATTCCGAGCTGAAAAACATGGAGCTTGAAGCCCATGCCAGTATCATAGTTCAGCATACCAAGGATATTTGGCAGGAAAACAAGGAATACCAAAATAGAAATTTCCTTACGGTCGAGTTTCCGGTCAAATACAAACGGATTGCTAAATTGCATGCCGCTGGCTATATTTTTGTAGAATTTAAAATTAGGGGTTAAAGTGTTTACAATATGTTTGGGTCTAGGGTCTAGGGGTCAGGGGCTAGGAAAATTAATGTGGCTGGTGGACTAAAATCTATATCATTCATTGCCTAGGTATCTAGCCAAACTTAAACCCTAGACCCTCACTAACGATAAACATACATAGACCCTTTACTAGCGTTAACTAAGCATGGACCCTATCACTTTTGTATAAAAACTTAGACCCTAGACCCTTAACAATAACCAAACAAAGACACTACTCAACCGTGACACTTTTTGCCAAGTGTCGCGGCTTGTCAATCTCACAGCCAAGAACATTTGCCACATGGTATGCCAGCAATTGCATGACAACCGAAACAAGGACCGGGGTGAACAGCGGCGGAACCTTTGGGATGTATATCACATGGTCTGCGTATTTGGGTAATTCGGTATCGCCTTCTGTTCCGATTCCGATAACTGTTGCGCCTCTGGCACTTACCTCGCCGATATTTCCCAGCATCTTTTCATAAGTTTGATCTTTCACGGCAATTGCAATGACCGGTGTTTCCTTGGTTACAAGGGCTAGGGGTCCGTGTTTCAACTCTCCGCCAGGATAACCTTCTGCGTGGATGTAAGATATTTCTTTCATCTTCAATGCGCCTTCCAGTGCAACCGGAAAGTTCATGTTCCTGCCAAGGAAGAACATGCTCTTTGATTTTGAAATTTCTTCGGCCAGCTGGATTATTTGCTCGGAACCATCAAGAATGGTCCTAACATGCTTTGGTAATTTTCTTAGCTGGTTGCTTAGGTATCTGGCATCGTCGATTCCCAGGGTCTCTTTGGCAACTCCGATCTTGATGGCCAGTGCTAACAAAGCAATAAGCTGGGTTATGTAGGTCTTGGTTGCTGCAACTCCAACTTCCAGGCCTGCTCTTGTGTAAAACACATGGTCTACCTCTCTGGTTATTGTGCTTCCTACAATATTCACGATTCCCAGGGTATTTAATCCTCTTTTCTTGGCGATCCTCAGGGCTACCAGTGTATCGGAGGTTTCACCACTCTGGCTGACTCCGATAATTAGTGGATTGGAAGTTGTTATTGAAGAAAAACGATATTCTGAAGCAATTTCTACAGTTGTAGGAACATGAGCAAACTCCTCAAACATATATTTTCCAACATAGCCAGCATGATAGGATGTTCCGCAGGCGATTATTTTGATGGTATCGGGTTTCAAGTTCAGTGAATAACCATTTTCTGTGTTAAGATTGGCTCCGATAAAGGTGTCCATGATAACATCTGGCTGTTCAAAAATCTCTTTTAACATGAAATGCTCGTATCCGCTCTTTTCCGCGCCTTCGATGTTCATTTCGACCTTTTGCCAATTTCTCTTGACTGGTTTGCCTTGGAAGTCCATTATCTTAACTTCATCCTTGAGAAGAGTGACAATCTCTTCATCCAGAAGATAAATCATCCTGTCAGTGTATTCAAGGATAGCCGGAACGTCCGAAGCTAGAAAGTTCTCCTTTTTCCCGATTCCAACAACCAGAGGACTGATATTTCTTGCACCGACGATTTTTCCTTTCTCTTTGGCATGGATTGCAGCAATTGCATAACTTCCTTCAAGCCTGGCAACGGTTTTTAGTATAGCTTCTTCAAGGTTGCCATGATATAATTCTTCCAGAAGATGAACAATGACTTCTGTGTCTGTGTCAGACTTGAACTTATGGCCTCGCTGAATCAATTCTTCACGAAGTGCCATATTATTCTCGATTATGCCATTGTGGATAAGTGCAATTTCTTCCTTACAGTCAAGATGTGGATGCGAGTTCTTTTTCAGCGGAGGTCCGTGGGTTGCCCATCTGGTATGGCCTATTCCATACTGCCCTTTCATTTCCGGCAGTATGCTCTCGAGATTTGCCATTCCGCCCTTGTCTTTCACAAGCTGGATACTACCGTTTCCAATGACTATGCCAGCAGAATCGTAACCCCTGTATTCCAGCCGCTTTAGGCCAGATATGATTACATCCCTGGCTTGGCGATTGCCTGTGTATCCGATAATTCCGCACATAATGTCTCACATAACCTTTGTATTGCTCTCGATATTGCAGTCAACCTTTGAATGATGACCTATCCTGCAATCTGAGCCAATAATAATGCCTGACTTGGTGGAAACCTGGCTGCCGATGACTGTATTTTCACCAATTAGCACCCCAAGGCGCTGAACTTTCTTACATTCCTCGTCTAGTGTTACATGGGCCTCTGCTTCCACGGCTGAGAACTGCGGAGCAATTTCCACGCCCTCGCCAATAACAGAATGAGAAACATATGAGCCTGAACTGAGCTGGACGTCATCCATGAGCACGCTGTTCTCCAATACCGTGAATGGTCCAATTCGGACATTATCTCCTATGCTGGTTGACGGGTAAATGCACACAGAAGGTCCGATTTCACAGCCCTCTCCAATGACCACTGGCCCCATGATATGCGTACCTGACCTGATTATAGTTCCTTCGCCGATTGTTACCGGCCCTTTCATTGTCACGCCCTTGTCGATTCTTCCGGAAGTTTTAGTTCCACATTTTCTTAGCGCAACAGCATTCATCTCCAGTATGTCCCAGGGATAGACAACATCACTCCAGACATTGGAGGTTTTTACTGCAGTTAGTTTTGTATCTGGAATTATGGTCTGCAGGACGCTGGTAAGGTCATATTTTCCGGTCTTCATGACCTTGTCGATTATCTTGAATATATCATCTGAAAATTTGTATATGCCAGTACTTATGACATTGCTAATATGATATTCTGGTTTTTCAACAATATTTCTCACATAGTCGCCAGTAAGTTCCACCACGCCGTACTTTGAAGGGTTCTCGCTCTCGGTTATGACAATACGGTACTTCCCATTCTTTTTCAGCAGGTCCCCAATCAAACTGGGACTGATTATATTATCACCTGGCAGAAGTAAAAAATCTCCCTTAACCTTGCCCTTCACCATGGACAGTGCATAGGCGGTGCCAGCTTTTGCAACGCGCTTTTTCTGTTCCACATAATTAATCTTGACTCCAAGACTTTTCCCGTCCTGAAAATGAGTCATTATCCTCTCCTTCTTGTACCCCACAACAATGGTAATATCTGTAATTCCGTTCTTGGCCAGTGCCTGGATTGCATATTCTAGAATCGGGCGGTTGGCTATGGGAATCATAGGTTTTGGTTCGGATGTTGTGAAAGGTCTGAGTCGAGTGCCTTCCCCTGCGGCTAAAATCACTGCCTTCAAGTAATCACCAATAGACCTGACAAAAGCATGTCTATAAAATGTTTGTGTTTACATTATGTCTTGATTAATCTAGTTTCTTGATAACCTTTAAGATATGGTATTTATTGGGGCTGACTAGGTAGCAGTCTAAGACATATCTATCTCATATGTTTTTTGACAATACCGATAATCACGACAGGTGTGTACCATGGCCGAGAAAAATATGAAGTCAATTGACGGAAACACGGCAGCAGCCCATGTGGGCTATGCCTTCAGCGATGTGGCAGCCATCTATCCGATAACTCCATCCAGTGTAATGGGTGAAGTTGCGGATACCTGGGCGGCCAATGGGAGAAAGAACCTGCACGGTCAGGTTATGAAGATTGTGGAAATGCAATCGGAGGGTGGAGCAGCAGGTGCTATTCATGGCATGGCAAGTGTAGGAGGTCTGGCCACATCTTTCACAGCCTCACAGGGTCTCCTTCTGATGTTGCCGAACATGTACAAGATCTCTGGCGAACTAATGCCATGTGTCTTACATGTTTCAGCAAGGGCAATTGCCGGCCAAGCTTTATCCATCTTCGGGGACCATCAGGATGTAATGGCAGCCAGGTCAACCGGCTGGGCACAGATAGCATCTGGCTCGGTCCAGGAAGTCATGGATCTGGCACTTGTTGCGCATCTTTCAAGCATCAGGGCAAGCATACCATTCATTAGCTTCTTTGATGGTTTCAGAACATCTCATGAGATTCAGAAAATCGAGATGATTGATTATGAAGACATGAAGCCGCTGGTTGACTGGGATGCAGTTAAAAAACACAGGGCCAGGGCACTTAACCCCACGCATCCTCACCTCAGAGGAACAGCTCAAAATCCAGATATATACTTCCAGGTTACAGAGGCAGCCAATAAGTTTTATCTAGCGGTTCCACAGATTGTGGAAGAAGAAATGAAGAAGGTGAGCCAGCTTACTGGAAGAACCTATAATTTGTTCGATTATGTGGGAGCAGCAGATGCAGACCGCATTATCATCATGATGGGCTCAGGCTGTGAAGCTACAGAAGAGATGGTGAACTATCTCAATGCCCAGGGCGAGAAGGTTGGCCTGCTTAAGGTTCGTTTGTTCAGACCATTCTCGGTAGAGCACTTCCTCAAGGCAGTTCCAGCAACTGCAAAGATAATTACGGTTTTAGACAGAACAAAAGAATCCGGCGCATTTGGAGACCCACTTTATCTTGACGTATCAGCAGTGTTCAAAGAAAAGCAAGATACTCGCATGATTGTTGGCGGCAGATACGGCCTTGGCTCGAAAGATTTGACGCCAAACATGGCAAAGGCAGTATTTGACAATATGAAGCAGGACACACCAAAGAATCACTTCACAGTTGGAATAACCGACGATGTGACAAATACATCAATTCCAGTTACAGATACAATTGATGCAACTCCAGAAGGACTTGTCCAGTGCAAGTTCTGGGGACTGGGCAGCGATGGAACCGTAGGTGCAAACAAGGATGCAATCAAAATTATCGGCGACAATACTGACATGTTCGTCCAGGGCTACTTTGCATATGATTCTAAAAAATCTGGCGGTGTGACTGTCTCTCATCTGAGATTTGGAAAATCACCTATCCAGTCAACCTATCTAATTGATGATGCAGATTATATCGCATGCCATCAGCCGTCCTATGTTCACAAGTACAAGCTGCTTGAGGGTATCAAGGAAGGCGGAACATTCGTTCTGAACTCACCATGGTCACTTGAAGAAATGGAAACGGAATTGCCTGGCTCCCTCAAAAGGGCAATTGCACAGAACAAGCTCAAGTTCTACAATATCGATGGTGTGAAGATTGCTGCTGATGTTGGATTGAGCGGCAGAATTAACATGGTCATGCAGACAGCATTCTTCAAACTGGCAGACGTACTTCCAGTTGACGAGGCAGTTACTCTTCTCAAGGGAGCAATTGAAAAGACCTATGGAAAGAAAGGCCAGTCTATAGTAGAAAAGAACTGGGCAGCTGTTGACGCTGCACTTGGAAATCTTGTGGAGATTAACTATCCGGAATCATGGGCAGACGCAACTCTCGAGGTAAAGGATTTCGGAGAGGAGCCAGACTTTGTTACAAATGTCATGAGGCCAATGATCGAGCAGCAGGGTAATAAACTGCCAGTCAGTGCATTCACACCTGGGGGCTTTTTCCCAGTGGAAACCACCAAATACGAGAAGCGTGGAATTGCCATCAATGTTCCAGAATGGATACCGGAAAATTGTATCCAGTGCAATCAATGTGCTTTTGTTTGCCCACATGCAACAGTAAAGCCAGTCATTGCATCACCAGAGGAAGTAGGAAATGCACCAGAGGGCTTTGATGTTCTTGACGCAACCGGTAAAGGGCTTGAGGGCATGAAATTTCGCATCCAGATAAACACAATGGACTGTGTTGGCTGCGGCAATTGTGCAGATATCTGTCCTTCGAAAGAAAAGTCGCTGGTAATGAAGCCATATGCCAGCCAGATCGAGAAGCAGGTACCTCTGTTTAATTACTCGGACAAGATCCCAATCCGATTCGGTGAACTGGACAAGTATAATGTCAAGGGCTCCCAGCTAAGAAAACCGCTTCTGGAATATTCTGGAGCTTGCGGCGGATGTGGAGAAACACCATATCTGAAACTCATTACCCAGCTTTATGGAGATAAGATGATAATCTCCAATGCAACTGGCTGTTCATCTATCTGGGGCGGTTCAGCGCCTTCAATACCTTTCGCAAAGAATGAGGAAGGACATGGACCTGCATGGGCAAATTCTCTTTTCGAAGATAATGCAGAATACGGTTTCGGAATGATGATTGCCAATACCCAGCGCAGGGCAAAGCTGGCAGATATCATTAAAGAGGCAATAGACACCAATGCAAAGCCAGAGTTGAATGAAGCTTTCAAGGGATGGCTGGAGAACGCACTTGATGCGGACCTTTCAAAGGAATTCGGCGATATAATTAAAGCAGGCATCCCAGAAAAAACCGGAAACAAACTTCTGGATGACATATTTGAGGCAAAGGACATGCTCACAAAGATTAGCCAGTGGGTTGTCGGCGGAGACGGCTGGGCTTATGATATTGGATATGGAGGCCTGGATCATGTTATGGCAATGGGCGAGGACATTAATATCCTGGTTCTTGACACCGAGGTTTACTCAAACACCGGTGGCCAGTCATCCAAGGCAACTCCAATAGGTTCTGTGGCAAAGTTCGCAGCATCCGGCAAGAAGACTGTGAAGAAAGATCTGGGAATGATGTTCATGTCATATGGCTATGTTTATGTGGCCAGTGTGGCAATGGGCGCCAATAAGAATCAGCTGATAAAGGCAATCAGGGAAGCAGAATCCTACCCAGGCCCATCACTAATAATTGCCTACGCACCGTGCATCAATCATGGAATAAAGGCAGGCATGGTAAAGAGCCAGGAAGAAGAAAAACTGGCTGTGGAAGCAGGATACTGGCCATTGTTCAGGTATGACCCGAGACTCTCTGATGAGGGAAAGAACCCGTTCCAGCTTGACTACAAGGAGCCAAACGGAAAAATACGCGATTTCCTCATGGGAGAGGTAAGATACCACAGTCTGACCAAGTCCTTCCCAGAGGAAGCAGAGCGACTCCACAAGGCATTGGCTGATGGCGTGGTGAAGAAATACAAGCGCTACAAGGCAATGTCTGAAGAATAGACAGGGTCTAGGGTACACTGCTTTCGAGTTGGCTCGAAAGCAGAAGGGTCTAGGGTCTGCTGCTTTTGGGCACACCCAAAAGCAGAAGAATAAGCCTGGTTTACGCCAGGCTTCCTTTTCATCCTATTTTTGAATCGGTATGATTACCAATCTACTGTCCAAACAGAATCCGCTGGAACCTTTACCCAGTATCCTTCACCTGGTTGCATAATCACAGTGGATAAATCTATTATATCCTCAATCAAATAAGGTAATGACACATTGAAAACTGAAACCATATTAGCACCAGTTCCCAATAAAGCAACGGAGGCAAGCTTTGGTGTCATACTTGGGTAGCTAACAAGATTCCATCCAGACAATCAAAACTAATCACGCTAATGTAAGCAGGGCGAAGCCAAAAACCTTAAAATGAGTGCTGAAGTTGTTTTTGAAGTCGATTTTTAAGGTTTTTCCATATTTTGTCAAGAAACATACATATACCTCAACTGCTTATAACATATGTTGTGAACAAATGAAAATACCCACTTACAAAGGATTCCCGTTGATACCAACAAGGTCTGCGTTGAAAGAAATGTGTGACCTGGGCATCGATTTGACAACTGTGGTTGAAGTGCTAGAAGATGGATATGATTGCTATAGGAGTAAAAGAAAAAAGGGCACTATTGAGAAATGTGCCGACAAAGGTAACAAAACTCTAAAAACAGTTGTTGTGCAATCATTCAATTATTCACTGGATACAGATGTTTGGGCAATCACGCATGTAGGAATATTTACGAAAAGGAGGTAAGAATATGACAGAAGGAATGAAATGTGTAAAATGCGGTAAGACAGCCAAGCCCTCTAAGCTGAGATTTCAGGGTCAACCCATAGAAGGATGGAAATGCAAATGTGGAGAATCTTATTTTGACCCAGCACAAGCCCAGAGGATTCTTCTACTGAACATGATAAAGAAAGAGGCATTTCGTGTTAAGATTGGAAAGGTCAGAAGCAATCTGATAGTACGCATCCCCAAGAAAATCGCTGACGCCCTGGAACTTAAAAACGGGGAAGAAGTAACACTCAAGGTAGATGGGCAGGAAATCACGATACACACTGGATAATTTGGTGTAAACTACCAGCCCCTAAAGGAGCTGGCGTTTCTGGTTGATGATATAGATGCCAGTTCCTTTGTGACTGTATGTTTACCTACGTCGGCCCAGACTGAAATCCTGCGGCTTTCACTCAATTCACAACGGGGTATCGTTGTTCACACACCTAATTATCAAAGCTATATGGCTTTGATTTGATATGCTAGAAAATGTACGGTATGCGGCGGAATCCTCGTTTATCGTAGTTTTGGCCAATTCATCTCTGGCCTAAAGACCAGAGTGTTCTTGACCCGCTACAATAAATCAGCAAAGCGCTCCGAGCGGGGGGAAGGCGCGTGAGCCAGCGCAGTTCGCAGCTACAAAGAAAAAACACGGTGTAAGGCAGCCCTTGCTCAAGTGTCATGGCTTCGCCATTTTACTTGAGCGGATTCCAGCCCTTTTTCTTTTTCTTCTTCTTTTTGACTGACTGTGCGTTTTTCACCTGGACATCATAGACCATTCCGCAATTCACGCAGACCGCCTTCCCGTTCTGCAGGACAGTAATGCCCGGCGAATTACAGGTCTGGCATGGTTTCAGAATCCGGCCGCTGGACTGTATGGCCTCGCGCTGCGCCCTTATCTGGGTCCAGATTGTTTTTGACTGGGATTCTGCTTCCCTGGCATAGGTGAGTGCGTTAACATAATCATTGTTAATTAACGCGTTCCTGGCATTGGTCATTGATATGTTTATTTCCTTGGTGTTTATGCCGTATACTTCAGCTTCCCGGATTAGAGAAGAAAGGGTTGCCAGTATCTTTTCTGCATCTCCGAATTTTTCACGTTCGAGTTGTGCTGCTTTTTGAATCTGTGAATGCTGGCTCTCCATGGCCTTGCGCTCTGCCAGCTTTTTCAACTCGGCGCATAATGAATAATCCTCATTTTCAAAGGCAACTTTGGATTGCTCCAGATGTTTTTCAGCACCAGTAGTATCAGCACCGAGATCGCTGGCCTGCTTGATTATTGATTCTACCTTTGGAATATCATTGTATATCTCGTTTATCCAGACATCCTTGGATTCCTCGGCTGTGTACTGGGCCTTCTCAAGATGATCATTCACATTGGACAGTTCACCTATCAGGAATGCTTCCCTGGCCCTGTGAAGATATCTTTCTGCATTAAAAACATCTACACCTTGAACACGCATTGCGTTTATCAATGGCTCAACCTGAGCTAATCGATTCTCCAGGTAGATAATCTCATCCCGATGAACCGCATTGGCAAGTTCCACAAGTGCCTGGATTGCCTCGTCTCGCTTTTTTCCGCCTTCCGGGAAAGTCCTCTTGGCGTGGATAAGCGAATCAGCAGCATTTTCATCATTTAACTCGGCCTGCCTGCATTCCTCAAGTATCTTTTCAGCCGATAGAATAGCAAAAGCATGTGTAACATCTTTATAATTTTCATAAAATATCTGGCAGGTCTTTGTTGCCTCCATGAGCATTGTCATGCTCTCCACATATTTTCTATCAAGAAACTTAATACGGCCCACATCCAGCATGCTTGCCACATTTGTGAAGTCCATGTCCTGCTTCACCACATCAGTTAATTTCTGGTCAATATCATAGATATCTGCCATGTCTGGAGTAGAGCTAACTTCGAGTTTATGAACCACTTCTTCCAGGTCCTTTTCTACTTCCACTAACTCTTCACCTATTTCTTCCAGATTAATTTCCGGCTGAGGGGCATCAAAAAGCACAGTGACAGATTCATTGGTCAGGTCATGCTGAATGATATCAACAAGTTCATTTTTCTTTTTTGCCTCGCCCAGTTGGATTTCAAAATCTCTGGCAAAGGCTTTCAGTTCTCCAACTTTAAGTGATTTTAATTTGGAACCGGCTGCCTCTTCTATTAGTGTGATAAGTTCTGGCTTCTTCTCCTTACCAGTAAGCGATAAGTTAAGATTAGTAGCCAGTTCTTTCAAATCGACCACTTTCAGTTTGGACAAAGGACTTCCGGTTCCCATGGGCACCCTACTCTTCACTGTATGGTAAGGCCAGTATTAAATTCTTTTTGATGTGTTTGCCATCTGTTCAACATAAGTATTTTATATAAAACCCATAATGTGCCGAGGGATGCCAGAAGATAATCAGGTTGAGATTCCAAAAAAATACATGCTGGGAATATATTCCGCACTTCTAGCTCTGGGTCTAATTATCTACCTCTCTTGGGGCCTCATGTACGGTTCCTGGAACTTCTTTGCAAGGGAAAATCTGGGAATATACGCAGTTACAGTGATTCTTTGCGGGTTTGGTTTGGTTGGTATTCTGCTCTATTCAATCAAAGATAGCCAGTAATAGTTTTCAGCAAACAATCAGTATGTTTTAGCAATATAAATCAATGTTTCAGTAGGCTTGCCGCAAACAATACAGTTGCCTGGTTTTGGCTCTGCCTCTACCGGAACTCCGAGAACTGCCATTTCAGTGGCATTTTCCACCTCATGGCCGCAATCCTCTTCTCCGCACCAGTTCATTATATTAATTCCTGGCTTTGCATCAGAAAGGTCGGTTATTTCGAAAATTGAGTCTTCAAATTCCTTATTAGCTCTGGTGAACATGTCAGACTGGATTGCAAGAAGCTGCTCTGTTATGCCTTCGATAATATTATCAAATGAAATTTGATTTTTCTCGCCGGTATCACGCCTGGCTGTTGTGATAACTCCATTTTGAATATCTCTTGCACCTAGCTCGATCCTCAGGGGCACGCCTTTCAGTTCCCAATCATAATATTTATTGCCTGGCCTTAGGTCTCTATCATCAAGATGGACCCGGAAACCGGCCTGCTTAAGCTGGGTAAATATTTCCTTGCATTTATTGTTCACAACTTCTGGCTCTTGCTTTGAAATAATTGGAACTATGACTATCTGGAACGGCGCAATGTCCGGCGGCAGAATGATTCCCTTCTCGTCATTGTGTAATGATATCAGCGCCCCAAGAATTCGCTCGCTCATGCCATATGTTGTCTGATGCACATACTGATGCTGGCCTTTATCATCTTCATACTTTATCTCATAGGGCCTGGAAAAGTTCTCCTTGTACTGGTGGATGCTGCCCATCTGAAGTGTCCGGCCAGTAGGCATAAGAGAGTCAATTCCAATTGTGTAAAATGCACCGGCAAACTTGTCCCAGTCCGGCCTCTTGCACAGAACATAAGGCAGGCATAATCTCTTGGCCAGTTTCTTCATTATCACCAGATTTTCTGCTATCTGGCGCTCTGCATCTTCAAAATCAACATGACAAGTATGGGCCTCGAAAAAATGTATCTCGCGCATGCGAATGAATGCCCTTGTCTGCTTTGTTTCATAGCGGAAAACATTCACAAGCTGATATGTTTTCAATGGCAAATCAGCATGGGAGCGAATCCAGAGCGAGAACATGGGATACATTGCAGTTTCACTGGTAGGCCTTAGAAGCAAGGGGATGTCCAGCTTATTCTCACCGGCATGGGTGACCCAGTAAACCTCTGCGCTGAAGCCCTTTATGTGATCTGCTTCCTTCAGGAACTCGTTCTCCGGTATCAGCAGTGGGAAGCAAACCTCATCATGGCCAGTATCGTCCAGCTCCTGGCGCATATAGGTATCAATAAGGCGCATTGCCTTCCAGCCATAACCGGTCCAGACATTCATTCCCTTTATTGGATAACGCTTGTCCGTTAGGCCAGCCTTTTCAACTATCTCGACATACCAGTCATTGAATTCTTCAGTAGAGCGCATGGTATCACTTTTCTGGGGGATTGGCTTCTTCTTTAATAGGTTTGGGTTTCCTGCGAAGGAAGTTCTTTAAAGATTTGCCACTAAGGTACATGAGAACAATAATTGCTGCAATCACCAGCAATATGATGAGAATTATCAATATGATAATGAGTGCCCAGTCAGTTCCAGAACTGTCAATAACCTCTGCAGTATAATACTGGGTTTCGGCAGTATTTATACCATCGGTTGCCTGGATATAATAGGTGAAATTACCTTCTGGCTGCTGTCCTAAAACCACGGCATAGGTATCCTGGAGATTGGATACTGTGGTCATTGAGGCGCTGAAGAATGTGCTGGAGGAAGCATTTTTGTACCATATAGTTACCGAGGAAACTTGCTGATTATCAGAAACAATCGCTGTAATTATGGGTCTTGAACTAATATTGAGCTGAACCAAGGGTTCATGAACTATCACCGGCGGTTCTAAATCCATAATGCTGATTTCATGGTCCGGTCCATCTGGCCAAGCGGTTGAATTTTCTGCGTCAAAGGCTGTAATATGATACTGGATAATCAGCGCATCTTCGAAAGATAAGTCTGTTCGATAAGTACCAATTACAGTCTTAGTCATTGTTAGATTGAAATACTGGCTTTCGCCAATTGGCCTCCAGGAAAAAATAACATTTTCCACATGTAAATCGTCATAAACCTGGGCAACCATTGCCACATTATCCCCAACTGGTGCGGACTCCACACCAATATGTTGGATTTCCGGCGGCTGATTTATCACAGATATTGAAAATGTCTGGCTCTCATGAATATTAGCTCCGTCACTTGCCCTTGCATAAATCTGAATGTCGCCGCTAAGATTCTGCGGCGGCAGAATGCCCCTGTAAGTGCCATTTTCCAGCTTTGACAAGGTTATCTGGGTGAAACCTCCATCTTCGGTTCCATTGAAGTATAATTGAACATAGACTATTTCCTGGTCATCTATTGCATTGATTATTATCTCGGTGGTACTGTTTACCCCTGAAGACGAAGGATAATACATCTCAATAGTTGGAGAAGAATAATCCAGGAAAATTAAGGAATATGGATTTAACTTTGGAGTTGATTCCGGGCTGGTTATACTATTTTCACTGGAATCATTTGCAGAATAATAGAATTTTACCCTGTCCCGAATATGGCCAGGGATTATGCCCTGATACATTCCTGAGCCAGTGGCATCCACATCCACCGGAACCATTGAGACATTATTCCATGACTGGCTTGTTGAGTTCAAATAATAGAGGATAAACTCATTCATTTCATGATTATCAGTCACGTTGGCAGTGAGAGTTACGTCTCCCGGGGAGCTTCTCACAATTGTGTATGCATCAGGAGAAATTACTGGAGGTTCCAGGTCCAGAACATCAATCTCATGGGGGGGTCCAATAGCCGGCCAGATTATTTCATTTCCTTCATCATCTGTTGCATTGAGGTAATATTTCATTGTGCCGATATCTTGAGGAGGAATATCTGCCGAAAAATTACCACGGTCCACATCAAAATCGGTTGAGGTCATCTGAACTTCAGTGAACCCAGTAGTTCCCACTGACTCGTAAAACAGGGATACCGTGTCTATATTAAGATTATCCACCACATAGGCTGAAATACTTGTGGATACATTGTAATCCAGATAGACCGGTGCATCATGGAAAATAAGTGGTGTTTCCTCATCATTTACTGCTGTTGAATGTGAGAAACTTGCCAGGTTACCACTTGTATCATTTACCCAGAGGGTATAGTGGAGTGTACCAGTCCAATTCTGGCCAGATTGATTTAGATAATACCAATTACCACTGCCACCATGAATCATTGGATTATTGAAGTGGCCATCCCAAACATCCGTGAAGTTCAGCCATACTTGATCAATACCCACAACTTCAGATATATGGCAGGTGAAATTTATTGTATCATTTACTTTCACCGAATTTATCGGTGAATGTGTTATTTCCGGGGCAGTTGTATCAACTACATCAACACTCCAGTTGCCACTAGCTGGCAATCTAACAGTATTATTGCTGGTATCATTGCACCATACATAGTATTCCAGGGTTCCCGTGAAAAACTGGGCAGGCATTGTGGCATTGTATTCATTCGGATTTCCATTGAAAACCAGGGGATATTCTGTGAAAACTGACTCGCCTACTCCTCTAACATACATGTTTATCTCATCAAGTCCAATATTGTCATCTGCAGTGACGACCATATCATGGGTTTCGCCGGCCTCGAGAGTTGTGATGGGTGTGTGTGCGAGATTCGGCATTATCGAATCAATGACCTCTATAATCAGCGGGTTGGTCAGGGGGTTGTCAGCCGGAACTGTTCCGGTATTTCCG
>JAUWNU010000096.1 GCA_030612505.1 Methanomassiliicoccales archaeon
TTCGGGACCGATGTAGATTACATTATCAACAATACCACCATCGAGCCAGGTTATGTAAATCTATCAAAATATGAATATTATTGGGTTCAGGATTCTCAGCAGGATTTCTTAAACGGAACTAACAATAATCTCATTATTTCAGTAGATGGTAATGTATCTCTAAATAGTACAGCTAACATTGAATTGTTATTGAATGGAAAATTTTCAAATCCAGCTAGCGGTGGTACAGCAGATTATTGGAACAAATCAGGCTCCGGTAGTGCAGATAGTAATCTGGAATATAGAGAAACGACTGGCGGAGGACGCGATGACAATTATTGTTGGCTGAACAAATTTGTTGACGCACACCCTCCGATTGCCCCTGACACTGGTTTTGAACGGCACACTTGGGTTAATCAATCAATCAATCTCCCGTCAATACCATTAGCTGTAAATATCTCTGCATTCCATAATTTTACAAACAACTCATACAAAATTGATCCTGGCTCTCTGGCAGAAATCCACATTGAACAGGTGAGCAGTGGCCAAGTTTTTCCTATAAACTCAACTGGCTGGGTCAATGAATCATATTCTGAATATATACAACTTTTTTCTGATAATACTACAATATTCAATGAACCGGGATTATATAATTTTACCCTTTATACCTTTACAAATTCAACAGGAAACGCATCTCACACCACACAACCAGATGGCATAATCAATTATTGGGATGATGCTTCATTCGGATTTTTAGCCTTTGAGGAGAAAGGAAATCTCTCACAGGTATTTGATACTGGCTCCTATGCCATGTGGAATAATATAAGCTGGGAGGAGAAACTTCCTACAGGCACTGACATCGAGCTGTTTGTCAGAACTGGCAATTCCTCTGTACCCACCGACAGCATCTGGTCTGACTGGTCAGCACCGTTTACAGACCCAACAGGTTCTGCCATAGATTGCCCATGGGGCCAGTATATCCAGTATCGTGTGGAATTTACCACAATTTCCACCAATGTCACTCCTGTGCTTGAAAGCGTGAATATCACCTATGAGAAATTCCATCCGGCCGGAACAATCCAAACGTTTGATTATTCGCCCTCCAACATAACCAGCGGGGGCTTCTTCTCTCATGCCGAGGAACTCAACGGCCAGACCGTAGAATATCAGTATTCAATAGCATCCTGAAAAAACTGGACAGATATGCCTGTTGATGGGGACCTGCGATACATAGACGTTTCAGCCAGCATTCGAATCCGGGCCATCCTGAAAACTTCAGATGCAGTCGTCTCACCGTCGGGTTTATGGATGAAACTCAGCTATGTTTCCACCGAGCCAGCCATCACCCTTGAGCCTGATTGGACCGTTGCCGGAGCAGAGGCCGGCGAGGTTATTCGGCTCAACGTACATTTCAACAATACCGCTGCCAGTTCATCATCCATTGTCTGGCTGAATGTTTACCTGGATGAGAATTTGGAGTATGAGAGCAATAATACAGACACACTGGCTATCTTTGATAGCTTCATTACAGATGACAACCCAAACATCCAGAAATATGTGTTCACCAGCATTCCAAACAGCAATAATCAATTCTGGATAGATGCCAGGATGGGCTCCGGAATCTCCGACGGAACCCTGCTTCAGACCACTGTCACACTGGACTATCTGGACCCCATGGGAAACAAGGCTGAATCTTTGCTGGAACCTGCATCGGTCAGGGCAGATTCTCCATTGATTACCGCTGAATTGGTTGCCAATGAGGCATCGGCTGATATTGATGAGATTATTCATTACCAGGTTCATGTAAACAATACTGGCCGAGGAACCGCAGAGAGTATTTGGGTCAACAGCACCCTGGACAACAGGCTTCAGATTCCATTGCAGGACTCCCAGAACATATCCCAACAAGTGTCAAATCTTGAATGGAATTCCAGCCAGATTTTGCACTTCAATGCCACCTTGAGGGAAAATGTTCCACAGGATTCCATAATCCCTGTGACAATGGAACTCCAGTATTCTGATCCAACTGGCTTCATCCGACAAACAGATTCAAACACACTGACCTCCCGGGCAACTCTTGAAAGTCAGATTACACTGGTTATTACTTCCCAGGTCAGCCACATCAATTCAGACGATATGCTTATTTTTACTGTATATTATAATAATACAGGTTATGGGAGCGCAGAAACCATTGATTTCAATATGACCATTCCCGAGGGTCTGAAACTGGAGATCAGCAGCCAGGCATGCAGCGTTTTAAATGATGTCTGTATCTGGGAACTGGAAGATGTCAGCCCTGGGTCTCACTCGTTCACCATCACTTTCAGGGCAGAGAAAATGAGCCAGGAGTTCCATGCTGCCGATGTCCATATATTCATGCAGGTCACAGACCCAGTGGAAGGTTTGCAGGAACAAGTATCATCCAACATATTATCCATCCAGATACAGAGAATCTACACATTCTGGGAAGAAATATACTGGCCCTGGTCAGGCATCGCAATGGCACTGGCTGGCTTTTTCATAATCTATGGTCTTTGGCATTACTTCAAGCCAGAATCCCCCACAATCGATGATATCTTTGTAATATATCGTGACGGCAGGCTTATTTCCCACAGAAAATCCAGTTCAGGCCTCAAAGCAGAGTTAGACGGCGATCTAGTGAGTGCAATGCTTACTGTGGTTCAAGAATTTATTAGCGAATCACTATCCAAAGACAAAACCGACAAGGTTAAAAAGATGGAGTTCGGAGACCGTGAGCTTTATGTTGAAAGAGGCGATAATATCCATATTTCTGTGATGTATTCAGGAAGCATGAATAAGAAACTCGAAACTCAGATAATTGAGCTTAGACAGAAAATTGAAAACGAACATCCATTCCTACCAACATGGGACGGTAGAATGACAAAGCTTGAAGACATTAATCCACAACTGGATAAACTAATAGAGGAGTGGCAATCCCTCAACGGTTCTGATTCGGGAGATTATTCACCAGATACAGACGCTTAGTGCGGTTCATCTTCACCTCTTCTGGAGATTTTAATCCATTCTCAACATTGGCCAGATTATTTATAAATTCCACCACTGTCTTGTAATTGGGATTATCCAGGTCAAGGCCAACCTTTTCCATCTGATGACGAACAACAGGGGTTGCATTTTCCAGTCCCCCGAAGTGATGACAGAAATCAGCGACAATATGGTCCACAACATCAACTAAAGTATGAACCTCGCTCTTGTCAACAAAATACTGAGGCACATTGTCCTTGGCAATGGTCACAACATTCTTCATGGTCTCTGCCAGATTGTAGAATGCATCATCAACATAGTCCCCGGTTCTGGCACTTGTCAGGAATGCCCTGGGCTCATAATTAGCATGACTGTATTCTTCAGCCAGTTTTCCCAATTCATCAAGGCCAAATGCCCTTTCATCTTCCAGGTCTGCCTTATTTCCAAGGAAGGCCATGGGAATAGGGCCAGTAACACTAACTATGGAAGGAATCCAGTATTCTTTCAGGCTCTCAAGGGTTTCCGGCCGGGTGATGTCAGCCACTAGAAGTGCGCCTTCAATGCCTCCAAAGGATAATGCCTGGGTGTAGCGGTAGCCTTTTTGACCTAGTATGTCCCAGACAAGGAGCGTCATCTCGGCTCCATCATCATCATTTCCAACAAAAACTTCCTTTTTTGTGACCTTGGTTCCGATTGTGGTGATATACTTGTCATCAAACTGATCCAGAACAAAACGCTTGATAAGACTGGTCTTGCCCACAGCGCCGTCACCTAGCAGAATAACATTTTTTTTAATTTTCTCAACTGGCATATCATCACTTACAAGGGAGAATAGTTATTTTTAATATAATACTTTCTAATATACAGTATATATATCTTTCTATTGCTCGGTTCCGTTGCAAGGTGGTGTAAATGTATATAAATAGGTATGTTTATAGGGTTCGATATGACGGTTCGTGCGGTTCATATTTGTGGTTTTGTCCAGTGTATTATAGCCTTATTGGTAAGCACAACGGTTCGTTTGGGGGTTGCTGATATGAATATATTATATTTTTTCTCAATTATTCTATTTGTTACGGGCATAATTACCATAATTATAGGTATTGAGGAAGATAAAGAGAACGAAAAGAATAACCGTCCAAAACTCAATTTTCATCTGAAGAATAAATCAGAATATGCCCCCTCTAATCCTTGGAACCTCGGTGGTGAATCTAAACGAAACGACATTTTAGTTATAACAAATCTGTTGGAAGTGAATACTTCTGTTGTGAAAGAAATATCAATTGAGAGTTCACTTAATAACCAGGAACCAATTAAATTTTCATCGGTCATACCAGCATTATCTGAGGGCAACTCTGAGAATTTAGATTGTGATAAATTTTTTAAAGATGTTGGAATTTATGATGTTTGCTTTGAGTTTAAATCAAATATAGGGCGGAAATATCGTAAAAAACTGGTGTTGGGATGTCATATGACACATCACCCAACAATTTCAAAAAGAACGATTTTGTGGCAATGGGAAATAATAGAAAACAAACCCGAAATATTAAGAAAGGGATGGTTCAAATGGCAACGCATCAAAGAATAAGAGTTAGAACGAATACAATTAAATGCCGATTCTGTGGCTCGGACGATTTGAGCAAGTATGGGAAATACAATAACGTCCAGAATTACATTTGTAAGACTTGTGGGCGGAAGTTTGCAGAAATAAACGCCTATCCAGAAATGCAACATCCTAAAGAACTGATTGTTAGAGCATTAACGTATTATTATAATGGGATGTCATTGAAAAACATTGTCCAGACATTTGACGATTTACAAAGTGTTAATATCAACAAATCTACGGTTTGGAGATGGGTAATCAAGTATTCCAAACTGGCTAATCAGTATGTATTATCATTGAAGCCGGAATTATCAGATACCTGGATTGCCGATGAAACTATGATTCCATTGTGGGGAAAGAAATACTGGTTCTGGGACATCATAGATGCCGATACGAGATTCTTAATCGCATCTCACTTATCTAAGGTCAGAACTACAAAGGATGCAACCAAGCTATTCTATATGGCTAAATTGCGAAGTAAAACTCGGCCAAAGGTAGTCAGAACGGATAGATTGTATTCGTATCTTAAGGCATTCAATAAGGTGTTTTATTCTAACAGGCCAGAAAGGAAAGTTCAGCATTTACTATCTCAGGGTTTTGGCTCTAAGACCAATATCAACCTGATTGAACGATTTCATGGTTCATTGAAGCAAAGAACTAAGGTTATGCGAGATTTGAAAAAGAAATCAAGTGCGAGAATAATCTTGGATGGCTATGTCACTCATTACAATTTCTTTCTGGAGCATAGTTATCTCAATGGCAAAACACCAGCACAAGCTGGGGGCATTGGTGAGGGCATAAATAACTGGGGTGACTTGATAGACTTGGCAATCAGAAATCCAAGAGCCAACCCAAAGATTTCGTTGGACTGGGAATCAGAATTTGAGGTGGAATAATGGCTTTCAACCAGAACGCAACGGAACCCTATTGCTCTCACTATTATATTATCATACCATCAACTTTATCTATATAATGCCCAATCCCCGCCCAACTGGTATCATGAGCTTATTATTCTGGTATTCCCTGGCATTGATGATTATCCTTATCTGGACCGTGGCAGTAATGGCCATATGGAACAAATGGCAGGATGCCATAGAAAAGCACAATTTTAGCGTCATGGGTCCCTTTGTCATGTGGAAGACTGATTGGGGAAAAAAATTAATCGAAAATATTGCTGAAACAAGGCCAAAATTGGTTGATTTTTATGGAAGAATCGCTGTTGGCATCACCGGCGTCTCCATGTTTATAATGACCGGTTTCCTGTTTTTCTCGGCCTGGCTGGTTGTGGACAGAGCAAAGGACATCCATTTGGAACCACATATGCTTCTTGGACTGCCTGGCCTTAATCCCCTCATTCCACTGTGGTACGGAATATTCGCACTTGTTATTGCAATGATGATTCATGAATTCTCACATGGCATCCTTTCTGCACTAGCTAAAGTGAAAATTATCTCTCTTGGGGTAATGTTCTTTGTTTTCCCAATGGGCGCTTTCGTGGAGCCGGATGAAGAAGCTATCCTGAAAATCGAGAAAAAGAAAAGAGTAAGAATGTACTCTGCCGGCCCAGCCTCGAATATCATTTTAGCTGGCGTACTTACCGTTGTATTTTCAGTTATACTCATGGGTAGTGTCCAGCCTGTTCACGACGGCGGCGTGGGAATAACCGCTGTTGGCGATGATACTGCTGCAGCCCAGGCAAATATAACCGAGGGCATGATTATGGTGAAATTCAATAACACCAATGTTTCAGATTATCGTGACTTCTCAAATGCCATTGCCAATTGCTCGGCCAATCAAACAGTAGATATAGAATTCTATGAAAAGGACACTGAAAGCTACTTTGTGCTTCCAGTCACATTGGGCGATAAAAGCGATATCACCAATGAGTCCGAAGATGCTGGTCTCGGATATCTGGGAGTAAACACGTTCAGCCTGAGCACAGACCATTTCCACCCAATTGGAGAACCAGATAATATTAATGATGTGGGACGTTCTATGGCAATTTACTTCACCTTGCCACTCTCAGGGCTCAGCACGGTACAGGGGCCAACAATGAACTTTTATGAGATCACTGGCTTCTGGAGTTTCCTACCTGAAAATGTATTCTGGGTAATAGCCAATGCAACATACTGGGTATTCTGGCTGAACCTCATGGTTGGGCTCAGCAATGCACTTCCTGCAGTTCCCCTGGACGGCGGATATATCTTCAAAGACTGGCTTGATTCCCTTTTGAGAAAAACAAAGGCAAAGAAGGCAAAGGTCGAGGCTAAAAAGTTCAAACGACACTTAAGCCGAGCAGTTAGCGCAGAGGCAATCACCCAGACAGAAGCGGATAATAAATACAACGTGAGAAAGATTAACATAATGAAACGGAACAAACTCGCCCGGGATAAAACAGTGAATAAAGTCGGCTTCCTACTGGCACTAACAATTCTGTTCCTTATACTCTGGCAGGTCATCGGGCCGAAGCTGCTTGGGTAGTATTGTTCTAAAGACCGGTTCATTCGACTGGTTTGCTTTCAGAAAGAGGATATCCATAGTAATATTCTGAACCATCACTTGTCATAGTACTCCAAGAAAATTCCCAAGTTGCTGAATCCCAATTGAGAGTATTATCAATATGGGAAAAAACATTGTTCACAGAATCATACATAGCTTCTGTTGTATCTGATGGGCCAGGCAGTGAAATTAAATTTTTCATGGATACAATTGCTACTGATGAATTGTCATAGATATGATAAGTGAATATAATGTCACCTGCACTTTCGTTATCAATTTGTCTTATTTCCAGCCTATATATATCCAATGGGTGTGGCAAATCACTATCATCAACCCAATTTAATTTATGAACAGTAACATTATAGTTATTATCTTCTAATGTCTCGGCAATTGAAGCAATTGTGTCATTTGTATAGTTCTGGTCCCAAGTGGTATTTACTCTCAATTGAACACTTGAATAATATTTATCACCCCAACCAAAATCAAGATTGGTAATAAAATACCAAAATGCAAAGCAACTGATAAGAATTAAGATTACCAGGATAGACACAATAATTTTCATTCTTTTTTCCATAAGTCTCCCTTCACCATTAACTGAATGCGCAAGTTCCAATAAATAACTTGCGTCCTATTTTTACGAATGATTGCCGTGCACGCACCAATTAGTATGCCGATGGCGACCACCTCCCCGTGCTTACTCACGGGGTTTCCAGAGTTTGAAAACGGAATCGTGTCACCGAGCCAGTTCCTGAAACTGGCTCTACAACCCCGCCCTCTCGCCAAAACAAGTTTTGGTCTCGCTCGCAAACATTCAGTTTGCTCACACAGACGAGGCATGGGCGAATAAGCCGTCTTTGCAGCGGCTTATTCGTTAACCAACCGATTAATCATCAACTCAGAAATATCTGTTGCATACTCACCGGTCCTACGAATACTCTCGCTGATGGAACTAAGCGCAACAGCTGGCTCTCCTTTCATGCGAGCTGCAATATCATTAATTTTTCTGCATTCCTGCTTCAGCTGCTCCACAGACTCGATGGTCTCATTGGCCAGCGCTATATCTTTTTTCTGCCAGGACTCCATGCTCCTGGACAATATCTTTATGGACAGTTCGCTGGCTGACTTGATTACGGCAACATTCTTGCTGCCGAGCTTCTTATCAATGAGCACTGGCATGTGTTTGGAGATGATGATTGCGTGATCCCCGACCCTCTCAAGAATTCTGCTCATGGTGTAATAGAACATAACATTGCTCTGTTTAATTTCCATCTTATTGGAGAGGCTGATATCCTCCAGGACCATGGTCGTCTGCCTGGCCACAAGCCATTGCAATCTGTCTACATCACGGTCACGGTGTATGACCTCATTGGCCCGATTACGGTCCCTTTCCACAAGAGCCAGCATTACATTTTCATGCATGCTCTTCACAAGAAGGAACATTCTCTTGATGGTCTTGCTAAATGGCATTTCAGTTGGTTTTAGCAGATCCTTGGTAATTATGGTGTGGTCATCTTCCTCCACAATCTCCGGGCCTATGAGCACCTGGGTGAAGTTTATGACGCAATCTCTGACAAATGGCTGTATCTCTGAATTGGATTTTATGACTATATTGGGATAACCGCAAATATATGCGCCAATGAGCAATCTAAAAAGATATGTGCTGTC
>JAUWNU010000046.1 GCA_030612505.1 Methanomassiliicoccales archaeon
TTAAAACATCACAACCAGAACGGAAAATGGGAAAAATATTCTCCAGCCAGAGAACAAGGATTGACAAATCATAACTGGACAATGCGAGAATTATTGACATTTCCTTATCACCAAATATCAACCAATTAGGGGGGCACTACCCATTTTTCAGAAAGCGGTAAAACAATTTCGGGAGCAGAGTATACGATCGGTTCTACTCCATACATAGCAAGACAATCACAAACAGACCAGTTGTCTAAATCAGATAACGCTGAAGATACGAAGTCCAGACAAATTTTTGGGTTCTTTGGTCCAAATTTCTCAAGACTTTTCCCAGCTATCTGCCTTGCTTCATAAGACCCTTCATTCCAGAAAGTTTTTAATAATCTTTCTGCTTTTACCGGTTCCTTTTTTAGAAAATTACTTGTTTCCGTAGCCATAACCCACAAAACAGGTTTTGGCACGCCATAAAATTTGCCGGTATCAGGAATAATTCTCTGATAATTTTTTGTTGCTTCTTTATCCACATAGGATTTAAGAATTTCCTGTAATTCCTTTACAAACTCCTTTGGCTTATCTGCTTTTTCAAGAAGTTTTTTTGTTTTTTCCTGAATTTGTATTTTGTTCATAGTATTATTCTCCAAAACGACCAATGAAATAACCCATCAGACTTCCGATAATTAAATTTGTAACCAACATTGGAATAAGTTCCATTGGAGCACCTGCAACAACTATTATCATCATTGGAACGGCTATCAAAAAGAAAATCAGCGTTCCTTTCAAAGTATTATTCAACTTTAAATTTGATGTTGATATAAGAAAGCCACCAATTACGCACATAGAAAATGCACCTAACAATGTATCCCAAGTCATTTTCATGAGTATCATGGGGATTATATCAACTATGCCAAAAATAATACCAACAATTATTCCCACTTTTGTCTTGTTAAATGTTTTCATAATATTACCTCTTTAATTAAAACTAATTATAGTATATAAATCTTTTTCCTTTTTTCCAATTAAAACCCGTTTTCGTAAGGAAATGGAGAAAACACCAATTATTCCCCTCTATAAATAAAGAAAAAATCAAATTTATTCCCCTTATTAGAAAGCCTATCTTCATTATTCATCTAAGAAAAATATTTTTTGAATTGCTTATAACTCCTATTAAGCGTAGTTTTACTTCGCTTATTGGGAGTTAATACGAAGTTTATTATATTCTGCCCCTCCTCAGCCCTTTCATGCCCTTCGACGCTAAAAAGCTTTCCTCGGATGAAAAATATGACCTAATCGGTCGCCTCATCGAGGAAGTGAAATTGCGCAAATATTCCCACCGGACCGGGAAGCTCTATGTTTCCATGGTGAAACGGTTCATGGAGTCCGGAAAATCTCCCAGGGAATTCCTACTGGCCTATTCGGATGCCAGTGCCTCAACAATGAGGGCAGCGTATTTTTCGCTGAAATTTTTCTACAATAATGTGCTCCGCGAGCCCTTTCCAGAGGAACTTCCGCTGGCTGGCAAGGATGCAAAGCTACCTGTGGTACTCTCCAGGGCGGAGGCCAAGGCCATGCTTTCGGGCACGGATAATATCAAGCATCGGGCGATTCTGGCGGCTTTGTATTACGCGGGTCTACGGCTGTCCAAGGCCATCAACCTGAAGTGGGTCGATATTGATTTCGACAGGGAACTGGTGCATGTCAGGAATTCCAAAGGACGGAAGGACAGAATCGTTTTTCTCCATCCTGAGCTTAAGGCCATGCTGGATGCCTACAGGCCGGAGAACCGCGACGGTCTGGTTTTCGTTTCTGGCTACTCGGGGGAAAAGTACTCGCCCAAATCCGTCCAGCTTGTCGTGCGGGATGCCGCAAAAAGGGCCGGGATAACGAAGCATGTGACTCCCCATACATTGAGACACAGCTTCGCCACACACCTCCTCGAAGGGGGTGCGGACATCCGGTACATCCAGAAACTACTGGGGCACAAGGACCTGAAGACCACCCAGATATACACTCATGTGGCTGAAACTGACATGTCCAGGTTGGCCAAAATTCTCTGATGCCAGCAAATCGTTAAAATCTTACGCCATAGATTAAATATTCTCGATTCATTCTCCCCACCATGGACTACCTCTCCCTCGCCGAGACTTTTGAAAAGATTGAGGCCACTCGTAAACGTCTGGAAATGACTGATATGCTGGCTGAGCTATTTAGCCAGACATCGATTAATGAGATTGAGATAGTCATAAGGCTCACTCAGGGCAAGCTGGCTCCGGACTTTGAAGGCATTGAGATCGGCATTGCAGAGACACTGGCCCGCAAGGCAATCTATGAGGCAACCAGGGTGGATGAGAAAAAAATTCTGGAATGGTGGATTAAGGATGGCGACCTGGGCAGCGTGGCATTTCAGGCAGTAAGCATGAAGAAACAAACTTCCCTTTTCACAGAGAAGCTGAATATCGCAATTGTCTTTGATAGCTTATTACAGATTTCCAAAGCATCTGGCTCTGGTTCCCAGGATTTAAAAATGAAGTTGCTTGCAAAGCTATTTCATGACTCTACTCCAACCGAAGCAAGATACATTGCCAGAACACTCAATGGAAAGATGCGCCTCGGCCTTGCAGACATGACAATAATCGATGCACTGGCTGTTACCTATGCCACCAAGGAAGAACGGGACAAGGTGGTATGGGCCTATAACACATGTTCAGACCTTGCCAGGGTTGGCAAGCTACTGGCTGAAAAGGGCATTAATGGCCTTGATGAGATAGAACTTGAAGTGGGAGTGCCGCTGAAGGCAATGCTTTGTGAACGTTTACCCAGCATTCCTGAGATTATTGAAAAATTAGATGGAAAATGTGCCTTCGAGTACAAGTATGATGGGCTGAGAATTCAGGCTCATATTAACAAGTCAGGCATAGAATTATTTACACGTCAGCTGGAAAATGTAACATCACAATTTCCTGATATCGTAGAGATGTTGGCTCCTGCATTTAAAGGGCAAGAGTGCGTCATTGAAGGTGAGTGTGTTCCGGTTGATATCAACACTGGTGAGATGCTGCCATTCCAGACTGTTAGCCGCCGCCGGGGACGGAAGCATGAACTTGACTCGGCAGTGGAAGAGTTTCCTGTGAACCTATTCCTGTTTGATTGTCTGTATCTTGATGGCCAGGACTTTACCCAGACACCTTATACCAATCGCAGGAAAATGTTAGAATCCTGCATTACCGAGACTGACCGTGTCAAGCTGGCAGATGTTCTGATTACTGATGACTTTGAGAAAGCCGAAGAATACTTCCAGAATGTAATTGGCAAGGGCGGAGAAGGCATAATCGCCAAGTCACTGGCCGAGGATTCTTATTACCGGGCCGGTTCAAGGGGCTGGAACTGGATTAAATTTAAGAGAGATTACAAAACAGAAATGGCTGATACTGTTGATCTGGTCATTGTTGGTGCATTCTCTGGCAAGGGCAAGAGAGCCGGAGGCTATGGAGCACTGCTCATGGCAACCTACAATGCAGATGAAGGCCATTTTGAGACTATCACCAAGTTGGGAAGCGGCTTTGATGACGAAATGCTGGCTGCATTACCGGAGATGCTTGAGCCCCACAAGATTAACAAGCCAAATAAACTTGTTAATTCCAAAATGCAGGCAGATTACTGGTTCGAACCTTCCATCGTTTTAGAAGTTCGTGGCGCTGAAATCACGCTCTCGCCTATACACACCTGCGCCATGAACCTGGTCAAGGAAAATTATGGACTGGCCATTCGATTTCCGCGATACATGGGAATAATTCGGCAGGATAAGGGGCCAGAGGATGCAACAACCACCGAGGAAATGTTAGCACTCTATGAAATTCAATCAAATCGAGGCGGTGAATAATGCCTCTGAAGCCAGAAGAGGACGCATTCGGTCAAGGGATATACGATTACTGGAAGGGTGAAGAACCTGAGGAAGTTATCGAGCGTGAGGATGGGTATGTCGATGTTTCAATGGGCCCAACCGCCTACCTTTCAGAATACAAGGACTGGCCTAAAAATCAGCAGGCAGCAATGAACCATGCTAAGGGTCGAGTTCTGGACATTGGCTGTGGCGGCGGCCGTCATGCGCTGTATCTTCAGGAGAAAGGGCTTGATGTTCTGGGAATAGACAATTCTCCAATGGCAATTAAAACCTGTAAAGAAAGAGGCCTGAAAAAACTAAAGCTTATGGACATTACCCAAATAAGTAAAAAACTCGGGACATTCGATACCATAACCATGATGGGGAATAATTTTGGATTGCTTGCAAATAAAAAGCGAGCTAAATGGCTGCTTAAGCGGTTTCATGGCCTGACCTCATCAGATGCCTACATAATTGCAGAGACATTGGACCCATACACCACAACTAAGAAGGTTCATCGGGAGTATCAAAAATTCAATCTCCAGCGGGGCAGAATGGGCGGCCAGATACGCATAAGATGTAGATACCAGAAATTTAAAACACCGTGGTTCGATTACCTGCTCATATCGAAAAAGGAACTGGAAGATCTGTTGAAAGGCACCGGCTGGAAGGTGAAAAAATATATTGATGGCCAGGGCAGTCAGGGCAGCATCTACATAATGATACTGGAGAAGGAAGCATGACAGAAGAGGAATTGGCATCATTGGAATTCGAAGATACTCAGGAGTCAGAACCAGTACCTGAAAATATAGATGAAAAACCCCTATCAGAAGAAAACAAGGCAAAGATAGAAAAATGGGGCGTGAAAAATCCCAAGGGTAGAGTGGTCAGTGTTCTTTCTCTGATTTTATGGAGCGCATTGCTAATCATGCTAATCATCAAGGGCAACTGGAATATTGGCCCTATACTGCTGGCAGTGCTTTTTGTTCTGCTTTTACTTCTCAGTATGGTCAGGTTTATCCAAGAGTGGAAAGAGAATGGCGACTGGCTTGATGATGATGTGGTGGTTGATGAAAAATCCACCCAATAATTACCCCCTGGCATGGAATAATTCATATGAGCAAAAGGGCCAGCAATGGCGAGGCCATTTTGATTTAGCCAGATACGAAGTAAATCTTAATCTAACAGGCAATGTTCTGGAACTTGGTTCCGGCGATGGAAACACCGCCAGCCAGATATTGAATAAGGCAAGCAATATTACTTGCCTTGATGTGGCATCTTCATCATTCCAGACAATGCCAATCAAGGATATGTCAGTGGGAAAAATCGTAGGGGATGCCCGGAGTTTGCCACTGAAAGACCAGTATTATTCAACAATAATTTGCAGGCATGTGCTGACCCATGCCAGGCAGGGCGATGAAAACCTGGTTTTGCAGGAAATTTCTCGTGCACTGGCTCCTGGTGGAACAGCATTATTCGAAGTATTCACGCCCAATGATATGCGATATGGGAAAGGCCAGGAGATAGAGCTAGATACCTTCCTGCGAGGGGATGATCTCATCTGGAGATTTTACAACGAAGATGAATTGAAAGACCTGATTGAAAAAGCAGGCCTTAAAATACAGAAAATCGAAGTGCTGGCTAGAACTGTGAGGCATGATGGTGTGGAGCATCAGAGGGAGTCGCTGGTTGTTGTGGCCAGTTCGGTTCAATAGCGCAAAATTTTATGAAAACTTATACATTTACTTAGGGCGGTTATTAACATAGGGGCATCCATACACTTTTATAGATTCCTAATTATTCCATCTTAGTATGAAAGAAGTGCAATTCACAAAGCATGCTGAAGAAAAATTATCTGAACGTGATATAGGCAAAAAGGTTGTTGCTACAACAATTCAAAATCCAGATGAAAAATTACTGGGACGTGGCAATTCTATAATAGCACAAAAAGAAGTTAGCGGAAAGATGTTGAGGGTGATATTTCGAGAAAAACAACAACATTATATAGTCATAACAGCATATTTTACTGAGAAGAAACGGTATGAGGTGAATAAATGAAAATATCCTATGATCCGGAAGCAGATGCCATGAGTATAGTATTCCAGAAAGGAAAGTATGACATTAGCAAGGAAATCGCAGAAGGCATAATCATTGATTACACAGAGGATGGAAAAGTGATATCTATAGAAATTCTGAACATGAAAAAACGAATGCCTTTGGAAGATATAAGTGATATTACGATATCGGTTCCAGTAGCAACATAATACTGGCCTTATTATTCTATATTTTGAAGTGCTGGCTCGAAAGGTTCGGCATGACGGTGCGGAGCATCGGAGGGAGTCGCTGGTTGTGGTGGCCAGCCCCTAATTGAGAATTATCGCTTCTTCCGCTTTTCGGAAATCGGCATCGGTAGTAAGCAATTTCTGGTTTATGGACATGGCACTGGCCAGAATTATTCCGTCCAGCAGGCCGAATTTATCTATTCCTTTTGCACGCATCTCATTCTTCATCTGGCTGGCCTTGAGACAGATAATCTCGTTCAGCGGAAGGATGTTAACGAGCTTCTTCAGGGTATTAACGATCTCAGAGACATCATGGTCATTTCTGATGCCCCAGTCTGATATCTCGCCCATCTGGATGATTGAAATATAGAGCGGTTCGTTCCCGATTTTATTGAAGATATCCTGAAACCGCTGGCTTTCAGGTTCATTCTTGAATAATTCAATGATTACTGACGTATCCAGAAACATCAGAATCTATCCTCCTTATCTCTTACAAAGGGCTCTTTCTCCTTGTACTTTCCAGCAATGGCCAGCAACAATTTGTTCCTTTCTGCAAGATTGGAATAAGGAATTGCCACATGAATTGTGTCCCCTTTGTCATAGCCCCCTGCCTGGATTACCTCCCTCGGAATGATTATGCCCAGGGAATTGCCTATCCGCCTTAATTTAGCTTCAAATACTTCTGCCATAAGTATAGTTATAACGTTATAACATTATAAGTTTTTTGGTCTGATTTATTTAATCAGAGCATCCACCACAACATGAACCACTCCTGGCGAGTAGGTTTTGATAGTCCACATCTCCATCATCTCGACAGATTTTCCCGCATTTAATGTAGCTGCAATAACCCGTTCTTGCGGTCTGTCTGGCATGAGCCTGTCAGGGCAGGTCTCATGGTAATGAATAATACCATTACTCTTCAAAATCTTCATGGCCTTTGGAAGATACTCATGGGTTGTGCCAACATAGCCCATGACAATTCTATCGGCAATATTTTCTTCAGAATCAAGGCAATCTCCAAGCACTGGCTCAATTATTTTTCCAACACCGTTTAGCTGACAATTCATCTTCAGGTACTTGTGGGAATTCGGGTTAATCTCATGGGCAATGATTCTTGCTGGCTGGGAATGGACGGCCATTGGCAGCGTGAAATATCCGATTCCGGCGAACATGTCAACTACGGTTTCACCAGGCTGGCAGACACTGGCCATTCTAATTCGCTCATTAACATTGCCGCTGGAGAACATGATTTTTCCGGCGTCCAGGCAGTATCTAATGCTATTTTCCAGATGAACGGTCTCTGTATTGTCGCCGATAAGAAGTTCCATTACCGGCTCTCTGAACTGGCCTTGCACTCCGCCAGTATCTTGCAACACAGTGTCAACGTCTAAAACTTTGGCATAGGTTATGGCTATTTCTTCCAGCCAGTCTTCCAGCTCATCATCAATTTTTAGCACTAGAATATGACCAAGCTGCTCCCAGCGCTTTGGCAGCTTTGGTTTCATTTCCTCGGGAACATCAATGGCATCCAGTATCTCCTTGTGAATGTCTCTGAAGGTATCTCTGGGAGCATAATCGCGGTCATCTATTATCTCGCCGCCAAGGGCTTCCAGTGAACCAGCAAGTTCCGGGTCTGGCTGTTCTAATAATGGTATCTCGGTGATGTCATTTTCATTGAAGATACGATGGTATTTATTTAGAATTCTGGCGTCTTGAATTAAAACACGAGCTGCCTCGGCATGTTTACTGGGTATCCTGAGAGCCAGCATATTCAATCCTCTTTTTTCTCTTTGGAATAGTAAGGGGCTTCCAGTGTTTGACGGATGCCCTTGGCAATTACCTTTCCAACGCCCTGGACCTCCATTAGTTCTTTCTCATTGGCTTCAAGAACAGCCCGGACGCTGCCAAAGTGAGAGAGTAAGCGCTGGGCTATTACTCCAGAGATGTTTGGCAAGCCCTCGATAATGAATTGCTGGCGCTCCTGAACTAACATGGTACCTTTCTCGCCCCGGATGCCAGGAGTTCTGCCTTCGGCAAGTTCTCGCTTTATTAGAGCTCTTAAAAACTCTGCTGTTTCCTTATCATCGGCTGTGAACATGAGAGGCACGCCAAAGCCGGTGGTTATGCTGGCCAGGGCCCCTCGGATAGCGTCTGCGCTGATTCTTCGGCGGTCGAATAAACTACCACCCTCAATAATGATCAGGGGTGACTGGTATGCTCTTTTTAATGCTTTGACTTGCGAGAACAAACGGCCATCCATCATTGATGAAAGAAAGTCATCAACTTCTTTTCTTTCAACGCCCACACGCTCTGAAATAAGATAATCGCCTATATCCAGCTGCTTGGATTCCACAATGACATCCCAGGTGGCCAGATGCCTTACCACAGAGGATTTGAACTCTCTAGTATCAGCGATTAATTTTAGAACTGGTTCCTCTTTTTCGACCTTCTTTTTTGGGCCAAAATCGCCAAGGGTTCTCTGGTCCTTCTCATCCAGCTCTTCAACTGGCTTGCTGGCTTCAGCTTTTTTCATCTTAGACCGGATGCCAGCATTATCGAAACTGGGTGCTGTTGGACCGCCGATAACCATGTTATTCTGCAAATCTTTTCGCAGCTTTTCAAGTTCCTTATGCATCCTGGCTTCCTTGTGCTTTGATGACCAGTAATAAGCTTCATCTCTTGTTCCCTTGGTAATAAGAATGACAACCTTGCCAGTGGCATGCCTGCCAGTTCTTCCCCGGCGCTGGATTGTTCGGATCTCAGAAGGCACTGGCTCATAGAAGATTACCAGTTCTGTGGATGGAATATCAAGGCCTTCCTCGGCAACACTTGTTGCCACCAGGACATTGAACTCATCATCCCGAAATTTGTCCAAAATTTCAACTTGCTTTTTCTGGCTCATTCCCTTGTCCTTACCTTTGGTTGCCTGGCCAACAAACCTTACTGGTCGAACAATGCTTATCTCGGCTAATGCTTCGGCAACCATTTCAGAAGTATCTCGATAATGAGTGAAAACTATGATCTTGGAATCTGGTTTTTGATTGAGCTGAGCAACCACCAGCTGTTTTACTTTGCCCAGCTTCGGAGATTCCACGCTTGCGGCTTTTAGTTTTTTAGCCTCTTTCATTGCCATCTGCACCTTGGGAAGATAAATGGACTGCTTTGATGCTCGGCTTGAACCCCTGGATGTTGCTTCTATCACCATTCTTTCAAAATAGGCCTGGAGCGCGGCTACGCCTTGAGTTTCAGCAAGTTCAAGAGCATGATTAAGTTTCATTGCAATTGCAATTGTTGTTGCGGCTTTGAAGGCATTTTTATCATTGGAGCCAGTCCGCAACTGACCCTGGATTATTCGCTGGGCAGAAAGAAGGTCTTTCATGCTGACGTATGTCCCCCGCTTCAGGTAGCCTGCTTTTCGGAGCTGGTTTGCCTGTTCATCTTGCTCTTTTTTCAGGTGCTTGATGACATCTTTCAGTTCCTTGGGTATATCAATTTCAATCCATTTTATATAGATATCATGAACGTATTTTACAACATCTGGATCATACTCATGACGAATTTCCGCGCCTTCAATGTTCAGATTATCGCAAACCTCAAGAATTTTATCTGGGTCACTGCCAGGCGAAGCAGTCATTCCCAGAGCATGGCCAGATTTTATCTTCCTATATTTCTCACCAATGAAAACATAGGCATAGTCACCAACCGCTCGATGTGCCTCGTCAAAGACTATCAGGGAAACATCGTTCAGGTCTATCTGACCAGACACTAAATCATTGCTAATAACTTGAGGCGTGGCAACAATAATCTGGCTCTCATTCCACATTTTCTTGCGTTTAGCAGGCGGAGTCTCGCCGGTGAGAAGTACTGGTGGCTCGGAAATAATATGCTTTTTTAGAAATCGAAGATGTTGCTCCACCAGTGGCTTTGTAGGGGCCATGAATAAAATCTTCCCGCGCTTTGTGCGAAGGGTCTCTGCAACCACCAGAACTGCGATGATGGTCTTTCCCAGGCCAGTGGGCAGAACCACCAGGGTTGAGCGCTTATTTGCTGAATCTGCGATTGACTGCTGATAATGCCTTTCCTCAAGAGAATCTGGCACCACCATTTGATGCTTAATATACACGGTGGTGAATTGGCATTGATATAAAGAAGGTTTTGGGAGAACACCGAAAGTACTTAATCCGGGGCTTCATTCACGAATTCAATGAAGCCAGTATGTTATGTCATTCAAACCTCGGAAGAATTGAAGATGGCCAAGGCAATCCGCATGGAAGTTTTTGTGAAAGGCCAGGACGTTCCTATCTCAATCGAGATGGATGAATATGATAAAGTGGCGATCCATATTATTTGCCAGCACGGTGACAAATTTATAGGAACTGGCAGGCTTGTGAAGCATGGCAACGAAGTGAAACTTGGCCGGGTTGCTGTACTTGAGGAATACAGAGGACTAGGCGCTGGAAAGCTCATAATGCTGAAGCTCATTGAGGAGGCCAGGAAGCTTGAACCCAGTATTATCTGGGGAAATGCACAAGTTTGGGCGCTGAAATTTTATGAAAATCTGGGCTTTGTTGCTGTTGGCGAGGAATTCATGGAAGCTGGGATAGCGCATGTTCGGATGAACTGGCATGCGCCATAATAGTTTCACTGAACATGTCCGAGCAGGATGCGCGAATTCTTTCGGAATTCAAGCCAGTAAACTACCAGCCCCTAAAGGAGCTGGCGTTTCTGTGTTTACAGAATAGTTGCCAGTTCCTTTGTGGCTGTATGTTTACCTTTATAGGCCCAGACTGAAATCCTGCGGTTTTCACTCAATTCACAACGATATATCGTTGTTCATACACCTAATTTATCAAAGTCTATTTGACTTTGATTTGCTATTCTTGTATATGTACGGTGCATGGCGATTCCTTTTTTACGACCCAATGCTTTCATCCAGCCCATAAATGAGGCTGGCATTCAGCTATGTGCGGTCGTAACACCATGCGATTTGTGAGTGTTACTGCCGAACCTTCAGGTTTGCGGATGAAGCGAGGAATGGTTCAGTATCAGGGCTTTCCACCCTAATAACACAGTTAGACATCCCTGAATATCATTGATGACAGTATAACCAATCTTCATATGTCATTCAATGTAAAATTGATAGGGATGCCGCTGCTTTCGGGCGTTAACCCGAAAGCAGTCCACCCTTTAGGGTTGGGGAGCCCTAACTGACCTTTCCAAAGTATTTATTAACCCTGAGGTATAGGAAGGCAGAATGAGCATATTCAATGAGCTTGACCCATCTATCCAGAAGGCACTGAAAGACCTGAAGATTAGGGAACCTTCGGAAGCCCAGAAACAGATGATTCCGCATCTGATGAGGAAAGAGCAGGTGCTGCTGGTTGCTCCAACTGGCATAGGCAAGACAGAGGCAGCCATGCTTCCCATACTGGATGACATATTGAAATCTCAGCCAGAGGGGTTCTATGTGCTGTATATTACTCCACTTAGGGCCCTGAACCGGGACATGCTGAGGCGATTAGAGTGGTTCGGTGAGCAGCTTGGAATTACTGTTGGAGTGCGCCACGGGGATACTACCCAATACCAGCGAACAAAGCAATCCAAAAATCCTCCGCAAATTTTGATTACAACACCTGAAACATTCCAGATAATGTTCACAGGGAAAAATCTAGCCAGACACCTGACAAATGTACGATGGGTGGTGGTTGACGAGATACATGAGATGGCACAGGACGAACGCGGAGCCCAACTCAGTGTTGGTCTGGAAAGGCTGGCCGAAATCACAAAAAACAAATTTATTCGGGTGGGGCTTTCGGCAACAGTTGGTTCGCCAGAGGAGGTTGCCAGATACCTGAAAGGCGGCAGCAAGGATGTGAAAATAGTTAATGTTTCCAAGGAAAAGAAAATGAAGCTATCAGTCTCATGCCCAAGGCCCATCAAGGAAGATGCAAAGCTTTCCGATACTCTGCAGACAGATGAAGAATCTGCAGCTAGGCTTCGCCGATGTAAGGAACTTATTGAGAAGAATACCTCTACACTTATTTTTGTGAACACACGGAACACTGCAGAAGTACTTACTGCCAGATTTCATCTAATGGACGAGGACTTTCCAATCGGGGTTCATCATGGTTCTCTATCCAAAGATATTCGCGTGCAAATGGAGGAGGATTTCAAGGCTGGTCATATTAGCAGCCTTATTTGCACAAGTTCTCTGGAACTGGGTATTGATATTGGTTCTGCAGATTTTACTATCCAGTATAATTCTCCAAGGCAAGTCACCCGGCTAATTCAAAGAGTGGGAAGAGCTGGCCATACCATCGGAGCTACTTCCAGAGGAGAAATAATTTCAGATAGTGCTGACGATGTTCTGGAATCTGCAGTTATCGCCAGGCGCTCGCTGACCCGGGAGCTGGAAGAAACTCGAATTCGAAAGAATCCTATGGCAGTGCTGGCCAATCAGATAATAGCATCAGCAATGGAGGGGCATGACTGGCATCCTGACGATTTGTTCAGAGTCACAAAGCGAGCATATCCTTTTCAGGGATTGAAAAAGGAAGATTATGATGCTGTTGTTGAACAACTTTTCAACCTGAGGATCATCTGGCTTGGGGAAGATTATATCGGAAAGAGTAAGAATACTCGAACTCATTTTTTTGATAATGTGTCAATGATTCCAGATGAGAGAACATACAAGGTCATCGATCTCACAACACGCCGGATAATCGGCACACTGGATGAAGGATTCGTTGTTGCCTATGCAACGCCAGATGCACCATTCATTGTTCGGGGCCTGCCCTGGAAGATAGTGGAGATAGAGGATGATTCCATACTGGTGGAGCCAGCAAAGGAGCTTGGTGCTGTTCCGTCATGGGCCGGTGAGATAATTCCTGTGCCTTATGATATAGCCCAGGAAGTTGGCCGTATTCGGAGGCTCAGAAATTACAAGGATTACCCGCTGGCAAAGGATGCGAAAACTGTGGTTTCAAATTATCTGGACAGCCAGAAAGATGAAATGCCCACAGATGAGCAAATAACCATAGAAACCGAAGATAAATTAATGGTAATAAATGCATGCTTCGGTTCCAGGGTGAATGATACACTGGGAAAGATACTGGCTGCCCTGCTCATCTCCAAGCAAGGTGAAAGCCTGGTGGTGCATACTGACGCTTATCGAATTATTCTGCAACTGCCACGGCCATTGAATCCAGATGTAGTTATTGAGATGCTGAAAAACACACACCCGAGCATGGTAGAGGCATTGCTTCGGCTCTATCTGAAACGTTCCAGCTATCTAAAATGGAAGTTCATATTCGTTGCAAAGAAGTTTGGAGCCATTCGCAAGGATGCTGATTATCGCTCTATCAATGTGGAAAAGGTCATGCAATCCCTTGAGGGCACACCCATAGTGCAAGAAGCAATTGAGAAAACACTTTGGGAAATGCTGGACATTGAAAGAACCACGAAAGTTCTGGAAAAGATTCAATCCGGTGAACTGGCCATACATATTTGCGCACTTTCTCCAATAGGAAAGGCAGGAATCGAGGCCCGGGGCGATGTCATGATGCCTCAGCGTCCAACCCATGCAATTCTCATGGCAATGAAATCCCGGCTGGAAAAGGAAAGAGTGGCAATAGTGTGCACACACTGCAAGCGGAAAAGTATTCGGACAGTCTCGGGAATTGAAGATAAGCTAATATGCAAGGCCTGCGGCTCAATAATGGTGGCTGTTGTTAGAAGAAATGAAATAACAAATATCAAGCTTCTGGAGAAAAGTAATCCTACACCAGAGGAAAAGAGAATCATCAAGAAGATAATGAAGTCAGCCAATCTTATCATGAGCTATGGAAAGAAGGCAGTACTGGCCCTGGCCGCCAGAGGTGTTGGCCCGGAAAATGCAGGCAAGATCCTTTCCATGGATTATGAGGATGAGGATGATTTCCTGGCTGCTATACTGGCTGCAGAGGTAAAGTTCGCAAGAACGAAGAGATTTTGGGATTGATTGATTTACCAATCAATCAATAACAACCCGCCCGCCCTATATTTGAAAAACATCAGAAATAAGGGTCTAGGGTCTGAGTTTTTATACAAAAGAGATAGGGTACACCGCTATCAGACTCAATCTGATAGCAGAAGGGTCTAGGGTGTTTGAAATCTGTTTGGATAATATTTGAGTCTATATTAGGGACCAGGGTCTAGGGACTAGGGTGTTTGAAATATGTTTAGATTATGTTTGATTCCAGGGTGCTTGGAAAACAGAACGATGCTGGCTTTTCGAAAGCCAACTTTCCAGACCCTCAATAACGATAATTAAACAAAGACCCTCAATAACGATAACCAAACAAAGACCCACTCTAACGATAACTAAGTAAAGACCCTAATTAACAATAAGTAAATTAGAGACCCTCTATTAACAATAATCCTAGCTAAAATCATTGCGTTAAAGATTTAATACAGAAGCAGTATTCAGACAGGCTATGGCATCTGATGATGATAAATCTGCAACCATCCCTTTGGACAGGGAACGCTGCGTTACCGGAATCGAGGGTCTGGATAATATCCTCAATGGGGGCATTCCACGAGGTAATACCATCCTCTTCACTGGCAGCTGCGGAACTGGCAAGACAACTCTTAGCTTGGAATTCCTGGTTCACGGTGCCCTTGCCGGAGAGAATTGTTTATTCATTTCAGTCACAGAGGCGTCTGACAAGCTCATGAAGAATGTTATTCCATACGATTTCTTCGATGAAAGCTTGATTAAAAAGGGAACATTGGTTTTCGTTGACATGACAGTTATTTATGAAAGATTAGGAATGACAGAAATGGAACTCAGCCTTGAGGATGTAGATGCCATTGTGAAAGCCATAGGTAATCTGGTTGACGAGCTGAAAATTAAGAGACTGGTTCTTGACTCGGTTACTTCAGTTTGCTATCGCTTAAAGACCGAAGAAAAGATTCGTGAATTCATTTTAAAGATTGGCAAGACCCTTTCAGACAGGGGATGCACCAGCATGCTGATTTCCGAGATATCGCCATCCGCTGATAGATATTCACTTTATGGCGTGGAGGAGGCCATTGCTGATGGCATAGTTCTCATGGGCAACCTGGAAAGGCGAGGCGATTTGTTGCGGACATTGCAGGTGGTGAAGATGCGGGGAACCAATCATTCCCGTGCAAAATATGTGCTGGACTTAACACCGGCAGGCATACTTCTTGTTCCATTGCTCAAGGGCGGAAGCGGGGGAGGGACAACCTAATGCCCAAAAGCCCCACAGACTTAGCTGGAGAGCTGGCAGAGCTTCCTCCATCTGCGATTTCACTGGTTATTCGAGATGAGACCTATTTCGATGCTATCCGCGGCGTGGTTGACATCTTTGCCTCAAAGAAGGAACTGAACACAATCTACATTTCAGCAGCCATTCCATCCCAGTCCATCATCGATGTGCTGAACATTCTGGAAGTAGATATGAAAAATATTTACTTCGTGGACTGCATCAGCCACATAATGATGGGCAGTACCAAGCGCCACCCGAATGTCCACATGGTTGAAAGCCCCACCATGCTCGAGAACATAATGCTCAAGGCCGAGTATCTGATGAAGATAGGCGAGGGAAAACCCACAGTAATACTTCTGGACTCGATAAATGCACTGGCCATTCATAATAGTCCTAAAATTTTATCAGAATTTGTTCACATCCTTATCAATAATATGAGGGCGAAGAACGCCTATATCGTAATATTCTCCATTGAAGGATTCACTTCCGAGGAGATCAGCAATATGATGAGCTTTGTCTGCGACCTCAATATATCCATGGAAGACGAGGGAGAGGATGAGTAATGGGAGACACAGTGAGCTTTGGCATTCCGGCACTGGACAAGGCCATAATGGACGGCATACCCAAGGGTTTCACAATCCTCTGCATCGGACCTCCAGGTGCTGGTGTCGAGCTTTTTGCAAAAAGATTTGCTTCGGCTGGTTCCAGCGAAGAGAATGTCACCTATTTCTCAACCTCAGAACGTGATGAAGATGTCATAAGCACAATGAAAGATTTTGGCTGGAACACAGACCTTAAAATCGTCAATATCGGCACAATGTA
>JAUWNU010000105.1 GCA_030612505.1 Methanomassiliicoccales archaeon
CTGATGATCAAAGCCAGATGGCTTTGATTTGATATGCTAGAAAATGTACGGTATGCGGCGGAGTTTCCTTGTTATATTCGTGTAAATGGCCGATTCATCCACAGCCTAAAGACTGTGGGGTTCTCGACCTATTTCCACTAAACATATTTTTTGCCATCTGCAGATCCTAATTTCAGTTGTCCGATTTTTTCGGACAGCTCAAAAAAATATGGTTGGCCGTAAACTACCAGCCCCTAAAGGAGCTGGCGTTTCTGGTTGATGATATAGATGCCAGTTCCTTTGTGACTGTATGTTTACCTACATTAGCCGCACACCTAATTATCAAAGCTATGTGGCTTTGATTTTATATGCTAGAAAATGTACGGTATGCGGCGGATTCCTCGTTTATCGTAGTTTTGGCCAATTCATCTCTGGCCTAAAGACCAGAGTGTTCTTGACCCGCTACAATAATCAAAACAAATACTTTTCAGCAAGTATCCTGGCTTTATCAAATCCCTGGTCAAGGTAAATAGCACCGAAGAGGGCTTCGAGGGCCTCTGATTTTGGACGCTCTTCATCTGGAATATTTGGACCAATCATTAAAGATGAGATTCCAAGTTCAACAGATTTTTTAGCCAGCGTTTTCTCATTCTCCATATCAATACTGGCATCTGTTAAATCGCCTTTATCTCCCTGTGGATCTTTTTGAAAATAATAATTCCTAATCACCAAACTGATGACCCTGTCCCCAAGGAAAGCAAGGCGCTGATTGTTCGTACCAGTATCGTCATGCTTGTGCGTAAAAGCCTCGATATAGAGTGCGTTTCTAGAGTGGATGTCCAGTTCTTCTTTGAGGAATTTCCAGATTGGTTCTTCTTGAGATTTCATGGGAACACTAAGGGGATGATGTTGTTGGGGTTTAAGGGTTGGGGGTGATGTGATATCACAGCCCATTAAACTCCAAACACCGCTCATAAAATTCTTCCAAATCAGTCCTATCTGGATATTTCTCAACAATCGCCCCAAGAATCTGCTCCCATGAGATCTGCTTGACCATAATATTCTCCAGAGTCGGAACTACCCAATTGTTGTACCAATCCATGAGCTCTTCCTGATGTTCTGGGCCGTACTGCGCAATCCGCCTCAGAATCTTCTCATCAATACTGCTTATATCGAGCTGACTCTCAAAGGTTCCTTCGCTAATCTTCTGTTCTGGAGCAATAATATAAAACCCAATTCTATCAAGCTTATTAGGCTCCAGCCCAGCATCAAAAAAAGTTTCGGCAATACAAGCAATATTCCTGGCAGCCTGGTCATAGAATGAAGCATTGGTTATTCTCTTGGATAATTTGGCATTCATCTTTGCCTCAATTACAGCAAAATGCCGGGCATCAGAATCCACAATAATCCTGGTCTTTGTGCCGTCCCGAATTGTGAAATCTCCGACAATTCCGTCTGCCTGGGTATCTGACTCATAGAGGTCTTTATCAATACGTTTCCTGAAATGCGAATAAAGATGCCCTTCGCAGAAGAACCTTGTCCCAGGAGGATGGCCAAGAATCAGGTTAACATCCTCATTGCCATAATCAATGCCTGGATGGTCCAGGGCGAACTGGAAAATAACCCTCAGGAGGAAGCCCTCGTTGTAAACTTCTGTCGGGGGGATGAAGGTGTTTTCTGTGTTGGCGGAGTTTATGAAGGATTGGATTTCGGGGAGCATGAGATGGGGAATGATATTGAGGTGGTTTAAGGGTTGGGTTGGTTGGTGTTGGAATTTAACTATTTCAATCTCTTTTTCTTTTCAGGAACTTCAAGATAATTCTCATTGCTCACGACACTATTGCCAGTTTCCTTCTCCAGCTCATTCCTAGCATCCCCTGATATCTTGCCGCCTTTCCCGGCAGCTTCTTTATTCTCAGGAAATCCCTGGGTATCCTTGCTCCTGGCAATCTCAATGGTGGAAGCTTCTCCCAGCATGGTGAATATGAGTTCCAGATCGGTCATGTGGTCCCTTAGGTTCTGGCGGTCCAGGCCTTTTAGTTCCTTGTACTCGCTGGGAGTCAGACCGAATGCAGCCTTTGAAATTTCCGCAGTCAAAATTGCATATTCAATCGGATGCTGGACGCCCCGGTTTCGCCATTCGTCTGTGAGTTCATCCCGAACTGCAATTCCCCTGGCCCTTTTCTCAATCCAAGCTTCGGAATAGCCCTTGGCCTGGTAGAGTTCCTTCATGCGCTTCTGGGCAAGTTCCGGGTTTTCTATCTCCTGAACACGTTCATAACCGACCTTGGCCAGCCATTGTTTGAATGGTTCGGCTTTTGGAGATGGTATTGATTGGATTAGCCTGAAAATAGTCTTTGTGTTTGCACAATCGGTCATTCTCATCTTTCCGTCCTCAGCAGGTAATTTCAACTGTACGATTTTTTCGTACGGTTCGAATCCTTCATCCTTCAGCTTGATTTTTAGGTCAGACCAGTACCTTTTTGGAATTGTACTGTCTGTTATAGCCTCCACAATATCTATCACTGAAAAATACCATTCATCCTCCTCCCAGACCCTGCGAATTCCCTTGCCCTGGAACACAATAAGTGCGTTTTCCTGAGTCTCAGCCACCTTCATGAATAAAGGAATGTGTAGAAGGTATATAAGAGGGGAGAGGGGGTTGGTGAAAGTGATTGATTATCCTCAGTAGGAAGCCCTCATTGTAAACTTCTGTCGGAGGGATGAAGGTGTTTTTGTGTTGGCGGAGTTTATGAAGGTGAGGATTTCGGGGAGCATGAGATGGGGGATAATATTGAGGGGGTTTAAGGGTTGGGGAAAATGACGCATATTAGCGAAAGGTTTAGATCATAGAAATGAACAATCATTCATCTCAATGGAGAAACCACTCCATAATCATCTTCAAGCTCCAGCAATCGGTCATACAGCCGAGGCAGCCATTCTTTGGATCTGGGTTGTTTTCTTGCCTCAAGTTCAATAGTGTTCCAATCGAGTTCCACGCCAGCGATTGTTGCCATATCTTCCAGGTCATCATCTCGAAGAGTGATGGATTTGAACAGAAATATATCCTCATTTGACATGGCTAGCACAGTTAAATTCGATAATTCGATCACTCTGGTTGCACGGCTTTTCATGTCCTCTGACAATATCAGACCATTGCAGACTTGCTTATAAAATATATCCAAACGTATTCCATTTTCAGATTCGAAAATAATCTGGGCTTCCAGATCAACATATTCATCTGTCATCTCTGTTAATCCTTTTAACCCGGCCTTTTCAGATGCTGAGATGAAATTTTGAAGGTCTGATTCAGTATCAATTATAATATCCACATCCTTTGTAATGGCCTTGAAGCCGTGAAGAACCATTGCCAGACCACCAATCAAATATATTGTTATCTCTGATTCAAGATGCTTTGAAATCTCTTCCAGAACCAAGGTCAATTCAGTTTCATTGAATTTTTTCCTTTCAACCATTTTCATTCACCATTTTCTTGATTGTTGTTTTAAGTCCATATTTTCCAGCATATTTCTGGAGTTTTTGTTGGTCTATATAATTTAACTGTTTCTTAAAATGTCTTTTTATTCTCGGATTTTTGCCATCAACATAAAGGGCCTGAATAAGGGCCTCCTCTTCCGAAACCGTATCTTTGCCAATATAATAGCAGTAATATTCCTGAGTGTGGGCCAGGTTGAAATTTATTGAATCCAATCTGGAAAGTCCAGCAGGCAAGAAATCAGGATCTGCTATTTGCTGTTCTATGGAAAACATGAATTCATCTCTCCACTGCCAAACAATAACAGCTTCTGGAAATCTTTCACCCAGAAAACAGACATTCTTGTGTTCAGAATATTTACGCAGGAAATCGGACAGCAGTTTATACCTATAACTTATGCAATATTTTCCATCCTCGAGCAATACAACCCCCATCCTTCTCCACCTGGGAAGTATTCCTTTTACGGTTCTCATGGACAGGGATGTTCTGGTAGCCAATTCCCTGGCAGAATAACCTGGTTTCAGCAATAATGGCAATATTGTTAATCCTGACCCGGCAAATAATGTTTCGAGGTTCAGCATGGGCTCTTCGGATATTAAAACCGATAAGGATTCCCCCAGAGGTGTCTTTGGTATCGAGACAAAAACCTTGTTATTTTTTCTCTTTTTTTCCAAAAGCCCCAATGATTCAAGATGCTCAACATATTCCGATGTCCAGGAGGAAGATTTTGAAAGAGCCGCAGCTAACTCTGAAACTGGGAGTTTTTTCCCCCGAAGAGCGCGCAATGCCTGGACCTCGGTTTTGTTCACTGACCATCTTATCTTTCCCATATGAGTGCAATAGGAACGAAATAGTATATAAGTAGTTCGGTGAGGTTGCACTGAATATTGCATCGAAGTAACGCTATATTACAAAGTAATATAGAGCTACCGGCCTTTAATAGCACATGTGGACGAAGGATTTTGTTTTATCTCAGCCTCTCGGTTCTATCTTTCATGCTAGTACCCATTCTCATCTGGGTGGTCCAGGACGAACTGGAAAATAACTCGGAGGAGGAAGCCTTCGTTGTAGATTTCTGTCGGGGGGATGAAGGAGTTTTTTGTGTGGGCGGCGGTGATGAATTTTTGGATTTCGGGGAGCATATAGAGGGGGATTGGGGTGAGTGGGTTTATCTTAATTTCTCTTTCACCCAGGAATAAAATCTATCACAAGCTTTTCTGGCGCTTTCCGCATCTTTTGCATCCATCAATCGTTCTTCATATTCTGCAGTATTCTTGATTGATAGAAGGTTTGAGAGCTGCTGACTTTTAGGCCGGAGTTCACTTTTCTCAATGTCCAGTTTCTGAAGGAGCTGAAGAACATCATGATGCCTATCTCCAGCATGCCTGAAGCCCAGATAGAAAACAGTCAATGCATCAGTGGAATTTATGGCACAATGAACTGCGTTCACCACACAAGCAGTCCAGAGTCCAGCCTCATAGCTGAGTTCCATGGCTTTGTAATGTTCATCTGCCTTTTTCAAATAGTTTTTAAATTTGTGGCGGTCCACTGCTCTGGTTCTTATCTCGGCCATCATTAGAGAATACTATGAAAATGTATATAAGTAAAAGGAAGGGGGCAGTGAAAGTGTTTAGGGAGTCATCATTTCGAAGAGATAGGAGTTCCTACTATGGTCTTTCCCTCTGAAATTGCTTCCTTGATGAAATTTTTCTGTCGCTTTTCAGTTAATTCCTTGGAAGATAGTAATATTGGCATAAGTGTGATGGAATATCGCCGCAATAATTCTTCGGCCAGGGATTCTAATTTTTCCTGAGTTTCATCTTTATCATCTGTCACTATTAGGAGATCCAAATCGCTGTCAAATTCTTCTTCATATCTTGCGAAACTTCCGAACAATATGCATGTTCCAGCACCCTCCAGTTCTTCTTTTAACAAAGAAACCAGTTCATCACGCATCTGCCGCTCCCCATCAAAAAGCTCCTTGAACAATGGAAACAGAACAGAATCAGCATCACATCTGTAAGAATGTGTTCGTCCTATTCTCTTGTAAATAAAAACATTGGTTTTACGCAGGTTGTTCAGTGCCAGATTAACCGTATTCGGACTCATCTTTATTTGCCTGGCGACCTCTCTTTCGGTGAATTCCCTTTCAGGAAAACGGAAAAGGAGCCGCAGAATTCTAATCTTCGATTTGGAATCCAGCATGTCGTCCAGTAGATTATGAAGTTTCATAGGTATCATCAACCCTTTGTCCTGTATTTAGGACGTGTGTCCTGTTTATAGGATTTTTGGTATTTAATGGTTTTGGGGGGGAGAAGAAGGGATTAAAATTGCTTAGGAAGGTGCCCCCACCGAACACCTCAGTCGGGGGATGAAGGAGTTTTTCGTGTTGGCGGAGTTGATGAAGGATTGGATTTCGGGGAGCATGAGTGGGGATTGGAGTGGGGGGGTTTAAGGGTTGGGTTGGCCTGATGTTGGGGTGATTAGTCGTGTTGATGGTATCGATGATATGCTAGAACCTCCCCGCCCTCCACAGCTGAAACCCTTCGGCTTTCAGCCTACTTCACACGAAATATCGTGTTCACAGACGGGGCATCCGAATGGCCTTTTGTCACCTCTCCCGATTCAGACAATCGGGAGGTACAACCCCGCCCTCCAGTTCAGATATTGCCAAGATTCAGACGGGGCATGATGGGAAGGCTGGTGTTGGGGATGAACTATGCTAATCTCTCTGTCCCATCTTTAGTAATATGCCAGTACCCCTTTTCATGCGTCTTAGTGCTATCAACCTGAACAAAATGAATCTCAACATCATCTTTCTGGCAATCCTCAATCTCTTCCAGCGTCAAAATTCGTTTACTTTTCGGTGACCAGTCCCTTGTAGAAAACCGTTTTGACAGCCTGTAAATATGCACAATATATTTTTTGTCAACGTTAGAATCAGCATGATCCAGCCGCCGAATATCCTCCACCAGATGTTCTTTAGCTTCATTCATCCCAAACTCAATTGCAGCGGACAATCGGAAATAATCATATTCGGGTTTTTTCCCAGGGAATATTTCAGGTGGAGTTTTGATTATTGAAATATCCCAGTTCTGTCGTTTCGGTTTCCCAAGCGCACTTGCAGTTGGATATTCCTTCTGGATTTTGCAGATCTTCTGGCCCTGCCAGTCGAAGTATTTCTCGGCCTCTGGAAGTGAGTTGTAGAGTTGGGTGAAAAAGAGGGCGTGGAGGCCGTGCTCGGTGCGGGCCTGGTAGGGGGCGGTGAGGAAGGTTTTGCAGAATTGGTGGATGATTTTGTCTGGCATTGGTGGGGGATTATTTTTGGGGGGTTTAAGGGTTGGGGCGAGCCAGTAGCCAGCTTATCTCAAACGATATTTGCCCCTATCAACAAATTCCAGCACCCCATTATCCCGAAGAACCTGCAATTGCTGGCGTATCTTCGGCTTTGTGTGTTTGTTGTCAGGATGCAATTCTTGAAGCCTGGAATCAAAAGAGTACATTTCATCCAGTGTGAAAGTTTTCTTATCTAGTTCCCGCACACAAGTAAGAACATCGTTGAGCCAGCCTTTTTGTTTTCAATATTAGAAAGTAATATATGTAAGGAAAGTAATACCTATAAATGGTGATTCAATGACAGTAGGGACCTCAAAAGTTACTGAGAAGGGACAGGTCACGATACCAGTGGAAATAAGGAGAAGTCTTGGGCTGGAGAATGGCACAGACGTAGTTTTCTTGGAACTAGAAAACGGAGTTTTGATAAAATCCGAGAAGAGCATACGAGATGCCCTCGGGCCGTTCGACGAGCGAAGAAAAGCGTTAAAGCTCAAGAAAAAGGATCTTGAAAAGGAAGTACAGGAAGAACGAAAGAAGCGCAGGGTTAAAAATGCATAAAATCGCACTTGACACAAACATCATTCTTTCAGGCCTATTTTTTGAAGGGAATGAACGCTGCTTGTTAATTGCAGGGCTGACCGGAAAATATACCCTTGTGATATCACGGGAAATCATGGAAGAGACCCAGGCAATTGTAGAAAGGAAATTCAAGGGTTCCGGCCAGACAGATGAGGCCATGCTATTTTTGGGAGACATGGTATTGGCGTCAGAGTATCATCACGGCCCTTACCAAAAAGGGATAATGGACTCGGCAGCCGCCTTGATCCGGGACAGGAAGGATGTGATACATGCAGCTTTCATTCTGACAGTGGATCCGGATATTTTCGTCACAGGCGACAAGGACTTTCTGGAGCATCCGAAGATAGGAAGCACACTTGTCATGAAGACAAAGGAGGTTTTGATACTCTTGGAGGGGTGAACGATGGTCAGAGGAAAATCCCGGCCCCCGGCAAAACTTTCGGTCATCAGTGAGCATGTCTGGCTGTTAGAAAATACCAAAGCAAAAAGGAAATTCCTCGT
>JAUWNU010000049.1 GCA_030612505.1 Methanomassiliicoccales archaeon
TACAGAGGCCATGAGGTAATATACCCTCAGCCATTTGGAATTATCACTTCGGCAAATGAAAAAGAATACCCTGTGGACATGTCTCATTTCACAATTCTTGGTGGCATTGAAAATCCAAAGGGAATTGCAGCTGATAGTGACTTGGCCCTGTTCTCTAATGTGAACGTTGAACAAAGAATTGGAAGAGATAAACAGATCAAGGTCAGAATGCCTCTGGTTATTCCTGGATTAGGTTCAACTGCAATTGCAAAGAATAACTGGGAAGGATTGGCAATAGGCGCTGCATTGTCCGGTATACTACTTACCATTGGTGAAAATGTCTGTGGAATGGATCCAGAATCTAAAATAGTGAATGGAAAAGTACAACACTCACCAGAACTCGAATGGCGTGTGAATACCTATAAAAAATGGCAGCAAGATGGATATGGTGCAATAATTGTTCAGGCCAATGTGGAAGATACTGCATTGGGAGTGCATGAGTATGCGATTTCAAAACTAGGTGTTGATGTTGTTGAACTCAAATGGGGCCAGGGTGCAAAGAACATTGGCGGTGAAGTGAAAATCTCCAATCTGAAAAAAGCACAAATGCTGAAAGAAAGAGGATATGTAGTAATTCCTGATCCAACAGACCCACATGTTATTAAATCATTTGAAAAGGGTAATTTCAAGGAATTTGAAAGACACTCCAGAGTTGGTATGGTAGACGAGGAAGCTTTCATAAACAGAGTTAAAGAGCTTAGGGAGCTTGGAGCTAAGTATGTTTTCCTGAAAACAGGTGCATACAGACCAGTCGCTTTGGCAACAGCAGTTAAATTAGCATCAAAGGCGGGGATTGATATGCTTACAGTCGATGCCGCAGGTGGCGGAACTGGCATGAGTCCATGGAGAATGATGAACGAGTGGGGTATTCCTGAAGTGGAACTTCATTCCATGCTTTACACATATGTAGATATCCTTGCCAAGAAGGGCGAGCATATTCCTGATATAGTTGTAGCTGGCGGCTTTACCTTTGAAGACCACATCTTTAAGGGTTTATCAATGGGTGCACCTTATGTCAAACTAATAGGTATGGCCAGGGGACCTCTCGCAGCCGCTATGGTTGGCAAGACTCTAGGAAATCGTATCAATGAAAATGACATGCCTGTATATGTGGGCAGATTTGGAAGTTCGAAAGAAGATATATTTGTTACAGCCTCTGAAGTCAAACAGAAACTTGGAGAAGAAAAATTCAAGGAGCTTCCAACGGGTGCATTAGGCCTTTACACATACGTAGAAAGGCTCAATCAGGGACTCAGGCAAATAATGGCTGGCAGTCGTAAATTTGGTTTAGAACATTTGACACGAGATGATCTTGCTGCATTGACAAAGGAAGCATCTGAAATATCTGGAATTCCTTGGGTCATGGATATCGATAAGGATGCAGTTAAAAAAGTACTGGATAGCTAGTGTCTGCACTAATATAATCGAGGAAACGGTTCCATGATACAATATGATGAGTTTGGTCCAGAGAAAGTTCTGACAGTCTACGATGCAAAAGTCGGAATGACTGGATTTGTGGTAATCGACAATACATCATTTGGCCCTGGGAAGGGAGGCATCCGGATGACTCCAACAGTGAATCTGGAAGAAGTTTCAAGATTGGCCAGGGCAATGACATTGAAATGTGCCCTTGCCAATCTGCCATTCGGGGGAGCGAAATCCGGCATAGTTGCCGATTCAAAAAAAATATCCCCAGAAAAGAAGGAGGACTTGGTCAGGTCCTTTGCAGAGGCCATAAAAATTGTTTGCCCAGAATTATATATTGCAGCTCCAGACATGTATATGGCTGAAAAGGAAATGGAATTAATAGTCAAGACCAACGGAAGCCATAAGGCGTGTACCGGTAAACCTGCATCTATGGGCGGTTTGCCTCATGAGTTGGGAAGCACTGGCTTCGGTATATATCATTCAACAAAGGTTGCGGCACTCTATGCTGGCCTCGATCTTAAAGAGGCCACTATTGCTATAGAGGGATTTGGTAATGTTGGAAGTTTTGCAGCAAAATTCCTTTCCGAAGAGGGGGCGACTTTGGTGGCTATTTCAGACAGCAATGGTGTTATCTACAACAGTGATGGGATTGATTTTGATGAATTGGAAAAGGTCAAAAAAGAAACTGGCTCGGTAACCAATTATAAACCAGCCAGTACTCAATGCTGTAATAATATTCTTGATGTTGATGCAGATATATTGATTACTGCAGCTCTGCCAAATCTGATAGGGCTGTCTGATATTGATAGGCTGAAATTCAAACTCATTGTTGAAGGCAGTAATATTCCCACTACCGATTTTGTGGAAAATCTCTGCTTTATGAAAGATATCATGGTTGTGCCAGATTTTGTCGCTAATTCAGGTGGTCTAATAAGTTCATATGTGGAGTATATTGGCGGTGATGAGAAACAGATGTTCGAAATGATCGAAAAAATTGTCAGCGAAAACACAAAATCTGTTCTAGATAAATCGAAAGAAGATTTATGCTCACCCAGAGAATGTGCTTTGACAATGGCCAGGGGTAAGTTAAGAAAAAAATAATGCGTTTTTTTTAATTGGCGGAATCCAGTTCCACAACGTACATTATAAATGCACTAGAGCAAAGAATATTTCCCTTCAAACCGAAGGAACATGCCCCCTACCACAGTAAGGGATAAGAACTGTGAATCGTTTACCCGGCTGGTATACGGGGCGTGAGGCCATGGTAGAACATTATTCCGATGAGAAAATTGAGGAACTTGAAACAACGGCCAGACTTATTCGAAGGCATATCATACAGATGATTTATGATGCAGGTTCAGGGCATCCTGGTGGCTCTCTTTCCGCAGCAGACGTCCTGGTGGCATTATATTTTGACATTATGGAGCACAAACCTGATGACATTAAATGGCCAGACCGGGACAGATTCGTTCTCAGCAAAGGCCATGCCGCGCCAGCATTATATGCCTGCCTTGCAGAGACTGGCTATTTCCCGGTGGAAGAACTCAAAACTCTCAGACAAATTGGTTCAAGGCTTCAGGGACACCCCGATATGAGAAAAACACCAGGCGTGGAAGCATCAACTGGCAGTGAAGGCCAGGGGCTCAGCATGGGCCTGGGAATGGCTCTTGCAGGAAAGCTTGACAGGAAAAAATACATGACCTATGTGATGGTGGGCGATGGTGAGCTAAATTGCGGCCAGTGCTGGGAGGCAGCAATGTCTGCGGCATTCTTCAAGACAGACAATCTTATAGCAATAGTTGACCGGAACAAGCTACAGCTGGACGGACCAACCAGTCAAATAATGAGCATCGAGCCACTTGCTGATAAATGGAAGGCATTTGGCTGGAATGTCATTGAGATAAACGGTCATAATTTCCCTGAATTACTGGATTCATTACACAAGGCCAAGGAGACCAATGGCGTTCCTACGGTCATAATCGCCAATACTGTGAAAGGTAAAGGCGTCAGTTTCATGGAAGGCGTGGTAGGATTCCACGGAAAGTGTCCGGATGATAAACAGTATGCCCAGGCAATGAAAGAACTTGGGGAGGGATTTGAATGAGCGAACAACGAGAGCACATTCAACAGCACAGAACGAAGAGAGGTGATGCAGAATGAGCACAATAAAATGGCCAGTTGAACCGCAGAGACCTGCATTTGCAAGAGCATTGGTTGCCCTGGGGCACACCCACAAGGACGTTGTAGTTGCCTCTGCTGACGTATCAACATCCACGAAGACAGCAGAGTTTGCAAAGCATTTTCCAGAGCGGCATTATAATTTTGGAATTGCAGAGCAGAACATGATAAGTGCCTGTGCGGGACTGGCAACCACCGGAAAGGTTGTATATGCCAGCACATTTGCAATTTTTGGCACAGGAAGAGTTTACGATCAAATTCGGCAAAGTGTTTGCTATCCACGATTGAATGTGAAACTTGTGGTGACACATGCTGGAATCACAGTTGGTGGAGATGGGGCCACACATCAGATGATTGAAGACATCGCGCTAATGAGAGCATTACCAAACATGACAGTTATTGTTCCGGCGGATGCACCAGAGACCGAAAAAGCAGTACTGGCCGCAGCAGACCATGAAGGCCCGGTCTACATAAGGCTGGGAAGGGCCAATGTACCTGTTTGCACAACTTCCGAGGAGTGCCAGGACTTCGAGATTGGTAAAGCCACAACAATGCGGGACGGAAGTGACGTTACCCTTGTTGGTACAGGAATAATGGTTGCCAAATGTATTGAGGCTGCTGAAGAACTGGAAAAGCACAATGTCAGTGCCAGGGTAATCAATCTTTCAACAATCAAGCCACTTGACGAGCGCACCCTGATAAAAGCAGCCCGGGAAACTGGAGCCATTGTTACGGCAGAGGAGCACAGCGTTGTAACAGGCATGGGAGCAGCAGTTGCCCTTGTACTGGCAGAGAATGCCCACGTGCCAATGAAGAGGGTTGGAATTCCTGATTCATTCGGGGAGTCTGGCACATCCGAAGAGCTAATGCAGAAATATGGATTAACAGTTGATGATATAGTTGATGGAGCGCATGACGTTCTCAAAAGGAAGAAGTGATTAAATGAAACTATTCTTAGACACAGCAAATGTTGAGCAAATTAGGGAAGCCAATGACTGGGGAATCATTGATGGAGTAACAACAAACCCCAGCTTAATTGCCAGGGAAGGCCGGAATTTTAGAGACGTTGTGGAGGAAATATGCTCCATTGTTGACGGCCCAATCAGCGCAGAGGTCATAAGCCTGGATGCCAAAGGAATGGTGAAGGAAGGCAGAGAACTGGCAAAAATCCATGACAATATAAACATCAAGGTTCCAATGACCGCCGAGGGACTGAAAGCAGTCAAGGAGTTCTCAGCCAGAGGAATAGACACCAATGTTACCCTGGTTTTCTCTGCCAACCAGGCACTTCTGGCAGCCAAGGCCGGGGCAAGTTATGTGAGCCCATTTGTCGGCAGAATAGACGATACTGGCCATGATGGTCTTCAGATAGTTCACGATATAGTGCAAATATACCTCAATTACGCATTTGACACGGAAATAATCGTAGCCAGCACCAGGAATCCGATTCATGTTCTGGAGTCGGCAAAAGCAGGCGCACATATTGCCACAGTTCCCTGGAATCTGCTTCAACTAATGGTCAAGCATCCCCTGACTGATATTGGAATTGAGAAGTTTTTGGCGGATTGGGAGAAAGTTCCTAAATAATACAGCTCGACTCCCAATCTATGCAGAGTTTCCTAGATTGTTAAATCCGAAACTCTAGACGAACTGGATATTAATTTACATGAAAACACAGTTCGCGAACTGGAGTCCCCAGAGTTGTTTGCTTTAGCAAACGCTCGGAATCGGTTACCGGAGAAAGTACCTAAATAATACAGCTCGACTCCCGGAGAAAGTTCCTAAGAAATAATGTTTCAAAACTATTATAAAGGATACCAACACCCGTACCAATATTCCTTTATATTTATCCAGTCATTATTAGGCAGATGGAATCCCGGGGCCAGCAGTTCAGTAAATTTTTTGTCGTGCTATTACTAATGCTGTTCGTTTTTGCTCTGGGGAACATAATTTACAATTTAGAAAATCTGTATCTTGGAGGCGAAGATGTCCCAGAGTTCATTCCTGGCAGTTCTGATCAGGGTGCTAATTATGCTGCCAGCGAGACTGTTACCAATGCCTTAAGATGGATTTACTATGGTTTTCTCGGTTTCGTAATTTTGACATTTATCATCGGAGGATTTTCGTTCACCCGGTCAAAGGATAAGAAGAAGTGGAGAAACCTATTCTACCAGATGATTGGTGCCCTGGCAATTTGCGGGCTCATTGTGGGGTTCGGTTACTTCTATGAAGATATAGCGAGCAGCATAACTGGAGGTGGAGAATCCATTATCCTTGAAGAGGGTGGTGGTGGGGAAGCAGGCACCCCTGATCCAAATGCTGTGCCAGACGCCCCGGATTATGTCAAGGTAATTGCCACATTCGGCATTTTCGCGTTCTTTTTCGCGTTCTGGGCTATTGCGTTCATTACCATAGCTAGATTTGCAAAACATCGTTCCACAAAGCTGGATTATTCTGATATGGACCTGCAAACACAGGAGGTTGCAGATACCCTTCAAAGAACAATTGACGCTCTTGCTGGTGGTTCAGATACCCGGGCAACTGTTATTCGATGTTACACTGATATGTGCAAGGTCATGGCCAAGTATGGTGTTGTGGAGGAGGAGCATCTTACGCCCAGGGAGTTTGAAAAGCTAGCGAGAGACTCTCTGCCAGTTCCTGATGAGCTAATTCATGATCTTGTCATAATATTCGAGGAGGCTAGATACAGCGACCATGACATGACCCATGAGGATGGTAAACGAGCTTTGTCTGCCCTGGAGGGCATGAAAAGTAAGCTGTTGGAAATTAAAACTAATGAAAATAATGCAGAAGGTCAGGAGGCCAAGCCAGATGGAAGGTAGCATTGTCCAGTCCAGCATTTCAGTGGAGCGAAAACGTGAAGGCAAGAAACATGTCTTGGATGATATTCTGTACTTGTTAATGGGAGATGACAGTATTACCAATGCGATTATTATTCTTATAACCATCATATTTTTTGCGACTGTGCCTGTTCTTCTGATACTGCTCTTTGCCAATTACAGCGGCGGTATGCGCTGGCTGCTGACACTGGCAATTGTCACTGCTTTGGGAGTACTGGCCCTTTATCTGATGAAGCGCGGAATCCAGAAAAAACGAACATTTGATGAAAAAAATGATGTTCAGACAGAATATCCAGGCCAGCTTACTGAGGTTACTGATGCAATTGAGCGCGGTTCAGTGGGCTATGTTTACAGCCAGCAGTTGATGCGCGAGCGCCTGTGTGAGAACATAATCAATAAATTAGCATTGACCAGAGACATTTCTGCCGATGAAATTATCACCAAGCTGGAAGATAATGATACTGAATTTGTTGCCGATGAAATTTTGGAAAAGTTCCTTATAAAAAATCGAAGAGGAACCAGTGGCTGGGATGATACCCAGTTCGCCGGGAAAGGTAAATCCGCAGAGCGCGGTAAAAAATTCATGACTGAGATTGAAGTAATACTTGATAGAATTGAGGAGATAATATGAAACTAGACCAAGTAGCACTCAAGTGCAAGGAAATAACGAATGAGGTGGCCAAGGCCATCGTAGAGAAAGACGAGGTAATAGACCAGATGATGCTGGCCCTTCTTGCCAATGGTCATGTGCTGTTCGAGGATTTTCCTGGACTTGCTAAAACGCTCATGGCTAACACATTTTCAAGGGCTATCGGTTGTGATTATAAGCGTGTTCAGTTCACCCCGGACTTGCTGCCAGCAGATATCACTGGCACATTCATTCTGAACCGCCAGACCAGCCAGTTCGAGTTGCGCAAGGGTCCGATTTTCACCAATATATTGTTAGCGGATGAGATAAACCGGGCGCCGCCAAAAACCCAGAGCGCACTTCTGGAAGCTATGCAGGAATGCCAGGTAACTCTGGAAGGCGAGACCCATAAGCTTGCTGGGCCGTTCATGGTGGTTGCAACCCAGAATCCAATAGAATATGAGGGAACTTATCCGCTGCCAGAGGCTCAAATTGACCGTTTTCTCATGCGCCTGAGTATTGGATACCCAAGCAAGGACGGTGAGAAGGAAATTTTGCGCCGCAGAAGAGCCAGGAAAACCGATGATGTGGCAATCAATCCTGTTTCTAATTCCACCCAGATACGAGAAATGCAGGCCGCAATAGAGGAGGTCCATCTGGATGATGATATTGAGAACTATATCGTGAGCATAGTTCAGGAGACAAGAAATCATGGTCAGGTGGAAGTTGGTGCCAGCCCAAGAGGTTCGCTGGCGCTGATGAAACTTTCCCAGGCCAATGCTGCATTATCAAGTCGGGATTTTGTTCTGCCAGATGATGTGAAAGATGTGGCAGTTTCTGCGCTTGCCCATCGACTTATCCTGAAGCCAGATCCATGGATTAAAGGAATTAAAACAGAGGTAATTGTGAATAAAGTGCTGACCACAGTTCCGGTTCCCAAAGCTCGAGCTTAGATTAAAAAAGGAGAAAAAATGCGCTCCCCCAGGGGTTTCTGGTTTGCCACAGCGGCGATTTTCTGCATTATAGTAGGCCTATTCTTGGCCAATGGCACATTTGTAGCACTGTCCCTGCCTATTGTGCTGTATCTTGCAGTTTTATCGCTGTTCATGGAGGAGACCGCGGCCAGTTTCCATGTTCAGCGGAAAATATCCGATACACGCATAATGGCAGGTGAATCCATCAAAGTTCAGGTAATTGTGAAGAATACTGGCTCCAGAATCGAGCTTCTGGAGATTGTGGATAATTTGCCTGATTATGTTAAGCTCAAGGAAGGCAATAATCGAGCTTTAATTAGCCTGGATGAGGGTGATGAGGAGTCATTCACCTATGAGCTGGATTGTCCTCTGCGAGGCCGCTATTTACTGGACAATATGGAACTGAATATTATGGACTCTGGAAGGCTTCATAAAGTTAAAGTGAAGGTGAAAGAGGCTAGTGAGTTCTCGGTGATTGCCACAATGGAGCCCCTGAAAGGTGTAAAAATCGCACCTCGTAAGACTCGTAACTGGGTGGGCATGATTAAATCACGGCGCGTGGGCATTGGAACCGAGTTCTACGGCATGCGGGACTATGTGCCTGGCGATGAGATGCGGAAAATTAATTGGAAAGCAACCTCCCGATACGACAAAATCATCACAAATGAGTATGAAGCTGAATGCTCGGGTGACGTTACTCTGATACTTGATGCTCGAATTGAAGCTAATGTTGGTTTCATAGAGAATTCTGTGGTGGAGCATGGGGTAAGGGCAGTATCCACCATCAGCCAGCAGATACTGGCAGATAAGAATCGCGTAGGTCTCATAGTTCTCAGGGACATTATTGATGAAGTGTATCCAGCCTTTGGCAAGCGCCAGTTTTACAAGCTCAGCGAACATCTTCTGAATGTGAAGCCCATTGGCTTGCTTCCGTTTGAGAATGTTGGATGGATGGTTACCAGCTATTTCCCGCTGGAGAGCCAGATAATCGTAATCAGTGCATTAACAGACAGAGAAATAATCGCCACCATCGGGGACCTCTGCGCCAGGGGCTATGATGTTGTGGTGCTTTCCCCATCGCCAATCAGGCTGGAAAGCCCAATGTTGGAAGATTCAGCCAATAAGGAAATGGCTGTCAGAATTCTCAGGGTAGAGAGGAATATTTTGATTACTGAATTAAACCGCTATGCTAGAATAATCGACTGGGACACCAGGGATCCACTGGCCAAGGCACTGAAGGGGGTGGAAATATCCCGGAGAAGGTGAAAGAAGAAACAAAAATTCAACGGGTTCATGGAATGACCTTGCTTCCGGCAATTATCCTGCTGGCTCTGGTTACATGGCAATTAATTTCATATAACTATTACTCGGGTCATGCACCGGAAATTCAGCAGATAGTTCTGCTAGCCCTGGCATTCATCATGTCCTTTTCAGCATTATTTTTCAGGGATGCACAGGGCGAAGCAGCCAGATACCTGGAGGGCCTTGTTAATAATATGCGGCCAACCCTCATTGGCATGTCATGCATAATAATCGGAGGAATGCATTTCCTGAGTATTCTTGGAGATGAGCCATTCTATCTTCAAATGATATATGTAATGCTGATAATTGCCTATTTTGAAACAGCCAGCTTATCAATAAATTTCCGTAATCACTATGCAAATGGAATGATAGAAGTTACCAGCGGAACAATTCAACGGCTTCTGGTGGGCATGACTGGCAGACTGGCAATGGTGCTGGTATTATCGGTGACAATGCTTTACCTGTCATTGCTGGTCATAGTGGGCTTCACAGGGCCGTTTTCTGTGGCATTTTTAGCAGCACTGATGATACTGGCAATCTCATTTATGACCTTGGTACGCCGACTGTGATAATTTTGGGCAGTCTAGATGGCGATTGTTGAACGCAGAGCGTTCGACAACGGCATGGCAACGATTCTCAGCTAAATCAAATGCCGTACTGCTCAAAATAATCTGGAAACAATTGTTGGGTTCGATGTCTAAATAAAAACTAATGTAGAACCCGACCTGATTGAACAATCTCCAGGCAATCACAATCAAAGATTCCGTAATCTCGTAACCAGCAATCTCACAACAAAGAGATTATGGCGTTTATGACTTTGGTTAGACGTCTATAATTCTATATAAAAAATTAAAGATTGTAGAAGTGCCAAAGACACTTCTACATTGTTTTTCCTTTATAAGGCAACTAGGATTCCTGGGGCTCCGTTTTCTCTGGGCTTGAAGCTTCTTCTTCCTTCTGTTGTTCATCAGGAGGAAGTTCTTTCTTCTTCTCTTCTTTACGCTTTTCTATTTGCTCCAGCCGCTCATCCTTTCGCTCGCCTGCAAAGCCGTCACGGTTTTGATTGTCTTCCTTGCGGCTGTCATCACGGGGCTTTCTGTCCCTGCGGTCATACCTGTCACGGCTGCCTCCGCGCCTGTCATTGCTTCTGCGATCGCCGCCTCTACGGTCATCCCTTCTTGGGCGTTTTGGCGGTTCAACATAGCCCTCTGGCTTTGGCAGAAGTGCCTTCATTGAAACGTCTATTTTACCGCGTTCCATCTTGATGACCTTGACTTTCAGCTTATCTCCTTCATTAACACGGTCTGTGACCTCCTTAACATGGCCCCATTCTATCTCGGAGACATGAAGCATACCATCCTTGCCAGGCGTCAAATTCACAAAGGCACCGAATGGCATGATTTTTACCACTAAGGCCTCCTCAAAGACTTCGCCAACTTCAATTTCCCGGACAATTTCTCTGATCTTCTTCTCAACTGCTTCACCATGCTCTGCATTTGTGGTGGTGATCATTACCAGGCCATCGTCATTAATGTCAATCTTCACATCAAATTCATCGGTTAATTTTCTGATGCCCTTTCCACCAGGTCCGATAACGTCGCCAATCTTCTCCGGGTCTATCTTGAAGCTGATGATTCTCGGTGCGTGGGGACTAAGCTCCTTCCTTGGCTCTGGAATTGCTGCTTCAATGCTGTCAATTATTTCGTTCAAGGCCTTCCTCATCTGTGGGAAGGTAGCATGAATTATTTCTTTGCTCAGGCCACGGGTCTTTGTATCCATCTGGACAGCTGTTATTCCATCTCTTGTTCCGGTGAACTTGAAGTCCATACCGCCAGGGCCGTCTTCCAGGTCCTGAATATCGGTAATAATCTTCCACTTGTCACCGCTTGATGCGATTCCCATGGCAATTCCGCCGACTGGTTTCTTTATTGGCACACCAGCATCCATTAATGAAAGTGTTGAACCACAAGTAGCACCCATTGATGATGAGCCATTTGAGCTCATTGTCTCCGAGACCACGCGGATTGTGTATGGGAAATCCTCCAGTTCCGGCAGCATTGGTACAAGCGCTTTCTCGGCAAGTGTTCCATGTCCAATATCACGCCTGCTTGCTCCCCTGAGGAATTTCACTTCACCAACAGAGTATGGCAGGAAATTGTAATGATGGAAGTAATTCTTGATGCTATCGCTTTCCATTGTTTCAATCGATTGAACATCGAATGGTGCTCCCAGAGTAACAATTGAAAGTATCTGGGTCTCGCCTCTGTCAAATAATCCGCTTCCGTGAATTCTTGGTAACAGGCCAACCTCAGACTTTAGGGTTCTAATCTGGTCTAGCTTTCTGCCGTCAACCCTCAGGTCCTTCTCTAAAATTGCCCGGGTAACCTCGGACTCAATGAAATCAAAGAAGAAAGAACCAAGCAGGTTCTTCACATGCTTCTTTGCTGCTTCCTCATCTCCCTTTTCCTCAACAAAGCGGGGTGTGAATTGCTCTATGAGCTGCTCTTCCAGGCCTTTCAATATCTTCTTGCGCTCGCCCTTGGAGCCCTTTGGTGTATTGAAAAGGAACTTGTCCAGATGCGGCATTGCTGCTGCCTTCATTTCTTCGACAATGGCATTGTCTGCCTCATCAAGGCCGCCTTTCATTGTTATCTGGTCATCTGTGAGTTTTGGCTTTCCAATGTCTTTTCTAATGTCATCAATGAACTTGGCCAGGGGTCCCAATACTTCCAGAGCAGCATCAAATGCCTTCACCATATCTTCATCAGCTAATTCTTTAGCCTCGCATTCCACCATGGAGATTCTTTCACCATCACCCATTACAACCAGCTGAAGGTCTGAAAGCTCCATCTCTTCGATTGTTGGGTTGATAATTGGGAACCCGCCGCTCATGCCCAGCCTCACACCGCCTATTGGGCCGTCGAAAGGTATCTCGGACATGTGCAGAGCAATGCATGCTCCTATCATTCCTACTATGTCTGGTCTGTTTTCGTGGTCCAGAGCTAGTGGCAGGATTATGACTTGAATCTCATTTCTCATGCTCTGTGGGAATAGAGGACGCAGTCCTCTGTCTATCATTCTTCCTATGAGAACGGCCTCATTTGATGGCCTTCCCTCTCTCTTGGTAAATCTTGGGCCCTTTATTCGGCCAGCTGCGAAGAATCTTTCCTCATAGTCTACCATAAGCGGGAAAAAATCAATGTCCCTTGCGTTCTTGGAGATCATGGCTGTAACCATTACAACTGTCTCTCCTATCTGTACTGTCACGGCAGCTGAGGCCTGTTTGCCCATCTTGCCTGTCTCTACAATCAGTTTCTTTCCTTCTATTTCCGTCTCGTATCTCTTTATCTCTTCTGTCATTTTATCACCTTTATTGGTGTTTAAAAATGCTTCTCTGGCCCCGAAATCGGGACATTGCATTTATTATTCTAATAATCATGATTTTCTTGGTATTTCCGCTGCCACCTTCTCCACTATATCCATTCCTCTCTCTATGTTCTCCGATGAGTTTGCAAAGGAAAATCTTAGATGTCTCTCGCCACTCTTCCCGAATGCCGAGCCAGGCGCACAAATAACGCCAGCTTTTAGTAGTTTCATTGCGAAATCCTCGCCTGAAATGTCATGGTCAAATGTTGGGAACGCATAGAACGCTCCTCTGGGCTTGAGGCATTCAAAGCCCTCGATATCATTTATTCGTTTGATGATGATGTCCCGCCTGTTTTTCAGGATTTTAACGCGTTCATAAAGCTCATCCTGCGGCGCAATAACTGCTGCATGTACTGCTTTCTGTAATGGTGTCGGCGGGCAGGCAATATTGTAATACTGCATTTTCGAGATCTGGTCAATCATGTATTTTGATGATGCCAGATATCCTACACGCCATCCTGTCATTGCATATGTTTTTGAAAACGAGTTCACATAAACAATATTGTCATATTCTCCGTCAAGGACCGAATTATGCTCACCATCGAAGACAATCTCGTCATAAACTTCATCCGAAATAACCACCAGATTATGGTCTGTGGCAATCTCTCTGATGGCCCTGAGAGTATCTTTCTCAAGCATACCAGATGTTGGATTGTTTGGTGAATTAAGGATGATTGCCTTTGTTCTTGGAGTTATGAGTTCCATAATTTCATCCAAATTTGGTTGAAATTTATCTTCCTGCCGCATATGGTATCTCAAGGGCATTGCTCCACACATGATTACGTGGGGCTGGTAAATCACAAAGCCAGGGTCTGGAGTAAGTACTTCATCACCATGATCAAATAGAGTCATTGCAGTTACCAGAAGGCCTTGGGTTGCTCCGGCAGTGACAAGAACATTTTCTGTCTCAACATCAGGCCGGTATTTTGTAAGCCGCTGAGCCAGAGCCTCTCTGAGTTCAGGAATCCCACGGGTTGGGCCATATCCATTATGCCCGTCTCGAACTGCCTTGGTTAGCGCCTCGATAGCAGCATCTGCAGGCTGGAAGTCAAGCTCACCCAGTCCTAAATTAATAGAGTCAGGGCCAGCCATCTCGAACATCTTTCTTATGCCCGAAATTTGAAGCCGTTTTGTCCTTGCGGAAAACCAATCTCTCATTGTTGGTAGGTAAATCACCCTATATAATAAGCCTTCGGAATCTATTAGTATACAATTTTACGAAGGATATTTAAATTATTGGCATGATAAAACCTTTTATACAAAATCGGTTTTATGACGCGTTATCCTAGTTGGTTTTTATGGCCAGATAGGATGAAATAAGCACACGCAAACTCCCGTCTTAGCTTAGCCTGGCTCGAGCGGCTGACTGTAGTAGGTTCACTGGCTACGGCCAGTTATCAGCCGATATCAGCAGATCCCCGGTTCAAATCCTGGAGACGGGACTTTCTTTTTTTCTATATGCTTAATTTTCGTGAAAATACCAATCTGTATGCCGGTGGCGACCACCTCCCCGCCCTCACGGACGGGGCATCCAAAGTTTGAAAGAAAAAGAATAACCTGTCACCAGGCCAGAATCATCCATTCTGGCCCACAACCCCGCCCTTACAGACGGGGCATGTACGAGTTGGCCGTTTGAGGGGCGTGCCCTATGGGATGTCACATTATGTGTGTTTTACGGCGTTGGAATATTATAATTTGGTAATACGTTGGCCGTTCCACTCTGCTCGATGCCATTAATCTTTAAATGCGGTATTTCTTAAATCTTTCATCATATTATCAATTTTATAAACTACTGGTCTTAAATTTTTTATTATAACATCTTCTGCTACCTTGGAATTATCAATTGTTGTTAAGTGAAGATTTGTTTTATCATGCATATTACGAATTTCATCAAATAATTCTTTTGTTATATCGCCGAGATTATACATTTTAAGAGCCATTTCAGATAAGGTTAAATCGAAATCTTTAAAATCATCTGGATTATTAAAACGATAAAGCATTTGTCTATAATAATTTCTGTCAATTTCCCATAATAAAGGCCATAATTTATATAATTTTGATTCAGCTTCTTTTTTTATTTTTTGTTCTTGCGCTTCTTTTTCTTTTTTAGTTTTTTCAGTTAAATGTAAATAAACAGCTATAGCCAGCATAAATCCGCCAATGACAAACAATAATATACCTGAGAAATTCAGTTCAGAAACGAATAAAACTAGGCCACCACCTAAAAGTGCTCCACCATATGCCTGTAACATTTCCTTCATTTTTTATCCCCTTTGTTCGCAAGTGAATGAATGAAAGTTCATAAAACCCTTTCGTTACCGTATAAAAAAGAAGAAAAGAGGGACTATAATCTATCATCCCGAGATTTTAATTCACCAGGGGCGCGCCCTATGGGGTGTCGCATTTTGTGTGTTTCTTCATGGCAATTTAACCAATCCTTGTTTCAACTATTTCGGCATAATCTTTTAAATCATCCAAATCAAAATAAGTAAATTCTTCGTATGATTCTAATGTTACTAACACGTTATCTTTTCGGAATATTATCTTATATGTTGTTGGATACTGAATACCAATGGATTCATCCCCAAGCCCCATATCTTCATATGAGAATGAAATATCATTCTTAAGTGCTTGATATTCGACGTTTGCCTCATTTGTTGAGTTAAAAATCAATACAGTGTTCCATACTGTAGTGTCTTGACAGAATAGTTATGTTACATAATATTTGGATAATTTTTCGTCAGCGTTTTGTTTTGTAAATTTCCATTCAATCTTCTTTTTCTGTTTGTTTCTTCTGTTCATCCAATATCTGACTTCTTCACTCAATGTA
>JAUWNU010000081.1 GCA_030612505.1 Methanomassiliicoccales archaeon
CAATCGGAAGGGCTGACGGAAGGAAGCTCTGACGATATCACTCCGAAGGTTTAGGTCAATGTGACCTGACCATGAGCATCATGGCGAAGCTCGGAGTGAAATGGATTCAATAGTTTTTTATATACATAAGGATATATAATACCCGATGGGATGTTAGGGCGCAAAAGTAAATTATCAAAGAGGGACAGCACCACTAAACAGCTTCAGGCCAGTGGTGTTTATTCTATAGGCCATGGGCCGCATCCTTATATTGTTGAACAAGAAACTGTTGAGGCTGTAAAAGAGAAAAAGATCTACAGCTTCTGGGCAGGTGTATGGTACACTACTGTTCTTTCCATTATGCTGTTCTGGCTACCGCCCTTCGGCCAGATGATTGCTGGCTATGTTGGCGGCAGAAAGGCTGGAAACCCGCGATGCGGAATGCTGGCAGCATTGGCTCCCATGAGCTTTATTTTCCTGCTATTCCTCATGCAATACATGAACCATTTTGTTACAGAAATTGACTGGTTTCTCGGACTCCCTGGCCAGGGTGCAGAATGGATGGGCACACACCTTCCAATATTCGGCCCAATCATCGAGTTCATGGCATATTATACTCAAACATTTGTCTCTACAATGTGGACCTATGAGTTCTTTATCTATCCCTATGTGCTTACTGTCATCTTCGGATATGTTGGCGGTATTCTATCATTGCAGCGCCAGAGGGAGTTGAAATCTGAAGGAAAGGAACATCCATTTGTGCCATTGACAATTATTAATCAACAGCCAGCAGCGCTGCTTTCAAACGCCGGTTCGGAAGCAGTTCAAGTCGCCGGCGGAGAAACTCCTCTGCTTTCGAATACTGATTCGAAAGCGGTTGTTATCATGGGCAAGGTTCCGGATGACTGGAAGGTTAAGAAGGACAAGAAAAAGGGCAAGTGGTAACTTTCAGCATTTTCTACATTGTAATGCGGCTATGATCTAGGGGTTATGATGAAAGCTTCCCAAGCTTTCTGCCCGGGTTCAAATCCCGGTGGCCGCACTTCTCTTAACCAAATCAGAAACTATAATAAATCACACTATGATTCAGGACTAGGTGTTCATTCATGAAATGGAGAGCAATTGTAATTGTAAGTATGTTAATGATAAGCGCATTGTTTGTAGGGGCTGGCAGTGTCATTGCCGCGCCCTTCAGCGGAAGTATAACCCTGATGGATGGTTGGAATGGTAATATTCAGGACTATTTCGAACCCAATGATGATATTTACTTTGATGTGACTGTATTGGATGATGGTTTACCATTACAAAATCAATGGGTTGATGTGGTAATCTACGGATATGCTGGAATTGGAGAGGTGTTCAATGAATCCTATCAGACAGACAGCTTCGGTCAGTTCAGTGGTTATGATTGGGAAGGTTCATGGAACACCCATGATATTGGAGATTATATCATGTATGTAAATTACACAGGCCAGGAAGTTGTAAGCACAACCTTTGAGATATATGAGCCAGTTCCCTGGACAGCAAATTGCTGGACCGCATATTATGGAGATATTACAGATACATTCACAGAAGACCAGAGAGTTGATGTACACGTCCAGGCCCTTGACCAGATGGGAAATCCATATGATGGGAACTATGCCGATGTTTGGTACGCCATAACCCATAATGGAGGAACCGTGGACACGGAATATCTCAACATGGACTATTTGGGCCTAGATATGGAATATTTCTATCCAGAGAATCAATACAATAATCAATTTGGAACTTACATGGTCACAATCTACAATGATGCATTTCCTGCCCAGACAATCGGGTTCCATAATTTTACAGTTGAACTTCCAGACAGGGCAGTCATCTGGCCACAGTATTCTGGATCTAACAGGACTGTATTCACAGAGGGGGAACAGGTTGGCTATGAAATCCAGCTATTCTATGATAGCACCATACCCTATGACAGTGATGATTATGCTGCCAATGTTTTGCTCTATCATGAATCAGACATGCAATGGCCCATTAGAAACAATACCCTGAGAACCAATTATGATGGTACGGACACAAGTTGGAATTACTACAATATCGGATTTGGAGATGATTTCAAGGGGATTTATTACATCATGGTTTACAATCATACCTGGAACATCATCGGAACCGGAATTTTCATGGTCATTGACATGGAGATAGATATGCTACCAGACAAATGGGTTTACTCCCAGGGCGATGAAGTTCAAATTTCCATAAGCACCTCATTGGAAGACGCATATACTGTAAAAATCACCGATTCCAGCCACACTGCAATTTCCAGTGCTTCATGGAATGTTCCAGCAGGAACCAGTGAATGGCTACGTGAATTCACCTTCCCGGAGATTGATGATGGTACATATCATATTGATGTTTACATGGGCTCATTATTGATCAGTTCCATGACCTTCGAACTGAAGAAGTTTACAGTTGAGGGAAGATTAAGCCAGAGCGCATTCCTTCCCGGTCAATCTGGAACTCTCTTCTGGAGGGCAGTGAACAATCATGATGGTGGACCTATCAATATAGAGGCAGAAACAGAAATGGATTATGTGGACGATGATTATTCTTCACAATCAGATACACTAGATGACCTTTCAGGCTCTGTGGGAAGCTTTGGTTTCACAGTGCCCAGGGATGCACTCATGGGAAGCAATGGAGACATTGATATTGATGCAGAAGATAATGCAGACCATTATGATCATGCCAGTGTTGGGTTCAATGTTGGCAGCCTGGATATCAGCGTGAACCCTGACAGAACATCCTACCGGCCAGGTGAATCCGTTTATTTATCTTTCTTTTCAACTGTCAGCGGAACTGATGCAATGGTTCCCAATGTTGAGATAAGGGCAAGGGCGCAGTATGAAGGAGTTACAGTTGGAGATGTCTGGACCGTCCAGACAGATGCTAATGGGCAAGCAGATTTTGTTTACCAGGTTCCCAGCGGTGCTGAGGAAGGGCTATACATCATTGTTATGAATGCCACATTTGATGATAATAGAAACATAAAGCACAATGAGACCAGCGATTTCACAGTTAGCAATGACCCGGTTATTGCAATCATGCTCTACCAGGAGATGAGCGTCTATAGCCCAGGTTCAACCATAAGCATACCATACAGGGTTCTCAGTGACGGTATTGAGATAAGCACTGCCCAGGTATCCTTCGAGGCAAGGATGGGCAGCAATTCCTTCTGGTCATCAGACACAATAGCCCTGGGATTCGGCGGCAATGGATTTATCACCATCTCACTGCCAGAAGACCGGGAGGGCATGCTATATATTCAGGCAATGGCATTGACAACGGATGGGCTTACAGCCTTCGATGAGTTGAGCGGAATAAGTATTACTGATGCCCAGATTGCATTGTTCACCACAAAGAGCATTTATCTGCCAGGAGAAAATATCACCTGGCTCTATGTTCTGAGAGGCGACACAGAGATAAGTGCAACCTACAGGATTACTGATCCATTCGGCGTACTATTGGCCCAGGGAACACCTGCAAATGGAAGTATAATTTACAGATTATCAGATAATTACCCGCTTACACCAACACTGACCGTCTATATCACCACATCGGAGGGGGTTCAAATAATCTCTGACACAGCTGCGGTCTTTGAAGGTTATATTATAGAATTCCGGGTTCTCAGCAGTTCCTATGCTCCAGGAGCGATTCTGGAAATAAATTACACCATAACAAAGATTGGGCATGGCTCAGAAATTATTGGCGGCCATATGGTTCAGATCAACTTGATGGGACAATATATAGACACTATCTGGGTAACTGAAGACTGGGGCATTCTGTCCTATCAACTTCCAGAGAATATCCAGGACGGCAGGCATCTCATTACTGTGACATTGCCAAATCAGCCAATGACCTTCGCTGATTACCAGACAGTAATAATTGACTCTGATGCAGGAGAACTGGCCCATGGAACAATAGCAGGCATGAATGCTGGTGCTTTCATTGCCCTGTTAATTGGATTTATTGGACTGATCATTGCCATAATCGGAGTCATGATGGCCAGGAAAAAAGGAAAGGCAAAAGCTGAAGAGGAACCGATATCGGAACCTCCGGTGGAGGAAACCTATTCAGAGCCTATTGAGAGCAGCCCACCACCACCCACCATCATTGGAGAAGAGGGGAATTACCCACCTCCGCCTCCAGAAAATTATACTCGGTGAGCAGTAATAAACAATGATTAGGGTTGGAGCCCTTATTAAAAACCGTAAAAGCCAGCAATATTACTTGATTTGTTCAAGCTGGCTAATAATATTCCATATGAGCGTGCGCCCGTGAAGTGGAATATTGGGGTCATTTGCCATATCATCAAGCTTGAATATTGCACTAGCAGTTCTTACATCCAGGGCCTCAGACCTCTTTCTCAAACGGTCCTTGCACTCCTGGGCGCCCCTGCGGATATTCCTTGGGACTGATGTGTCATCTGACAGCTGGTCTAATGTGGATATTATCTGATTTACTTGCTCTTCTGCGTCCATTAGGAAACACCTCGTTTTCGGGGTATAATCAAAACTTGCTATTATAGTTGCGCACTTAGTATTTTGAACTTACCAGTGTGCAACTATAAAGTCAAATACGCTCTCGTAAATATCAAAAGTTAAGTATTTGACTATAACCCTTTCTGGCTTATGCGGAGAAAAAGCATCTCCGGTTGCGTGGAAAACTTCCCAGACTATTAAACATGCGCCACACCCTAATACCGCTGCTTTCGGGTATCGGCCCGAAAGCAGAGCATCCTTTAGGGTGGGGAACCCTCATTCAGGGAAAAGTATGGTGCCGTTTTCCTTGAACGGGGTGACTACCATTAGGGTTTTAGTTTCCTTTATGCCAGTTATCTGCAGTGAATCCAGAACAAAAGTCTTCAATGCCTTGTAATTTTCAAACCTGGCCTTGAGAATGATATCAACATCGCCTGTGACCATGAATAATTCTTCCACTATCTCAAACTTGGAAACTGATTTGGCTATACGTTCAGCTTCCTTTGTATCAATTTTCAGCATTATCAGTGCCACTACCTGGTTCTCGCCATAATAGGAAGATAATATCCTTTCATAATCTTCATCCTTTTCCATGAAACCACCTTATGCCTGGTATATGATTCTCAAATATAATATAGTTTTTCCAGAGAATAGCCACCCAACCCAGATAAATTAATATTCAGTTAAACACATTAGGGCATGGTGAAAAAATGGATGCCAGCTCAAATATTTCAGACATTGAAGTGAAGATTGACAAAGAGTTAAAAGAGGCCGCAAGAACCGCAGCAGAAAGTGTGCTGGGTGTGAAGGATAGCGAGACAGCCCTTATCATAACCAACCCGGAGAGCAATGTATATTCCATATCACTGGCAATGTATGATGCCATTCTGGAGTTCGGCGGCAAACCAACCATCATGGTACAGCCTTACAAGACACAGCTGGATTTTGCTGAGAAATCAGTCATAGGAGCAATCAAGGCCAACCCGGACATCTGCATCTCATTAAGCGCAGAGAAGCTGGGAAAAGATGAAGCAGGAATCAAGGAAAATTACAAGCTTGGCGAGAAAGAGTATGACCATATTTTTGACTATCTTTTCAGAGGTAAAAGAATGAAATGCTTCTGGTCGCCCAGTGTTACTGCTGAGATGTTTAAAAAGACCGTGCCCATTGACTATGCCAAATTGAGGATGGAATGCGCCGAGATAAAGGCCATACTAGACAAAGCCATCAGCGTTCGAGTTACAACCGATGTGGGTACAGACATAACTATAGGGCTAATTAATCGATTGGCTGAATCAGATGATGGGGATTTTAGAGTTCCTGGCACCGGGGGGAATTTACCAGCAGGCGAAGTTTATGTCTCACCAGCATTAGGCAGCTCAAATGGCATAATCACCTTTGACGGTTCTATATCGCTGGAACAGGGCGATTTGATTATCAACCAGCCAATAATGGCCCATGTGAAAGATAATTTTGTCACAGATCTTGAAGGCGGAGAAGAGGCAGCCAGACTTGAAAAAACGCTTCAGTTCGGCAGGGACAATGCCCTTGAGATGGTGAAAGATGGAAAATTAGACCCCATGGCAGGCAATGAATATGCAAAGAATGCCAGAAACATAGGGGAGCTGGGCATCGGTCTGAATCGGAAGGCTGAGATAGTAGGCAATATGCTGGAGGATGAGAAAGTCTTTTCAACCTGCCATATAGCAATAGGGGCAAACTATGATGATGATGCAAAGGCCATGATACATCTAGATGGCCTCATTAAACTGCCAACCATAGTTGCAAAGTACAAGGATGGCACTGAAGTTCCAATAATGGAAAATGGTAAATTAGTATACTAGCCAGTAAGGAATGAAGGTTGAAGCTTCACACTTACATATAGCCTAATTCTGAGAATGTTCAGATGATTTATATTTAATGTTGAACAGAAGACGTTTCAAACTCTTCCTGAAGGTCTATGATTATCTGCTCAAGGACCTCTTCGAATGATTCGCTTCTGTATTCTCTCATTCCGCCTAGATCGCTCTGAACTCTGGCTATGAAGACCTTGGGGCCTTTAAGAAATTCTACGTTGCACAGGGACTCTTCCATACTATAGCACCTCGGGTATGTTTCACCCCGATATTTGGAGGGGTATATAATAGTTATTGGCAGGTTGGCCAGACATATCAATAATGGAATTAACAATTTAGTATTTTGTATATTTTGTCAGACAGGATATTTTTGTCGTATTTTCTAGGTCATTTGCGAAAAGTCCAGTCTTTAATTATATAAACCGATGTATTTATATACATGTGAATATATATAGGTTCTGTCTGACAGATAGTCTGACCACAGCGGATGGGATGCGTAAGCACTGCTTGTGATACATATAAGTCCAGAGTAGATGCACCGAGTCCATTCGTTTCTAATGCAAATTTGAGCTCAAATTTGTGAAACACCAAACTTTGACATTGTAAAAAAATGTCAATAGTCAAAGTTAGGTACAAAGGTGAAGCGAATGTATCTAAAAGAAATCCAGATGGATAATTTCAAGTCATTCAAGGGCAAGATGAATGTGCCCCTTATCGAAGGTTATACAGCTATCACTGGACCAAATGGCTCTGGTAAATCCAATCTTTCAGATGCTATTCTTTTTGTTCTGGGGCCACGAAGTTCCAAGGCAATCCGGGCCGGCAGGCTCACTGACCTAATTTTCAATGGTGGGAAAGACGGTTCGCCATCACAGTTTACTAGAGTTTCCCTGGTCTTTGACAATAAGGACCGGTTATTGCCAATCGACAATGATATAGTAAAACTAACCAGGCATGTAAAGCGCAACAGAACTGCAAAGGCAGAGTATACCAGCAGTTTCTATGTTAATGAGAAGAGGTCGTCTTTGGGGGACTTCGATTCCATACTTTCCCATGCCAAAATATCCGCAGACGGCTACAATCTTGTCCAGCAAGGTGATATTACACGAATAGTGGAGATGGGAGCAAAAGAACGCCGTGGAATTCTCGATGACATAGCTGGTATAAGCCGTTTTGATGCAGACATTGAGTCCGCTGAGAAAGACAAAGCTGAAGCTGAAGATAATTTAGACCGCATTGGCATTATTCTTGGAGAATTAAGAAATCAGATAAAGCAGCTGGAAAAGGACAGGACTGGCGCTCTAAAATACCGGGAACAGAAGGAAAAATTAGAATTGGCCAAGGCCCAGCTGGAGTATAAACGGAAGGAAAGCCTTGAAAATGAGATAACTGGGCTTCAGAGTGAGGTTGCAAAGCGTGATGCTGATATTGCCAAGTTGGGCGAGAACAAAAGCAGCATGAAAGAGAAGCTCACTGGCATAATTGAAGAGCTCGAGGCTGCCGAGAAGGAAATTGAAGATAAGAGTTCGGCTGAAGCAGCAGAATTGCGTAAGAACCTTGATAATCTAAAAGTTGAGGTTGCCAGATGCCAAGATTCCATTGAAAATTCAAAATTAACAATTGACGAGGTAAAAGGCCAGAAGAAACAGCGCATAGGCGATATCAAGAAGCTTGAGAAAGATATTGAATCCCTGAAGGTCGAGAAGGCTGATGCCCAGAAGAAGTACAAAGTAGCCAGCTCGGAACTTGATAAAGCAAGAAAGGAATTTGATGCAGCGGAAAAGAAGCTTGCAGGCTCAGATTCCAGCCCACTGCAGAAAGAGGTCATGAGCCTCAAGAAGCGAGTTGATGAGCTGGATGAAAAGGTTAGAACCCTGGCTGTTGAGAATGATAGGCTGGAAGATAAAGAATCCAGACTTGAAGAAAACATGAACGGCCTTGAGGAAAAGGCAAAGGGCATAGAGTTTCATTTAAAAGACGCAGACTGGCGGCTCAAGGAGCTCAAGAGTGACGGAAAGAAGTCTGGCAAGTATCTTGAAGACCTGCAGAAAAAGTTCTTTGCCAAGCGAAAGGAAGAAGAAGAGCTCACCAGACAATCAATGGAACTGGAGGGGGCCATAAAGAGCCTTACACGTGATTACAATCAGCTAAAGGCAGAAACCGATGCTGCAAAATCTGTTGAACGGGGATACAGTAATGCGGTGAACGTTATCATCGAAGCAAGAGATAAAGGCGAACTAAAGGGCATCCACGGTACTGTTGCCGAACTGGTGAACCTGGATAAAAAGTATGAGACAGCATTATCCACAACAGCCGGCGGGCGCATGCAGGCCATTATTGTAAATGATGATGCCAGCGCCGAAAAGGCAATCAAATTCCTTAAAACGGAAAAGGCAGGCAGGGCAATGTTCCTGCCCCTTAACAAAATGCTTCCACAGCGGCCAAGGGGAAAGGCCATGCTGGCAGTTAAAGGTTCATTGGGTTTTGCCATTGACCTTGTTAAATTTGATGATAAGTATCGCGACGCATTCGGTTATGTGCTGGGCGATACAGTTGTAGTAAATAATCTGGAAGAGGCCAGGGAACGCATGGGCGGTGTACGATTGGTTACGCTGGACGGCGAGTTGGTAGAGGCCTCTGGAGCAATGATAGGCGGCATGAAAGAGCGCAGCCTCATGAAGCTGGGCACAGCAGACCGTGGCCAACTTGATATTGTTGCCGAGAACCTGAGAAAAGCAACCCAGAATGCAGATAAGCTGGCTGATAAATTAACAAGCGTGAAAGAACAATCCCTTGAACTGGAAAAGCAGGTGAAGGAAGCTGGACTTTCAGACACATCTGGCTCACCAATTGTTGATACTCTTGAAACCCAGAAAAAGGAATTCAAGGCAAGCCTGGACAAACTGAAAAAAGGCCAGAAGGACATGGAGAAAGAGCTGGCTGATGTCATAAAGCTGAAAGAGAAAGCACAGGCAGATTTAGAAAAATTCTCCACTGAACTTGAGGACTTGAACAGTAAGAAACAGACCAAGGAGAAAGAGCTGCTGGACAATGCTTCAAGGGGTATTGGAAAGGCCATGAAAGAATTGCAGAGCAAGATTGGTCAGCTCACCAGAGAAGACGCAGAACTCTCAGCGTCATTGCGTGGTTTCCAGGACAGGGCTAACATTCTTGGGGACAGGAAAAAAGAACTTGATGATTATTTGAAGACATTTGATAGTAAAATTATGTATAATGAAAAGAATATCAAGGATAAAGAGAAAGATTTGGCAACACATGAAACAGAACTAAAGGCCATGCAAAAAATTGAAGATTCAATGGGCAAGGAACTGGCAACAATCCGGAAAAAGCGTGATGATGTTTACAAGGCAAAAACAGAAATGGAAGCCAACATTGACAAAGTTGCCCATACAATGGAGGCAAAAAGTGATTTCATTCGCGGCCTGAAGATAGAGCTGGAGAATGCCAGCAAGCACCTGGCAGATGCCGAAGAACTTGTTAAAGAGCTGAATATCAAGGACATGAAGAAACTGCCAAGCAGCGAGACCCTGAACAAGACCATCAAGGTCGCAGAAGCAGCAATGGAATCACTGGGAAATGTTAATTTACGGGCTTTGGACGCATACGAGGAACAGCAGAAACGCCATGATGACCTCAGCGAAGAGCTCAAACACCTCAGGGACCAGAGAAAGCGCCTCATGAAGCTTGTTGATGAACTCAATGAGAAGAAAAAGCTTGGCTTGCTAAAGGTCTATACCGCAGTCAATGAGCAATTCAAGGATGTTTATGCAAGCCTCTCCGATGGCGGAGAGGCAGAACTTGTTCTGGAAAATCCTGATGACCCTTTCTCAGCAGGGCTGCTAATCAATGCCAGACCACCTGGAAAGAAGGTTCACAGGTTGGAAGCACTCTCTGGCGGCGAAAAGGGCGTGGTCTCAATGGCATTAATATTCGCAATCCAGAGGCATGACCCCTCACCGTTTTATATGCTGGATGAGGTGGACCAGAACCTTGACGCCATAAACGCAGAGAGCGTGGCAAAGATGGTGAAACGGAACTCGGAACGCGCACAGTTCCTGCAAATCAGCCTGAGGAAAGTGACCCTCAAGGAAGCGGATAATATCATAGGCATCACAATGCAGAAGAAAGGCATATCAAATTTAGTTATGAAAGTTGACCTGGGCGGAGTAGATGAACCAACCAAAAACGGGGCAAAGCCCGACGGGATGGGATAATATGGATGCAATAAGGGATGCAGTAGTGAGCGAGGAATTAGACTTCATTGG
>JAUWNU010000109.1 GCA_030612505.1 Methanomassiliicoccales archaeon
ACAATAGTCGATGCAATAGGCAGCGGCCATGGTGCAGCAAATGGTGTCATTAAATTTCTGCTTGGCCAGGAAGGTAAATTTGGCGCTCAGGAATCAAAGGAAATGCTCATTGTGGAAGCATTAATGCCAGAATGTCAAGGCAAAATCAGTGTCGAGTGTATCCCAACAGAAAATCGCCAGACAACCTTTGATGAGGTGGAGATGGGTATCAGTGAAGCAGATGCACTGGCCCTGGCTAATCGCTGCCGAAGATGCGGCAGTTGTAGTGTTTGTTCTGTGTGTTTATCGGTATGTGATTATCGAAACGCTGTGATTACCATTGATGATACTAAGGAGTCGGCACTGGCCAAAGTTCCTTATGATATTGCAGGCAGTGCCAATCAGGACTGGAAGATCGTCATTGACAGTGAAAAATTAGCAGTTACAATCGAACCTCTGCTTGCCAGTGTTGATGAAAAATTGTGCATTGCCTGCGGCAGATGTGAGGATTCATGCCCATATCAGGCAATTCGCACGGTCTTTGATACAGAAGGGAATGCTCATGCCCATGTAGATTCTTCGGCATGCAGAGGCTGTGGTGCCTGTGCTGGTATCTGCCCAACTGGAGCCATGGAAATTGGCTATGTTGATAATTCTGATTTATTCCCCAGGGTTCATGAGGCGGTGAAAGAATCCCCTGATAAAATTGTTAAATTCTCCTGTATCTGGCATGATTTTGATGCTGGCATTTCCACGGAACCGGGAGAAATAAAACTTCAGTGCACAAGAAGAGCATCACCAGCCCTTATCCTGGAAGCACTAGCCGCCGGAGCAAAGGCAGTTGCTATTGTGGGCTGCCAGGATGATGAGTGCCATTATCTGCCTGGACCATGGATGGGGCCAGATATTGTGGAATCCTGCAAAAATATACTTGAAAATATTGGCATTGATTCAGATAGAGTTGCCTATGCAGATGATGAAGCCAGCATTTCATTCTCAGCTAATTTGAAGCCATTCCAATCAAATGTTGGCAAGATTCCAGACATAAAGGCAACAATGGGCCGGGCACTGAACGCCGCCCAGATACTTATGGCACAGCCAGACTTGGCCTTTGAAACAAATCCCAATGGCAAATATCTATTGGGAATGGGCTGCCTGGCAATGTCAGAGCCAGTGTTTATTGCCCAGGGCTTTGAGAGGCCAGAAATCATGAATTCTATTCAGCGACTTCTAGAATACGCAGGCATTGAGTACAAACCTGCACCGGGAATTCATATATCTGGCAATAGCCTCAAGGAATGGGGCATGAATTCTCTTTATCAGCAATACTCGGCTTCAATAATACAGCAGGCCAGTGATTCTAAAGGCCTGATAATTCCAACTCCAAAAACATGGGTGGCATTCAAGGAAAATTATCCAGATATGAACATCGTTTCCTTGCCAGAACTTTTAGCTGGCAAGCTGGAATTTGATAATCTGGATATTACCATTGCGTATCACAAATCCTGTGCCGATGGCGGTGATTTTGACCGTCATTGTTTGGATTTACTGAGTCAAGTTCCAGGCCTGAAAATTGTAAAAATTGACGGCGAATGCGGGGACACTGGCTGGCGATCTGTTGACTCCGGTTCCAGGGAGAAGGGCGCTTTGCTTTTGCAAAAAGTCGAAGAGGCCGGAACAAGCATTCTCATTTCAAGTTCCACAAGATGCACAGCACACCTTGATGCATTAAAAAGCGGCTGGTGCCAGAGTGCTATTGAAGTTCAAGATGTTTTCAGCTTTTTAGCTGGCAATCTAAAGGAGGTTCAATATGACTGATATACAGTCGAAAACGACTGACAGCCAGTCAAAAAGGATCGATAATCGAATCTCCAAACATCCCATAATATCGGCGGATTCAGAGGCAACAGTAACATTCACATTTAATGAAAAAAGTTACAAAGCTAGACCGGAAGAAATGATATCCAGCGCCATGATGGCGAACGGGGTCGCCATCTTCAATAAACATCATAAGGACGGCACGCCACAGGGCATATTCTGTGCAAATGGGCAATGCGCCCAATGCCTGGTGCTGGTGGATGGTCTTCCAAAAAAGGCATGCATAACTGCCGTGAAGGAGGGCATGAATGTTGAGGAATTAGATGGCTTGCCAGAACTTCCAGCAGACGATGATATTGTGCCGGCATCTGCGATTCCTATTGTGGAAACTGATGTGCTGATTGTTGGCGCTGGACCTGCGGGACTTTCTGCTGCTGTGGAGCTGGCTTTGGCTAACAGTCTGGAGCCAGAGCTATCCGCAGGCGATTTGAAGGTAATAATCGCAGATGACAAGCTGGAACTGGGCGGCAAATTGGGCTTGCAGACGCACAACTTCTTTGGCTCTATCCGGGACTGCCATGCAGGAATGCGAGGCATGGATATCGGCACTTTGCTGGCAGAAGAAGTTGAAGAACTGGCCAATACCGAAATATGGTTAGACTCACCGGTTGTTGGCGTTTTCTCAGACGGCCTTGTGGGGATTGTGAAAGCTGGTGTATATCATCTTGTCAGGCCAAAGCATTTTTTAGTCACTGCCGGCGCGAGAGAGAAAAATTTAGCTTTCCCGGGCTGCGATCTTCCAGGTGTTTATGGCGGCGGAGCATTTCAGACCCTTGTTAATCGAGATATGATTAGAGCTAGTAATCGACTCTTCATTGTTGGCGGAGGTAATGTTGGACTTATTGCGGCCTATCATGCACTTCAGGCAGGCATCGAGGTACTGGGCATTGTCGAGGCATTGCCACAATGTGGTGGGTACAAGGTTCATCTGGATAAAATTAAAAGATTAGGAATTCCAGTCTGGACATCCCATACAATTTTGAAGGCCGAAGGCAACGGAAAACTTGAAAAGGTGACAATAGCGGCAATCGATAATACCTTCATAGCACAGCCAGGCACAGAACAGAGCTTTGACTGCGATACTCTGCTTGTAGCGGTTGGCCTTGCCCCTGTGGACGAGCTTCTTGAGAAGGCAAAGCAATTCGGATTCAGTGCCTATGCAGCCGGCGACGCAGATGTAATTGCCGAGGCATCAGCCGCAATATTTTCAGGTCGTATAACTGGCAGGAAAATGCTCCAGGATTTCGGGCATGATACTGAGGTTCCCAATGAATGGTACGAAATGCTGGACATGCTCCGGGCAAAACCTGGGCCCATGTATGAGCTGAGTGCCTGGAAGAAGGATGAGGCAAAAATCTATCCAATAATACGCTGCGCCCAGGAGATTCCCTGCAATCCATGTACCGCAGTATGCCCGAAAAATTCAATAAGAACCCATGATGGAAAGCTGACTGGTGTGCCGCAATTTACTGATGAATGTATCGGCTGCACGCGTTGTGTTGTCATTTGCCCAGGGCTTGCAATCACACTTGTTGACAGGAATTATGATTCCCAGGGGAAACTGGCCCTTGTTACGCTGCCATGGGAGATGCCTCAGGGTACTGTCAAGCCTGGCCAGATTGTAAAAACCACTGGCTTTGAAGGTGATGATATTGGACAGGGAAGAATCATTGCCATTAAAGATTCAAAATGGCAAAATCGGCGCCAGCTCATGCTTTTGGAAGTTCCCATGGAAGAAGCCGAGCAAGTTGCTGGTATTCACATTTATGAGCCAGCAGCGAAAGTCGCGGGTTCATCTGCATCCCAAGATGATGACTGGGACACAATAGTGTGCAGATGCGAGCGCGTAACCAAAGGCGAAATAATCCAGTATATCAGAGATACTGGATGCAGTGATTTCAATGCCCTGAAGGCAGCTTTGCGGGTTGGAATGGGACCCTGCGGCGCCAAAACATGCAATGAACTTGCTCTGCGATTATTCCGCCAGGAACTTGGAAGGGACACTGAGATAGAGCCTCATGTTGAAAGGCCGTTCACATTTGAAGTTCCAATTTCTGCTTTCCTGAAAGGAGGTAACAGTGAATGAGCCAGGATTATGACGCAATAATTATCGGCGCTGGCTCTGTTGGCGTGCCAACAGCCTACTTCCTTGCAAAAGAGGGGATGAAAGTTCTTGTTATTGAGAAAAATGCATCTGCAGGCCAGGGGGAAAATAAGGCTGCCATTGGCGGAGTTCGTGCAACACATTCGGACCCTGCAAAAATCAAAATCTGCCAGGAGAGTTTGAAAATATTTTCCACATGGAAAGAAAATACTGGCACAGATATTGGCTGGAAAGAGGGCGGCTACTGCTTCCCAATTTACCGCGAGCAGGATGCGGCAATGATGCAGGCAATTCTGCCGATTCAAAAACGCCATGAACTTAACATTGACTGGATTGGCGACGATGAACTGGCAAAAGTAGTGCCAGGCATAAATCGTAATGGGTTATTAGGCGGCACATATTCACCTGAAGATGGGCAAGTTTCTCCGCTAATGGCAATAGAATCCTTCACCCATGAGGCGCGTAAACTTGGAGTTGAATTTAAATTTAGAGAAGGAGTTCAGGAACTGGCAATGGAAGGAAATGCCGTCACCGGTGTGAAAACCAATAAGGGCGAATACTCCGCTCCTGCAGTATTGAACGCAGCAGGTGCAAAGGGCACTCAAATCTGCAAGATGGCAGGCCTGAACATTCCGATTGTTCCAGATAGCCATGAAGCTGGCATTACTTCTCCTGTGAAGCGATTCCTTGACCCACTGGTGGTTGATATTCGACCAGGCCCAGAGGGGAAAACGAAGAATTTCTACTTCGGTCAGGTTGAAAGCGGCCAGATTATTTTCTGCTATACTCCAATAGACCCAATTATAGGCGAGGACAAGCGAGCAACTTCGGAGTTCATGCCAATTCTTGCTCGAAGGTTGGTTGACCTGATTCCCAGAATGAAAGGCCTGACTATTCGCAGACTATGGCGAGGATTGTACCCAATGACGCCGGACGGCGTGCCAATTGTTGGAAAATGTAAAGTTGATGGATTTTACCTGTGCATAGGAATGTGCGGCCAGGGTTTTATGATGGGCCCTGGAATTGGCGCAAATCTGGCAAATCTTATTGTAAAAGATAAACCAATAATGAAGCAAAGCACCTGGGACTTCATGAGACTTGACAGGTCATTCAAGACTGATGATGTTGAACGTTTGGCGTAAACTACCAGCCTCTAAAGGAGCTGGCGTTTCTGGATTAATAGGAAAGTTGCCAGTTCCTTTATGGCTGTATGTTTACCTGTATAGGCCATACACCTAATTATCAAAGTCTAGCAGACTTTGATTTTCTATGCTTACATATGTACGGTATATGGCGGTATTTCCTTGCTATAATCCGTGCCTTCCGCCACAATTAAATGGTCTTGCGAGATTCACCTTCTCAATGGACGTAAAAAAGGATATCAACACAATAAGCCAGTATCTTTCAGATGAATCAAATGCTTTCGCAGCTGAAGCTGAAAGCATTGATGCAATTTACTATCCTGAATCTGAGCAAGAGCTTGCAGAAATTTTAGCCACAACACGGGGCAGAGTCACAACCTCTGGAGCAGGAACCGGAATAACTGGCTCCCGGGTTCCCATACATGGCGGGATTGTCATTTCCACGGAAAAAATGATTCAGGCAAGTCCGAAGCCTGACTGTGAAGAAATTAGCCAGAAAGGTTTGGCAGGCAAACTTCGAATATTCCTTGATGAGGAAAAAGGACTGGCCCACATAGCCCCAGGAATTTCTTTATCAGAGCTTGCAACTGCGCTTCCACCGGGATGGATATATCCTCCAGACCCTACGGAAACTTCTGCCAGCATTGGTGGTACAGTGGCAACAAATGCCTCTGGTGCCAGATGCTTCAATTTCGGCCCCACAAGGAACTGGATTCAGGGGCTTAGAATCGTGCTGGCAGATGGAGAAATACTGAACATTCAGAGGGGCAACATTTTTACCATTGATGATAAACTTGAATTTACCTCGGAAGCTGGAAAAAATTATAATATAAATATTCCAAATTATCATATGCCAGATATTAAAAATTCCGCAGGAATTTATTCCAAGCCAGGGATGGATTTAATTGACCTGTTCATTGGCTCGGAAGGAATTTTAGGCATTATTTCAGAAATAACAATTAAACTTCACAGAATGATAAGTCAACCTGTTTCTGATTTAGGGTTTTTCAACTCGGAAGATAATGCTTTTGCCTACGTGAATGAGCTTCGGCTATTGCGTGGAAAGGGAGTGTTGGCCATAGAGTATATGGATTCAAACTCGCTTAATTTTCTAAGGGATGAGTATCCAGAACTTCGGGAAGGCCTAAGAGCCGCAGTTTTTGCTGCAATCAAAGGAGATTCAATGGAAATAATGGATAAGATTTCCAATATGCTAGCTAAGCATAATGCCATTGAAGATTGGTGCGCCCATACCTTTGCCAATCAGCGGGATCTGAAGGAATTTAGACATTCACTCCCAGACGGCATAAACGCCTACTTGCGGCAGCATGACAGCTATAAATTAGGCACAGATTTTGTTGTGCCAGTTGATAAATTTTATGGTATGATGGATATGTATCGAGAAATAGGCCAGCGTTTCAAATCTCAATTTCCAAGGGACGGCACACACTATGTAATTTTCGGGCATATTGGCGACTGCCACGTGCATTTTAATTTTATCACGGCAAGTGAGGAAGAAAGAACCGCCGCAAAACAGCTTTATTTGGAGCTCGCTCGACATGCGATTGGCCTTGGCGGCACAATCTCCGGAGAACATGGCGTTGGGAAGAAAACTCTGCCAGTGGATGGAAAAAATGTGGCTTATCTTGAACTGATGTACGGAGAAGCTGGGTTGAGGGAAATTGCCCAGGTGAAAAGGGCACTGGATCCTGAATTGAGGCTTAATTTGGGGAATATGGTTCCGGCGGAGTTTTTTGATTGATTAATTTTTTCAACAAAAATTCCATATAGTCAGGATTATATCAAGGATGCGGAGGAAGAAATTGACATCATGCCCAAAATGTGGAAATCCAATGAATTATGTGGAACAACAAAATCAATGGTATTGTGATGTGTGCCAGTTGTATCAAAATCCAGTTCAATCAAATCAATTTATTGCTCCACCATCACCGCCACCGCCTTATAGCCAGACTCAGAAAAAACAAGACCCCCTTAAAATAGTGTTTGTAATTATTGTTGTTTTTGCAATTATCATGGCCGGTTTATTCCTGATAGGTACAAACGGCGTAGCCGACACAGATGGGGATGGTGTCTGGGATGTAAATGATGATTTTCCAAACGATCCAAATGAGGACACTGATACGGATGGGGATGGCATTGGTGATAATTCAGACCCCGATATAGATGGGGATGGAGAGCCTAATGCAACAGACGAATTCCCCACCAATCCAGATGAAACAACTGATACAGATGGAGACGGAACTGGGGACAATTCAGACTCGGATATAGATGGTGATGGAGAGCCAAATGATTCTGATTATTTTCCTTATGATAGCACACAATCAACATTTTGTGATAAACTGGCAGAGGACCTGCTGCTAACAATAGAGGACTTTCCATTAGGATGGAATAATTTAGAAAGTGATTCAGAAAACGAAACAGTACACCAGTATGTAAAACTCAACAATTTCGGTCTTGTAGAACAAACTACTGTCGTGACAACTTAATTTAGTTACGTTTATATATTTGGTTTCCATATACCTCCACATGATAAAAATAAAACTAAAAAAAGAGGAGTGTGAATTCCTACACCAGTTTGTGAAAAAAGGGACAAAGAAAGCGAG
>JAUWNU010000098.1 GCA_030612505.1 Methanomassiliicoccales archaeon
GTCGCCCGAGTTTTTCTTGTTTAGCCCTATACTTCTTTTTTTAGATTCGCTGGCTATATTTTTTAGAGCGAATCTATTTTGTCAAACCTTAGTTTGACGCGGGAGGAGCGACCCAGCGCAGTTCGGTCTAAAAAGAAGTAATTGGCAGCGCAGGAGCTAGGTGGGGGGAAATCTAACTTCTGGGGCGGGTCAAATCCAATGCAACCTAAGGCCCACTACATTTCAAATATTGTGGAAATCAATATTAGGCAGAATTTCCATCATGTGCCCATGTCAAGAATTGCCCTGGTCCAGATGCAGCCGAAATTGGGAGATAAAGCGCATAACCTGGAGATTATTGAGCGTGCCATTAAAAGCACAGATGCCGAGATTTTAGTATTCCCGGAAATGTTTCTAACTGGCTATACTCTGCGAGACCGCTTTAATGACATGGCAGAAGACCTTGACGGCCCATCGGTTCAAAAGCTCACAGAACTGGCAAAGGACAATGAACGCTGGCTGGTTGTTGGGATGCCTGAGAAAGATCCGGAGCATACTGGCTTACTTTTCAATTCCGCCCTTGTAGTGGAACCGGATGCACCACCGGAAACATACAGAAAAATGGTGCTGGCCAATTTTGGACCGTTTGAAGAAGAACTATACTTCGCCAGGGGCAATAAGATGCCGATTTTTGACACACCAGTAGGTAAAATGGGGTTGGAAATTTGTTTTGATATTTTCTTTCCTGAGATTTCCAAGGTCTATGCCCTTGAAGGCGCAGACATCATAGTATGCATCAGTGCCTCACCTTCTGTGACCCGGGAATACTTCGAGAAAATTTTGCTGGCCAGGGCAATTGAAAACACAACATTTATTGCTTACTCGAACCTCATTGGCACAGAACAGAACATGACATTCTGGGGCGGCAGCCAGGTAATAGGGCCAAGGGGAAATGTCCAGGCTGGCGGAAAGCCGTTCATTGAAGGTATCGTCAAATCCGAGATAGATTTATCAGAATTGGAAGTTGCCAGACAGTTCCGCCCGACTATCCGGGAAACGCGGCAGGACATTATGGAGCAAATGGGAGAGTTTGCGGAGTTTGACGAAGAATCAGAACCCTGATAAAACCTCATTGAATCAAACGGGTGGCCTTTAAAATATAATAATGCCAGGTGATTTTGATGCTTTCTTTTTCTCTGTATTTCTCAGCAAGTTCGCTGACACTTTTTTTATCTTGACCTCTATCGAAATCTCTAAGAAGCGGCACCATTTCAATAAGGTCCATTAGTTCCTCTTCATTCTCATATAGTGTCATTTCTATGAAATCTTCCATGCTCTCGATAGTTAAGCCAGTGTCTTTTATTTTTAGAGAAGCTTCTTCCTTCCATGAGCTCGAAGATTCGGGTATGAAAAAACTATTCGGTTCAATCCTATCAATAAAATACTCGGCGATTTCTATATTCGCATATGGACCTAAGCCATATTCAAAGAAAATACCATTAGGTTTCAAAATTCGATAAACTTCTTCTGGAGAGAAATCTGCTAGCCTTGCAGTTACAATATCAAAACTATTGTTTGGAAAAGGAAGTATTAATCCATCCCCTTCAACAAAAATGGTGTTTGATTCAGAATAATTGTTATTGGCAATTTTGAGCATTGCAGATGAAATATCAAGCCCAACGAAGGTGCATTTTTTATAATGCATTGCCAGATTTTGAATTATGTGGCCGGTTCCACAGCCGATATCTAAAATCTTCGAGTTTGGCTTAATGGCAGATGATATTTTTGAAATATAATTCTCCCTCAAATTTTCATTTATTTCCTCAGTTGCCTTATTTCTGAGAATTGCTTGTTTTTCTGTGTCCCCTTTGGATTTCATGATTGTATCCCTCAATAAGCCGTAGTCATATCGATTAGCCCTTTACTCCTGGCCAAGCGATCGCCCAGGAAGAAAATGCTGAACGCTATTATTGTGAATATGATTGTGCTGACACAGAGTATGATTAGGCTTGTTTCTGTGGAGATGCTGGCAAGTGCGGTATCAACTCCCACGCCCAGCCCCAATGCTCTTCGAACCAGCTCCAGCCAGTATGTTATTGGTAGTATCTTGGAGAAGGCAATGGCCCATGTTGGTAATATGTGCACCGGGAAGACCACCCCGCAGAATAAATAGAATATTCCAGCGATACTCTCATTGACGCCGCCGGAATGCTTTGCAGTGAGGAAGGAAACTCCAGCCAGTGCCAGGCCGAAGGATATTAGCGATAATAATCCGATAATCATTACGCCAAGGAACAGAGGCCAATTAACTGAGGTCAGGGAAAGCGGAATACCCAGGAACAGAACACCAAAGGCCAGAGTAATAAAAATCGAGAAAGTGGTGATTATTATCTTGCTTAAGGTGCGGCCTATCATGTATGAGAAATAATTCGATGGCGAAATATAGATGTACTTCATTGTCTGGAAATGTTCCCGGTCGTCGTGAATGACCCAGGTTATGCCAAATAGCACCCAGAAAACATACATGAAGAAAGCATTGCTGACATAGATATAATGAAACTGGTCAGTGTACGTAATCCCACCGGTGATTATCAGGTACATCACCACCAGAATCAGAGTGCTGGCTATTGGTCTTGCGATTGTGTAGACCAGGAACTTGAAGGGGTTGGTCCAGTTACTTTCCATCTGCCATCCCAGCCAGGCTGACCATTTCATTGTCTGAATATTTTTTTGAATAATCTCTTTCATTGCCATCTCATTGTCAACCTCCCTTCCTGTTTTCCCAGCTTTTCCATGTAATCGAGAGATAATTTGGCTAATATTAGGAATATAACTGAAAGTGCCATTAGAGCCAGCAGTTCGATCCAGAGAGGCAGGAAACCATCATTGGTACCTGGAAACAGGCACTGGCGCATTCCATCCAGGCCAAGAGTAATGGGAATCAATGAAGCGATTGTGCCCAGCCAAAGCCCCTTGCTGGCACCGAGTATTTCTGGATTTTGAAACGCTTTAATTGGAAACCAGAAGCCGGATATCAGGTATATTGGCTCAGTCATCAGGCTGGACATGTGTACGGCCTGCCTGCCCCAGAGCATGTACAATGATGCGAACATCATGCCCATTCCATAGAGTGCGATCATGGTGAATATGAAAATTCCAATGAACATCAGGGGATTGGGCAATGACAGTGTAACGCCGAACAATAAAACGCCAACTAGTATTGTGGATACAGCCCTTACAGTGCAGGTGAACATGCCGCCCAGAGCCATGCCGCCCAAAATTGCCATTCTGGATATTGGTGCTATCATGTATAATTCTAAATTACCGATTTCCTTCTCCCAAAACATCTGGGCTGCCATATGCCAGAGAACATTCATCCAGTAAGCTGTCATTGCACCGCCAATTATGACATATCCGATATACTGCGCAGGCGCATCCAGTGCCTTGTAAAAATAAACAAAGGCTGCCACTGTCAGCAGTGGAAGAAACGTTTCAAAGAACAGCCAGGAGGGTTCCCTGTTCACGCCAATTACCCTTGGGTAAGCTCGACCGAACACGGCCCTTAAATTCATCATGAGCTTGGACGGCTTCTCATAATCATCAAATATCATTGTTCACAAGACTTCGTCCTACAAGTGTAACGAAGACATCCTCCAGTGTTGGTTCGGTCTTTTCCACGCTCACTATCTTTGAGCCGCTCTTTGGAACGGCAGTAACGATGTCTGCAATTGTTGCATCATCATCCAGTATGAACTTTAGCTTGGTGATTCCGGCTGTGATATTATGACTGTGGGTGAAACTTCTTACTCCAGTTATTCCTTCAAATGCGCTGAGGTCCTGAACCTGACGAATTTCCAGCTTTATGGTGGTATCCTGATTGATTAGTTTCTTGAGATTGGCCGGGGTATCACACGCGAGAACTTTCCCATCATTGATTATTGCAACACGGTCACATAGCTCATCCGCTTCCATCATGTAATGTGTTGTGAGCAAAACTGTTCGGCCTGGTTTTTCCTTAACCCAGTTCTTAATGAAATCACGAATAAGGCGAGAAGCATTAACATCTAGGCCAAGGGTTGGCTCGTCCAGAAATATTAACGAAGGATTGGTCATGAAACCACGTATAATATTGGCTTTCTGCCTTAGGCCAGTGGATAAAGTACGAACTTTTGAATCTTTTTTGTGCTCCAGTCCCATTACCTTCAGTAAATAGTCTATTCGCTTCTTTGCAATCTTGGTTGGCATACCATATAGTTGAGAAAAGAGCCATAAGTTCTCACGAACAGTCAGCAAACCATAGCCTGAAGTTTCACCTCCAGATACCATGTTTATCTTATGCCTTATCTCGTGGGCTTCTTTATCAACATCATAACCGAGAACTTTCGCCTGGCCAGAACTGGGAAGCAGCAAAGTGCACAATATCTTTATCAGGGTTGTTTTTCCAGCGCCATTGGGGCCCAGAAGTCCAAATAGCTCGCCCTGATGGATTGTAATGTTCACATCCTGAAGAGCCTTGACTATCTCGGCCTTGCTTTTTCTCTTCACCGCCTTGGTCTTGAAAGTTCTATTCAAGTTTTTAACTTCTATTGCTGGAATTGCCAGTATATCGCCTCCTGATTGTTTCAATCAGACATTTTCTGATTGTTTTAATCAGACATCTCCTGATTATTTTAATCAGACGTCTCCTGGGTTTTTTATAGGCATAGCCTATTTGTTAATTCTGGAAAAAAGCTTTGCAGCCAGATAGTTCATGACCACAGATGTAATTACGCCTCGTAGTATTGCCTGAAACGGGTCACGTATCCAGCTACACGGTTGCGCATACGCACATTGGTGATATCAGTAAGCTGTGTCACCATGGCCTTGTTATGCTGGAAGTCGTCAGTGAACTTCTCTGGAAATCTCTTAACCAGTTCGATTGCGACTCTTTTGATATATGTTGGCCTTATGTTACCCATGTAGCCTGGGGGAATTTGTTGACATATTAAAAGGTTTGGAAGGGGCTAGGGGCTTTGTTTGGTTATCGTTAGTTAGGGTCTATGTTTGGTTATCGTTAGTGAGGGGCTGTGTTTATTTATCGTTAGTGAGGGTCTATGCTTAGTTATCGTTAAGAGAGGGTCTAGGGTTATTTGACTGGGCGCCCCAGATAATAAATGAACTTAACTTTTGTCCACTAGCCTCATTAATTTTCCCTAGTCCCTAGACCCTTATTTCTTGTACGGCACCAGACACATTACCCTGGCTTCCTTATCAGATTCGTTCCGCATCTGATGCAATTCGTTTGGTTTGATGAATGCGAATTCGCCTGGCTTGAATGGTTTTTTGTCGTCACCAGAGCGTAAAATCAAATCCCCTTCAAGCATAAAAATCTCATGCTCCCAATCATGTGTATGATGTGGAGTATATCCCCCAGGCTGAATTACAAATACCCGCATGGCAAAGTTCTCTGCGCCGTCCTTTTCCGAGATAAGCCAGCGTATGGTGGTATCCTTGACCCCTTCCTCTGCGGGAATTTCCTCTTCAATTTCAGTATAATGCATATGTTTCATTTTATCTCACCTTTAATTCTCTCCTTGGCCATGTCTATTACATTCAAAATGTTTTTGTGTGTAGTAGAAGGTGCGTTATTGTAATCCATTAAAGTGTGCATAAACTCATGGTTTGGAATTATGTCATCAATTACAAACCTCACTGTTTGGATTGCAGTATTGTGATGATTGTACTCCCCCATTTTCTCAATTGATGCATGTTTCAAAGCACAAAAAAGGCTCCATAGATTGTTTTCGATATCATGTTCGCATACCCTATCATCATTTTGATGCCAGTTAGCAGGTTCTGTCAATAATTGTTCGACCATCTCCAAAATTTCCAGGTCAACTTTACGGGCTGGGGGGCAGTACCACCAATAAATGGCAAAGGATAACTTGTCTTCCTGAACTTTTACATATTCCCATAGAAAAAAGCCAAGGGTGGATTTCATGTAAATTTCTTCAATTCCCCTGTGATTAACAATTTCAAATTTTATCTCTGTTGTTTTTCCATCGTGCAGCGAACCGGCACTACTTGGATATTTCACAGTTCCAGTAATATCTTGGTTGCGTACTAGGTTTATTAATTCTGCATAATTAAAGCCATACTTTAGAAACTCCGTTGGAGCCTTCATGGAAACAGTGAATCCTTCGAGTTGCTGGCTCCGCCCTTCCATTCTATCATCCAAAATATTCAAGGTAAATTCAAGATAATCATCTGGCAATTCTTCTTCTGATGTCATTCGATTTCCTCATAGCTAATATGCGAGTATATTGGAAAAGCAAATAAATATTTCCTTTGTTTGTTCAAACTGCTTAGTATCCAAAAATCAATTAACCAGTATAATTAGGTTTTCCAAGTTTTTTCTTCTAAGGATTTTAATTAATTTCGAGATTTTCCACAGTATGGACAAACCGCAAATTCTGGTTGAAGTTCCTTGTTGCAGCCGCTACAAGTGTTTGTTGTCTTTAAGGATGCTGAGCAATAGGGGCAAACTGCGAAATCGGGAGATACTGCCTTGTTGCATTTGAGGCATTGTGATGTTGCAGATTGTGGTGGCATTGAAGAAGTAGCCTGGGGAACTGTTGATTTTATAAGATTTTCGAGAGCATTAATTCCCACTTCCCATTTTGGTTGGTCTCTAGCGGTTTTAGCGACCCCTGTAATTGTTGCATGAACCTGCACCATTATTCCAGTATCATTTTTGTTCATGTTTACAATTAATGTTTGAGGTAACTTGAAATAATCCATTGTAAAAAGGGAACCCTTTTTGCTAAAATTTATTTGGTTTGGCTTCATTGAATTATCCATCGAATATTCTCTGGAAATGAAATGCTGGGCAATAACATCGAACACTTGATTTATATCTCCTTGAACAAGAAAGCTCTTTGTAAAATCAGCCGCCATATTAGTTCCTCTTGTGTCTTCGTGCAATAGTCATTATTCCAACACCAATAAACAAAGCAGAAATCATTATCGGGAAGGTAAATCCTGGAATGCCATCACTATAATCATCGTCACTGTAATCTGGCGTTGGGTCAGGTGATGGGGCGGGAGTTGGTTCTGGTGTGCTTGAGATATAAACTTGATATGTTATATCTTTCGTTGAGGTTGAACCCCATTCTGTTAACCATGCAGGATCTGCCGCCTCAATTGATAAAGTTGCTATATGTTGAGTATTCGTAGTAATGCCATCTGGGATATGTATGCTCCAACTAAATGACTGGCTATTGCCGCTACCTATGACTGCCGGAACATTACTATTGGCATAAGCGTATCCTTCTGTTTGCCAATCAAAACCTAACCACAAGTTTTCTACTCTCATTGAGTCTGAACCCGTATTTGTGAGTTCAATACTGAAAGAATACGTAGTGTCTTGGTAAATTGTTGTAGGTTTCGTTAGTACTGCACTTGCACTCCAAGCCTGTACTGGCACAGACGCAATAAGAAATACAGCCACCATTACAAACACACAAATTATCGACCCTTTCCCTCTCATCAAGTTTTCACCATTTCCACTAAATGATATTCATATATATCAAAGTTTCCGTGATTCTTGGTTTCGTAGGATTAATTTAAACCTGAAACCCTTATTCGTGGAAAGTATGACACAAATAGGTCATGCGAAAGTCAGCGGCAAGTTGCAGATAACAATACCAAAGAAAGTGCAGGAAGAACTTGGTGGGGTGGAGAACGGCCAGTATATCATATTTTACAAAGAGGGCAGGAAAATCCACATCCGTAAGGGCATGGTAAATCCAATTGAGTGATTGGATTCTGTTTATTCCCAATGTCCCATCTATTAAAAGGGGCACTAATCAAACAGAGTTTGCTGCTTTCCTGATTTCTGGTCTTGTTTTGTGAGGTGGTCAGCTAATTTTTGAATATTCAATTTTTTGAACTTTTCACATTTCAGTATGTTTATAGGCGGTCCACAGTACGCATCATAACCGAGTTCAAAATCAATCTTTATGTCATATAATTCCCTGACTTTATCTGCAATTTCCCTAAATGCGTTTGGATCTTTTGCTTCAAAACGCTTGTAATACTGATTGAACTTTTTTTCCAATTCCGGCGAATCTGGCCAGATAAACATAAGTGCATGAAACAGGTCCTCTACTTTGCCGGTATATGGACAATTGTGGCCGTATTCACAGTTCATACAAATCATCATATTTTTGACTCCGATTGTAATCCGTAATTGATTATAAATTATTTTTAATTATGCTTTCATGATACTTTGAACTTTTGAAGAATATCAGCCAGTATAGTAAAACTCACCGCTGGACTTCTGCTCCCTGTCCAGCCTGGAACCTTTCTTATTGATTCTTGGTCGATTTGTATCGTTATCCCGGCGGAATGTTATATCGACATTTTTCAGGAACAGATTCATGCCGGGGCGCATTCCGAATGGCCCTTCTCCCAGGCCAGTAACCGAGGGTTCGCCGCTGAAGACCATTATTGAATCCGATACCATATCGATAAAGTAAACATCGTGGTCAACTATCATTCCGCTTCTGCCAGTCTTTTCAATTACT
>JAUWNU010000100.1 GCA_030612505.1 Methanomassiliicoccales archaeon
GTCGCCCGAGTTTTTCTTGTTTAGCCCTATACTTCTTTTTTTAGATTCGCTGGCTATATTTTTTAGAGCGAATCTATTTTGTCAAACCTTAGTTTGACGCGGGAGGAGCGACCCAGCGCAGTTCGGTCTAAAAAGAAGTAAACTACCAGCCCCTAAAGGAGCTGGCGTTTCTGTGTTTACAGAATAGTTGCCAGCTCCTTTGTGGCTGTATGTTTACCTTTATAGGCCCAGACTGAAATCCTGCGGCTTTCACTCAATTCACAACGAGGTATCGTTGTTCATACACCTAATTTATCAAAGTCTGTTTGACTTTGATTTGCTATTCTTGTATATGTACGGTGCATGGCGATTCCTTTTTTACGACCCAATGCTTTCATCCAGCCCATAAATGAGGCTGGCATTCAGCTATGTGCGGTCGTAATTGGCAGCGCAGGAATTGGGCGGGGGGATGTCCTACTTCTGGGGCGGGTAGATATAATTTTGTTCCACTGGCCTCATTAATTTTTCCTTCTGCTATCAGATTAGGCCTGATAGCGGTTGACCCTGAACCCTAGTCCCTAAACCCTAAACCCTCTATTACAGAAACAATTGCCAGTGCCTTCACAGTCTCAGAAACCTCATGAACTCGAACAATATCCGCGCCATTGACTGCCCCTAAAACTGTAGCAGCCAGACTTCCTTCCAGTCGTTCCTCAACCGGGGCATTTAAAATCTTGCCAATGAAGCTCTTTCTTGATGTACCCAGAAGTACTGGAACTCCCAGTATGCGAAGCTCGCCCAGCCTGCGGATTATATCCAGATTATGTTCAAGGGTCTTGCCGAAGCCAATTCCCGGGTCAATGATTATGCGCTGACGGGAAATGCCAGCTTTTTCTGCCAGTTCTATCTGGCTTCTGGCCCAGTCCATTATCTCATCCATTACATCATGGTATTCTGGAGAATCTTGCATATTATCTGGCTCTCCAAGCATATGCATTAAGATGACTGGCACATCTGCCTGTGCCAGTATTTTCGCCATGTTCTCATCTCTAATTCCTCCAACAAGATTGACCATTCCTGCGCCTGCCTTCAGGGTTTGCTCAACAACTTCCGGGCTGCGGCTGTCAATGGAGATTGGAATCTTCAAGTCTAAACCCTCAATTACTGGGACGACCCTTTCAAGCTGTTCTTCAGCAGACACTGGCTCTGCTCCGGGCCTGGTGCTTTCTCCTCCGATATCGATTATGTTTGCGCCGGCCTTTTCCATGGTAAGGGCATGGTCAATTGCCGCCTGTGGATTGAGAAACTCACCACCATCGGAAAATGAATCCGGCGTAATATTAAGAACTCCCATTATCTTTATTGGTTCCCTGGGCCTGTCCAGTGCCTTTATTGAGAATGCAAGCTGCTCAGCCAACTCCTTCAGACCAAATGGTTGTACAACAAGCTTTGCAATGGCAATTTGGAATTGACGCTGGGTGCCGGAAATCAGGCAATCCGTGGGCTTATCCAAATCAGAAATCGCATGATAGGGCAGAGCTGCCTCACCATCGGCTGCCAGCATCTCCTGCTTGAGAATATTCGCCGCCCGTGGGTCAAGCTCCCTGGCCATGAATACAAGGTGTCGCATTTTAGCAGCCATTATGTCAATGCCTTCTTGGCAAACTTCCAGCTCGATCATCTCTTTCTCATGGGTAGCCAGATAGGCGTCTGAGCGAAGGTACAGCTTTGCGCACATTGTATGTGGAATGACGGTGTTTGATTTAAGGGTTTCAGTTAGGGGCTATGTTTGGTTACCGTTAGGAAAGGGGCTATGCTTAATTAACGCTGGCAAAGGGGCTAGGGTCTGTGTTTGGTTATTGTTAGTGAGGTGCTAGGGTCTGTGTTTGGTTATCGTTAGTAAGGGTCTAGAAAGCTGGCTTTTGAAGAGCCAGCATCGTTCTGTTTTCCAAACACCTGGAATCAAACGTAATCCAAGCATATTTCAAGCACCCTAGACCCTGAACCCTAGACCCTGTACCCTTCTGCTTTCGAGCCAACTCGAAAGCAGTGTACCCTAGACCCTTTGTACATGAATACAAACATAGACCCTATCTATTTTGTATAAAAATTTAGCCCTAGACCCTTAAAAAATAGATTAATAATCATTTAGTAGTGATAATTGCCCCTTCGCTGGTCATAATAATAGTATGCTCCATCTGGGACACAATGCCGCCTTTAACTTCGCTGAGTATTGGATATGTGGCTACTATTCCCTGGCGCAGAAGTTTCTTCAACTTCTTATCGGATTTATCAACCTGCTTTGCCACCCAGCGTTCTGGAAATGGAAGATAATTAAATTCCTCGTGAATATCCTTAACCAGCTGGCTCAGTTCCGGGTCAGCCAGTTCCTTCAATCGCAGCAGTTTGTAAATGTTCCCTGACTTGCGGCCTGCCACCCTGCCAACACCATTTGTGGCAAATGGTTCTATTGCCACAGCAATGCCTGGCTTCAGGTCATCACTGGAAGTGTCTGAAACATTGGGAACGCTGATTCCAGCATGAAGGTTGTACTGTTCAAGACTGTGACCAGATAGATTGCAGATTGGTTCAAAACCTTTTGAACGAATGACCTGCTCGATTATGGTGCCAAGGTCTCTGACCAGAATCCCCGGCCTCAGGGCATCCAGTGCTTTCTCCAGTGCCTCTGCAGACGCGTCTATAAGACTTTTCCATTCATTTGTCCCTATCTCCACGGTTATGGCAGTGTCTGCGATATAGCCGTCCACATGCGCTCCCAGGTCCAGTTTCACAATCTGACCTGCCTGGAATGTTAGCGGGTCGTCTGAGTGAGGGGTGTAATGAGCAGCAATTGTATCAATGGCCAGATTAACAGGAAAAGCTGGCTTTGCTCCAAGTTTTCTGATCTCGGATTCTGCGAACTCTGCCACGTCGAATAGAAGATTACCTTCTTGCAGCATCTCAACTGCTTCGCTTCGGACCTGGGAAGCAATTTTACCTGCCTTGAGGTACTTGGATTTTGTTATATCATCCATAGGTATTCGACACCTCGCCCGGGGATAAAGCACCCTCTCTAATTACTTTCGGTTTTTGCCCTGTGAAATCAATTAATGTGCTTGGGGTTCCGCCCACCTCTTCAGAGTTAATGTAAACTGCTATATTTTCACCAAGCTGGTCCATTGCAGCTTCATAGGTTGCCGTAGCTTCTTTCCCATGGATGTTTGCTGATGTGGCTGTGATTGGTCCTGTCCGGCTGATGAGCGAATTCATCATCTCCGAGGTTGGGAGCCTTATGGCCAGTGTTCCATTGTGCACTACTCTCTGCGGTGCAATTTCCTGGGCTGGAAGTATTGCTGTTATTCTCAAATCTCCCGAGCTAATGAACTTTCTAGCATTCTCAGTAAGCTGGCAAAGCTGTTTTATTTGTCCTGGTGTGGCCATTATGGATAGGGGCATGTTCTCTGGTCTTTTCTTAATGGAATGAACTTTCTTGATGCCAGTATCCGAAAAAATACTGCCGCCTATTCCGTAGAGCGTATTGGTGGGATAGACAATGAGGTTTCCAGATTCCAGAATATCAGCCAGCTTCTCAATGAGTTCCTTGGAAAGAGGCTCATCAACATTCCAGTTAATCAGGTCAGGCATTATCCGAATCTCCCATACATTTTCAGGGCCCTCAGGCCCATAGCCAGATGTTCAGGGGCATTGCCAATTGCCGAAGGTCCATGGCCAGGGTACAGATCATCAACCATTATGTCTGCCAGTTTCTCCAGGCTAGCCAATAGCTGGTTATAATCTCCGGTATCCAGGTCCCAGCGGCCGACACCACCATCAGAGAACACGGTGTCGCCTGAAAATAATGCATTCTGACCTATCAGGCACATACTGCCAATGGTGTGGCCAGGCGTAAGCATTACTTCCAGGAATTCATGATTTCCCAGGTCAATTTTATCTCCATGTGCAACCTTATTTACATCCATTGGAGAGATATCTCCGCCGAACATGGTAGCTCCGGTGGAAATCACATCACCGTCAATAAGGGACTGGGCATCATCTTCATGTGCCAGCATCTCCCCGCCAAATTTTTCCTGGAACGCCAGCGCACCTCCAACATGGTCGATGTGTCGATGTGTCAGAATTATGTGAGCAAGCTGTCTGCCTTCCAGTACATCATTCACCTGTGTACCTGCATAATCAATATCAGGGCTCCAGCCAGCATCAATTAATACTGGCTTTTCTGCATCTATGAGAAATATGTTCCCGCTGAAGCCTGCGCCTGCGATTGTATGGACTTTCATATGTGACAGAGAATGATTGGCATACTTATGTGTTACCCCGCCATCACAGAGGGGTATTATCATGAATTCTATTCAAAAACAAAAATCCAAGTCAGCCCGCCGCCAATTAGAAGTATGATTCCAATGATAATTTGAGTGCTGTAATCTGATATTGTGCTCTCATAATATGGCATGCTTCCCATGTATAAGCCAGATAGCATTAATATTCCACCAATAATGGCAACTATTAAACCTGTATATTTCAATTTTGGATTTCTCATTCTTCAACCTAATAATGAAATACTCTGTTTTAGAATATAAAGGTATTGAGGGTATTCCCAAATTTACGCCTTTAATTCGCCCTCTTTCATTATCAAAACATTATCTATTGTGACTGTGGGGTTTTTAATCACGCCAATAAGATGGACTGAAGATTTCACAGCGCCGCCGAACATGGAATTGTCGCCGAAACCGATATTCACTGTACCCAGTACCTTGGAGTCTTCCAGGAATCTGCCTATAATCTTCGCATTTGGATTCAGCCCCATTCCGAATTTTGCAATATTTCTGCCTTCCTTACCGCCCTTATTGAGCTCCTTGACCACGTCATGGGCGCCGGTTATTCTTATTGCAAAGCCGTCCTTGACACTGACCTTGATTGGATTCAGCAAAGTATCAATGAAGCTGCCATCAACCATGAGCGTGCCTTCTGCACTCCCCTCAACCGGCGAGATGAAAAGTTCCCCGGCTGGCAGGTTTGTGAAATCACCCTTACGGTGGCATATGCCGCTGTCTTCTGTAATCCAGCTTCTTCCCTGAATGCTCATTGATATGTCGGTGCCGGATTCTGTTATTATTCGAATATTTTTGGCCCGCCTGAGTCTTCTGGCCACCCTGAATATGCTTCTTCGGATTTCTTTAAAATCAGCAGTCATGCCGCCTTCATCCATCATCTGGACAGTTATTCCTGGCATTGTTGCAACACGACTTCCTGCCCTGGTTGCTCGGCGCCTGGCCATGGTATGGGACATTGTCTTTTCGGTGGTAATTACAATGACATCAGAATCCTTCATTAATCTGGCTATTGACACAGACGGTTCCTGACCATCCTGCTCAGGATCCGGAATCTTAGCCAGTATGACCTCTGCGCCAATATTGTAGGCAGCTTCATAGAGCGATTGAGCTATTGCTTCCTTTGAGTCGTCAGTTAGCACTAGGACACTCTCACCTTTTTTAACGTTCAAGCAAGTTTCAATTGTTATTTTAGCCCCGTCTGAAATAGCCATATCTCTCAAAGGATAATCTGACTACCCACTATAAATTCTTTGTGAGTGTATTATTCAACAAGTTAAATTGTAGATACAAATCAATTAATATATTATGTCCATCCAAGAATTGATACTATGAACGATTTAAAGCAAGCATTAGAAGATTTAAAAAATGGCAAGCCAGTATTTGTTTATGATGCTGATGGCCGTGAAGAAGAAACAGATATTATTTATGCTTCAGAATTGGTAGGGCATCATGAGGTGAGGTTCCTTCGACAGCATGGCGGCGGATTAATCTGCACAACAGTTACAGATTCGCTGGCTGAACTGATAGGGCTGCCTTTCCTGACAGACGTTTTCAAGAGTGCCGAGGCAATGCACCCAGTTCTCAGAAACACATTGCCAGATACATTACCCTATGACACCAAGTCAGCGTTTTCACTGACAATCAATCACAGAAAATCTTATACCGGAATCACAGATAGAGACAGAGCAATGACCATTGCAAAATTCGGGGGATTGGTGAGAGATGTGGAACAGGGAAACCTGGAAAGGCCCATGGACGAATTCACAAGGCAATTCAGGGTGCCTGGCCATGTATTTTTACTGCGTACTTCCAAGGAGATTTTGAAGGACAGATTCGGTCACACCGAGCTTTCCACAGCAATGTGCATAATGGCTGATTTGCCTCCATCTGCAACAATCTGCGAGATGATGGGCGACGATGGCAATGCACTGAGCAGGGAAGCGGCTAGAAAATTCGCTGAAGAAAATGGATGCCAGTTCCTGGAAGGCAAGGAAGTTGTGGAGGCATGGAAAGCATGGTCCGCGTGATGGCTTCCGGTGTTTTTGATCTGCTTCATTCAGGCCATTTGCATTTTCTCGAAGAAGCCCGAAAGCTGGGCGATGAACTTGTGGTTGTAGTTGCAACCGATAAAACAGTTCGTGAGAAAAAGCATGAGCCCATCACCAATGAGGAAATGCGATTGAAGATGGTTGCGGCTCTCAGGCCAGTGGACCTGGCCGTCCTTGGAAAGGAAGGCGACATGTTTGAAATCGTTGCCGAACTAAAGCCAGATATTATCGCACTTGGCTTTGACCAGTTACATGATATAAATCAAATTGAAGGCCTGCTTGCAGAAAAGGGAATCAATGCCAAGGTTGTGCGCCTGACTCAGTTAAACGATGACCTTTCAGGCACCCGAAGAATAATCAAGAAAATAATTGACTGGCATATGTTCAATGAACGCATGAAGAAGGTTGAAAAATGAAACTTATCGGTATTGTGGACACAACCTTTTCAAGGGTAGACATGGGAAAAGCAGCCATTGACGAGCTGAAAAACACCGGAACTGGCTTCAAAATCGAAAGATACACAGTACCGGGAGTGAAGGACCTTCCTGTTGCATGCAAGAAGCTTTTTGATGAAAGCAATTGCGATATTGTCATGGCATTAGGAATGCCTGGCCCAAAGGATATTGACAAGGTCTGCGCCCATGAGGCCTCAACCGGCCTTATTCAGGTCCAGATACTCACCAACAAGCACATTGTCGAGGTTTTTGTGCATATGGACGAGGCCCAGGATGATAAGGAATTGCGAGAACTGGCAGAAGCAAGGGCCAGGGAGCATGCCATCAACACTTATGATTTACTTTTCAGACCTGAGCGGCTCACCAAGCAAGCAGGAACAGGCCAGCGCCAGGGCTTCAACGACGAGGGGGCGCTATGACCCCTCGGTGAAGGATGCTGGTGAAATAAATTAGGATTAAAAATAGGGGGTAAAAAAAATGAAAATAGGAATAGTAGTAAGCGAATTTAATTACGACATAACCCAGATGATGCTGGAACGTGCAAAGAGCCATGCCGAGTTCCTGGGTGCAGAAATTGCCGAGACAATTCATGTTCCAGGGGTCTATGATATGCCGCTGGCTGTGAAAAAGCTCATTAAGGCCAAGAATATTGACGGCGTTGTTGCACTGGGAGCAGTAATCGAGGGCGAGACAGACCACGACGATGTAATAATAGCCCAGGCATCCAGAAAGTTGACTGACTTGAGCGTGGAATATGACAAGCCAGTAGGATTTGGCATCACCGGGCCAGGAATGACAAGATTGCAGGCCGAGGCAAGAATAGAAAACGCCAAAACTGCAGTTGAGTCTGTGGTTAAGATGCATCAGCGCTTGAAGTAAAACAAGCGCTAGCGACAGAGATTGAAATAAAAACAATCAACAATCAGCCGCATGATTGACATGGAATTCAAGCCCATAGGCAAAGTACACTCGCCTTACAAGGAGAAGGCTACAGCTCCGATTCAGCCCAAGTACTCCGATGAGTTCGGCAAAATAGAGATTTTTCCCGAGTTTGCAGATGGGCTGAAAGACCTTGAGGGCTTTTCTCATATCTGGGTGATTTTTGTTTTTCATAAATCAGAAGGTTATGACCTTCATGTGAAACCCTATTTAGATGAGGAGGCCAGAGGTGTATTTGCCTGCCGGGCACCAAGAAGGCCGAACCCAATCGGCATGAGCCTGGTGAAGTTGGAAAATATCAGCGATAATATTCTGAACATCAAGGGACTAGACATGCTTGATGGTTCCCCGGTGCTGGACATCAAACCCTATGTAGGAGATTTTGATGAATTTTCTGATGTGAGGATTGGGTGGCTAGAGGGGAAAGTTCAACAAGCGCCTGATAAAACAGGCGGTTGAACTAAGGGTACAGGGTCTCTGTATATATTCAAGTATAGTGGGTCTAGGGTCTAGGAAAATTAATTAGGCTGGTGAGCCAAAATCTATATCATTCATTGCCTAGGTATCTAGCCAAACTTAAACCCTAGACCCTCACTAACGATAACCAAACAAAGACCCTAGACCCCCTATTAACGATAACCAAACATAGATCCTTTTTACAATAAATTGACAAAACCCTTAACCCAAATATTCATTACA
>JAUWNU010000146.1 GCA_030612505.1 Methanomassiliicoccales archaeon
GACAGGCTATTCTTTTTCTTTCAAACTTTGGATGCCCCGTCTGTGCGAACAAACTTTATGTAATCTCATAAAAACTGTGTTTGTGAGTAGACTGAGAACCGTAGGTTTTCAGGCGTGAGCGCGGGGAGGTGGTCGCCATCGCCGACTTACCCATGGAACGCTCCCATAGCGTCCAATTTTCCCTAACACCTAGCACCTAACACCTAGCACCTATTTTGGCTCACTGGCCTTATTAATTTTCCCTAGACCCTAGACCCTTTATTAGCGTTAATTAAGCTAGACCCTATTGCTTTTGTATACAAACATAGACCCTATACCCTGAACCCTCACTCTAATATACCGTCAATATCCAATTCTTTTTTGGCCATCTCAGTAATTATGAGCTTTTTGTCTTCCTCATCTGGCCGTATCTCGGATATTATATTGTCCACTGCCTTAGCTGTGGCATAGGTATCCATTGCAACCGAGATGATAGGAATGTTCATGTCATCTGCCTTGGCCATGATCTTCGGATGCGGCAGAATATTGTTGGTGAGTATTATGCCAGCAGTATCTGAATTTAATGATGCAAAGATTAGATCGACCCTGTCTCCTCCGGTTATGAGCATTTTATTTTCATGATAGAAAGTGGGCATCCTCATTGCCTGGTTAGCGCTCAGCGCACCTACCTGAACCGTGTCAATCGGATTATCGAGGCCTTCGCTACCAGCTACAAGCTTTGCATTGAGTTTGTCCAGAACCAGTTCTACATTGCCTTGCTCCAGAATCTGTTGTTTTGGAAGTATGCCAAAAAGCTTGATACCAGCCCGGTCCAGAATTGGAGGAACTTCATTCTCTATGCGCTCCCGGTACTCAATATCAACCTTGTTTATGACAATGCCCTTGAGCTTGGCCCGGCCTTCAAGACATTTCTGAACCGCCAGTACTTTATCAAGTATAAGATGAACATCACCATCGGCAACAAGCAAAACTTCAGAATCGAATGTCTCGGCCAGTGTAATGGAGTCCATGCCCATGAAACCCCCGAATGAATAGTTTCGGCCGCTTTCCACAAGGACTATGTCCATGCCCTCCGCTGCGCAATCGAATCTTTTCTTCAGAGCGCCAGTCAGTTCCTCGGAATTCCAGTGTGAAAGAATTTTATCCGAATCATAGCCTAAAGTGCAATCCAGTGTTCCCTGGCTGAGATTCAGCCATTCCTGAAACACCATTGCGTCCATATCATTCAGGTCCTTCTTGCTGTACACAAGATGATCCCCATATGGCTTGAAATACCCGCATTTCACATTTGCGTTCAAAGCAATACCCAGTCCCACGGTGGTCTTTCCAGCAGCCGTCCTGGTGGACGTTATTGTCAGAGATTTCATATGTTTTCCTCCATTGACATCTTATTGTTAAACTTTTTCCTTATAGTCATACGTGAATCAACTACCTTGCAGCCCTTTCCGGTTGCAAGCACCATTAATGGATTTATATCTAGCTCCAGGATATCCTGAGTGTTCATGGCCAGATATGATATTCGGGAGATGGCATCCACTGCTTTTGGAATATCTCGAATGGCTTTCCCCCTTGCACCGGCCAGTATGGGATATGAATTTATTTCTTTAACCATTTTATCGCATTCCAGCCTGGATATTGGCGCCACCCTGAAGGATACATCCTTCAGTACTTCAACATATATCCCACCCATGCCGAACATGATGACTGGCCCGAAGGATGGGTCATGGGAAAATCCCAGGATCATCTCTGTTGCATCGGTAACCATTTCAGTTATGGTAACTCCCTCTAATATTGCCTTTGGAAAATGATGTCTGGCTTTAGCCATAATGGTCTCATAGGCAACTCGTACTTCCTGCTCATCTTCCAGGTCGAGTCTTACGCAGCCATATTCGGTCTTGTGAACTATTTGAGGTGACAGCACCTTCATGACCACTGGGTAGCCTATTCTCTCGGCAACTTCCACGGCCTCATTGATACTATGGGCTATTTCCACCTTGGGAAAGTCCAGGCCAGCCAATCGTAATATATCGGCACAATCGCTTTCCAGAAGTTGAGTCTGGCCCTTGTTCTGGGCCTTCTGAATGATATTGCTAATTTCCCTAATATCCATGTCAAAGCTCTCTGGCACTCCAGTCTCCCTGTCTAACCAGCGTTTTCTGTCATAAAGGATTCCCATGGCAGAAACTGCCTCGTCTGGAGTCTCGTAACATGGCATTCCATGATCATTAATTGTATTGATGGCCTTGGCAACGGTTCCGCCGCCTATAATGGAGAATACCAGCGGTTTTTTACCTTTCCACTTGCTGGTGTATTCCACTGCAGTCTCGGCAAACTTGGTAACATCCATTGTTGCAGGGGTGCAGTAAAGCCCGATAACCGAAGGTATAGAATCCTCTTCAAGAGCAGCATCGAGTGCCATGCCATATTCTTCATTTCTGGCCTGGCCAGTGACATCGATAGGGTTCTTGGAACTGCCAAATTCAGGCATTGTTGGTCTAAATACCCTTTCCAGCATCTCCAGATCATCATTAAGCACAACATGGTAACGTTCAGCAGAGTCTGAAGCCATGACTCCCACGCCGCCGCCATTGGTGACGATAACAGCGCCTTGAGCCTTTGGAAGAGGGAGATTGGCCAGCGCCCGAATCCAGTTGAATGAATCTGTAAGATTATAGGCTCTAATTACTCCAGCCTGCTTGATTGCGGCACTGAATACCCTGTCAGAACCTGCCAGTGAGCCAGTATGAGATGCAGCAGCCAGTGCCCCACGGGATGAACTGCCGCTCTTGACAATAATAATAGGTTTGACCATGGACACCTTTTTGGCAATGTCTAGAAACTTGCGGCCGTCCTTGCACCCTTCCATGTAAATGAAAATAACTTCTGTGTTTGGATCCTTACCCAGATATTCCAGGGCCTCGCGTTCCGTAATATCGGCCTCATTGCCGATGCTGACAACAGCAGAAAGACCTATGCTTTCGCTGACAGACTTGCCCATTAAAGCTACACCCAGTGCCCCGCTCTGTGATATTAAACCAACATTGCCCTTTCTTACTTTCGGAGGACCAAAGGTGGCATTCATCTTGGCCCTTGCAGAATAAACACCGAAAACATTTGGGCCGAGAGTTCTAGCTTCGTATTTATCAAGGATCCTGAGTAACTCGTTTGTTAAATCATGACGACCAATCTCATCAAAGCCGCTGGAGATTATTATGAACATCCTGGCTCCGGCAATGCAGCATCTCTCAAGAACATCATTCACAACTGCAGCAGGAACAGCAATCAAAGTCAAATCTGCATGATGCGGCATATCCTCCAGTTCGTGGTAGCACTTGTGCCCCAGTACCTCATCATATTTGTGATTTACAGGAAATATCTCGCCCTCATAGCCTGATATATGTAAATTCTGAACAAGATTGAAACCTATGCTGCCCTCCCGGGCTGATGCTCCTATTATTGCTATGGAAGCAGGGTTGAATAGGTTTTCAAGTTCATGACTGGACGTTGGCATTAATTGAGGGTGATGTTAAGGTTTGATAAAAAGACTGTGGAAAGAAAAAGCGCCGAGAGGGAGATTCGAACTCCCGAGTCGTTACCAACACATGATTTCCAGTCATGCGCCCTACCAGGCTAAGCTATCTCGGCTTATGCGGGGAATTTGGCATTTTGTATATAGACTTGTCGATATGGCTGGTGTTGGGTGGTAATCACTTTTATATCGATTGAAAGTTATATAGGGGCAGTTCTATGAATCGAATAAAGGTGGTTAATGACCCGTCCGAACTGGTATCCGCATTCAGGGCAGTGGACACGGACCTTAAAAGAGAAGTTTTTAAAGAAGTGGCGGCATGTTGGCGCACCGCCCAGGAAATAGAGGACAAGTTTGGAGCTGATGGAAAACTAGCCATACGCCTTTTCAACAAAATGAAGCTTGTAGAAACTCGTTGGCAGCAGCCGCCCGAGGGTTCTGGACAGAAGCCGGTTAAGGCCTATCACACATATTATTCCGCTTTTCACATCAACACCTCGTGTTCAGTCTATGAAATCAGCGATGTTATTGCAGCAGCAGGTATGCTGGAAAAGGATTTCAAAAAGATAGAAAAGAAGATACTGGATATGATTGGTGAGGAAGGGATGTTTGCCGGAGATGTGGCAGATGAACTTAAAGTAAGCCAGACAATGCTTAAGAGCCTTGTCAAACGCTCGGCCAAATTTGATTATCGGGGCCACAGGATTGAGCCCCACGAAGATGATGAATAATATGACTACCGCGGCTAAAGCCTGGTGAATTTCATGATAACAGTATTGAGGATAGGCCACAGACCAGAACGGGATAAACGAATTACAACCCATGTTGCACTTACTGCCCGTGCTTTTGGAGCCAATGAGATTCTTGTTGATACACCAGATAGAGAGCTGGAAGCCAATTTTGAAAGTACCTGCCAGCGCTGGGGCGGCAATGTAAAGCTTCGCACCGGTGTCAATTGGC
>JAUWNU010000143.1 GCA_030612505.1 Methanomassiliicoccales archaeon
AAGAGATTGCTGCTGATAGTAGTGAAAACATTTTTACGAAAAATAACAGCCAGCCATCTGTGAGTAAATGGAAAGATCCTCTAAATCATATGTCAATAATATCAACAATTTTTATTTTGTTTGGCCTGGGTTTTCTTGCGATTGGTATATGGCAATTTGTATTATTCAATATACTAATATCACATGTCATAACCTTAATAATTTGCGGAGTATTATTTATTATTTCTAGCCTGTCTCTAAACGACAATGAATTCAAAAGGGCTTTTTTCTTATCAATCACAATTGCCATCTTATTGCTGTTCCAAGGATTGTATTACATCTACCTTGACCTTTTTGGAACTGACATTACTTGTTTATGTCCAATTTCATTCTTATTGTTCATACTATTTTGTGCGTTCCTGTTCCTTCGGATGGATAAACGTAAGAGGCAATAATCATGAAATACCTCTATGACGGTCTGGGAAGCGTTACGGCATTAATCAGCCACTAACCTTAAAATAATGAAATCCAATGTACCATCATGACCTCTGTATTGTGCATTGCTGGCCTTGACCCTTCTGGCCATGCCGGATTATCTGCAGATATTCGCGCCCTTGAATCCCTGGGTATCAAGGCATTACCCATAGCCAGCGTGCTTACTGTACAGAATTCCAATTCATTTAGCGAATTTCAGCCAGTACCTCTGGAGCTAATAAAAAAACAGCTTGTTGCGGTTTTAGAAGACAGACTGCTTACGCCCAGAGAGACGAAAGCAGATAAACCCGGAGCCGCAAAGCTGGGAATTCTTGGCACTGCGGAAATCGCTGTTTACATTGCTGAAGCTCTTTCAGAAGCTAATATTCCAATTATCACAGACCCGGTGCTGAGTTCCTCAACAGGATATAGCCTGGTGGATAAAGAGCTCATGGACGCCTATAAGAATGACATTTTTCCTGTTGCCAGTATTATTACGCCAAATTCCCATGAGGCCAGTGTGATAACCGGCCTTGAGGTTACGGATCCGGAGAGCGCGAAAATTGCTTGCCAGCATCTTTATGAAATGGGCCCGAAAGCAGTACTTATCAAGGGAGGCCACTTTGCATCTGGTAGGGGAACTGATATTTTTTATGATGGGGAGTTCCATGAACTAAAAAGCCAGGAGATTGATGCAGATATTCGAGGAACTGGCTGCACTTTATCTTCACTAATTGCCGGCTATATGGCCAAAGGTCTGGAAACAGTTAATGCTGTAAAGCATGCAAAACATGACTTCGCAAAGGCATTCATGCGCTCCAGCCAGCATGGAAATACCATGACATTCAATGAGTCACTAAGTCCAGAAAAAGCAGAGATATGGCATTCAGTGAACAAGGCAAAATCAGAAATACTGGACATCATGCCTTCCAGCTTAATCGCTGAAGTTGGTAATAATCTGGTTTTTGCCCTGCCTGGAGTAAACTCGCCTGACGGTATCTGCTCCCTTGATTCCAGATTGCTAGCCAAAGGCAATCATGTAGTAACCCTGGGAATGCCGGTTTTTGGCAGAAAATCCCATGTTGGCAGAGTTGTTTTAGCTGCCATGAATCATGATTCGAACATGCGCTGTGCCATGAACCTGCGATATTCTGACAAGTTGGTAATCCAGCTTGAAAAATCTGGCTTCAAGATTGGAAGCTTTAGCCGGGCAGAGCAGCCAGAAGATTCCAGCTCAATGGAATGGGGCACTGGCAAGGCAATTTCCGATTTAGGATATGTTCCTGACGCAGTTTTTGATATGGGAGGCATTGGAAAGGAACCAATGATTCGCCTGCTGGCCCATAATCCAGAGGAACTGCTTGTCAAACTCAAGCAGGTGGTGGAGGTCATGTCATGAACATCGCAATGTTCACAGATTCCTGGCTCCCTACAATGGACGGTGCAATCGCCACCATACTTAAATTCAGGGACGGCCTGGAAAAGCGGGGCCATAAGGTCTATGTTTTTGCTCCTGAAGATTTAACTGGGCAGATTAAAGAAGATGAAAAAACCTTCTTCTTCAAGGCAACTGAATTTAAGAAATACCCTGGATACAGGCTGGCTTACCCACTTTCCAAGCGAAAGGACAAGCTCATCAAGGAGCATGACATTCAGATGCTACACAATCATGGAGTTGCCTTTATGGCCCTGAAGGGCATGGTATCCTCCAGGCATCTTCACTTACCTATTCTTACGCATTTTCATACCTGGGTTACAGAAGCAATTCAGTATTATCCAATTAATCTTGGTGACGATCTCATGGAAAATTTATCCTGGAGGTATCTTCGGTCATTATGCCAGCGAAGTGACGGTGTTGCAACTCCGTCAAATAATGCATTGGAGGAGCTGCGAAAAAAGGTTCCAGGCATGCCATATTCTGACTGGGTGTTCCCAGGAATAGACGTGGAAATGTTCAACCCAAATATCAATGGTCAAGAAATCAGAGACCGTCATAATCTAGCAGACAATGATGTGATTTTACATGTTGGCCGTGTTAGTAAAGAGAAGAATTTGGACCTAATATTCGATGCAATGCCTTTGATAAAGAAGAGCAAACCGGGTACAAAATTATTAATTGTCGGCTCCGGCCCAGCAAAAGAAGATTATATGAGCCAAGTTAAGGAAAAGGGCCTTGAGAATGATGTAATATTTACTGGGTTCGTGCCTGATGAAGACCTGCCAAAGTACTATGCAGCCAGTGATACGTTCGTGCTGGCATCAAAATTTGAAACCCTTGGCATAGTGATGACCGAAGCACTGGCAATGGGAAAACCTGTTGCTGGAATCAATCATCGGGTTGTTCCGGAGGTTATCCAGGACGGCTATAATGGCCATCTGTTTGATGAAAATTCCCAGGACTGCGCAAAGCAGATATTAGCATGCCTTGATGCCCCTGATGAGATGCGGAAAAATGCCATAACTAGTGCAAATCGTTTTGATACAGACAAGTGCATGGACAAGTTGGAATTAATTTATAAGAAAACAAGAGAAGTGCATGAGGCCAGAGAGCGCGGGGAAATCAAGTAGATATTTTTTGAATATTCTCTATAAGCAGGGCTTTTGACTTGGGGCGAGCACTACTGGCCAGGGCTGTGTGTCCCCGTTCTAATGTGCATCCTATTTTTGGCACAAGTGCAAAAATAGGTAAGACGCAGATTTGACTCGTCAAATTTGCGGCGAATTAAAAAAAGTGTTTGGCGGTCGTAAAGGTCATTTATATTCTACAAATTTAGTTTCAAATAACTAAAAAGGAAAAAGAGGGCAAGGTTTGCTTGCCCTATTGTTCATAACCTTCTGGTTCAAGGTGGACTAGACAATGGATAATTATCTACTGCTCCTGCTCCTCCATCAATCGGATAAGTTCCAGAGAGCCAATCGTCCCAGTAATTTCCTGTATTTACAGTACCCTCATCCCAGTAGTTATTTCCATCGGAATCAAATGCCTGGACTCCACCGCCATTGTTGTTGTAGAAGCTGTTATGATGCAGCCAGTTATTGCTGGAGTCGCCATTGACGTAGATACCGTAGTCGGTGTTCGCAGTAACCGTGTTGCCTGTGATTGTGTTGCCGAGAGAATCCTCAAGCCAGAAACCATACAGATTGTCTGATACACTATTCCCGATAATCTCATTGTTGCTAGAGTCTTCCAAGTAGATGCCCGCTTCTGTATTGTCATTTATTATGTTATTTATTATTATGTTGGATGTTCCTTTTGTATAATTATAGTATGCATGGAAGAACCAGCCAGCTTCAAACGGCTCTATCGGCGTGGTGTCTATTGTCCCGGTTGCGTAATCGAGAGTATAGTCCGCACCTTCCTGCATAGGAATCCATTCTCCTGCAACATTCGCGTACATGCTGCAATCGATTATGTTACCATTGGCCAGATATATCGGGCCGGTTTCGCCATCGAAAGTTGGGCCGCGGACGGTTTCATTTTCCACATAATACTCTTCGCCTGGTGCATTTAATATGTATATGCCCCTGCCGTTGCCATTTATGGTGTTGTTCTTGATAGTCAATGTTGAGTCCAGCCCCTTTATTCCATGAGTACAATTCGCTATGTAGTTTTCTAGTATAATCAACCCGCTTCTTTCGCTGTATATTCCACGTTGTGCTCCCATCTCAAAAAACGTTTCTTCGTACTCAACTCCACGGAATGTGTATGTTTCCGTTCCATCGGCTTTAATCGTATTGTTGAAGATAGTCACATCCTTGCAATCGTAAATCGAGATTGGCTCACTTATAACATAAAATCTATTGTCTGAAATGTTCAGGTTTGCAGAATCCGTAGCCTGAACTCCTCTATAAACAGCAGGAGTTATCGCCCCGGGGAGCACATACTGAATTAATAGATTGTTAGATATGTATGTGTCGACCAGTCCTTCAAGACGGATATTTTCAAGATTGCCACATATCCTGTTGGAAGATATGTTTGCAGACGTGTTTACCAAACCAATGCCCAGTCCGGCTGACCCCAATATGTGACTATTATCCATAAATACCCAGCGATTTCCCGTGATATTATTGTTGTGGATCGATAGATAATACGGAGAATCTTTGACTTCCATGCCGCCGAGTCGGTTATTATAAATAAGATTGTCCTCCACTGTCGCATTGCCTCCTGTTATGGATATGCCTTGTAAAAAATTACCCCACACATCATTATAGGAAATAATCTGATTCGAATCCCCGACACTCTT
>JAUWNU010000136.1 GCA_030612505.1 Methanomassiliicoccales archaeon
GATGCCGAAAAACATCCAGCGCAAATTTGACACCCGATTCATAATTGATTGTGTCAAATTTACGTTTCACCTATTTTTGACTCTGGAACCATCAGAGCGTCAAAAATAGGATCCAGATGATTACATCCTGTACAAACTGAAATCTGCCTCTGGAATCGGCGCGTTCAGAGCCGCCGAAATTCCCAGGCCCAGAACCAATCTTGTCTGCGTTGGGTCGATTATGCCATCGTCCCAGATTCTGGCGCTGGAGTAATACGGATTGCCTTCTATCTCGTATTTTTCCAGGATTGGCTTTTTCATTTCATCGACTTCAGCATCACTCATCTCTTTCCCCTTGCGGAACATCTGGTCCTTCTTAACCGTAGAAAGCACATTAGCTGCCTGTTCGCCGCCCATAACCGATATTCTGGCATTGGGCCACATCCACAGCTGCCGTGGGCTGTATGCCCTGCCGCACATGCCGTAATTGCCTGCTCCGAAGCTTCCACCAATTAGCACGGTAAATTTCGGAACCTGGGCATTTGTCACAGCAGTCACCATTTTTGCGCCGTTCTTGGCTATTCCACCAGCTTCATATTTACTACCAACCATGAAGCCAGTAATATTTTGCAAGAATATCAACGGAATCTTCCGCTGGCAGCATAATTCTATGAAATGCGTGCCCTTCAACGCGCTTTCTGAAAATAAGACTCCATTATTGGCCAGTATGCCCACAGGATAACCCATAATATGCGCAAATCCGGTGACCAGAGTTTCGCCATATAATGTTTTAAACTCATGGAACTTGCTGCCATCAACTATCCTGGCTATTATCTCTCTAACTTCAAAAGGTGTTTTTGAATTCTTGGAAATTATACCATAGATTTCTTCAATTGGGTATTTTGGCTCTTCCGGTTTTCTGCTTTTAATAAATGTCTTTGGCTGGCGGTTAAAATTTTCGACAATATTCCGGCCCACATGCAATGCCTGCTCGTCATTTAGCACATAATGGTCTGAAACACCAGATTTCCGACAGTGTACATCAGCACCGCCCAAATCTTCCGCGCTAACTTCCTCGCCTGTTGCAGCTTTCACCAACGGCGGCCCTCCCAGAAAAATAGTTGCATTTCCTTTCACCATGACTGTCTCATCTGACATTGCTGGCACATATGCGCCGCCAGCAGTACAGGAGCCCATGACAATTGCCACCTGTGGAATCTTCATGGCCGACATTCTAGCTTGATTGTAGAATATCCTGCCGAAATGCTCCCTATCAGGAAAAACCTCATCCTGCAAGGGCAAGAATGCGCCGCCGGAATCAACCAGATACACGCATGGAAGATTATTCTCCATGGCGATTTCCTGGGCCCGGAGATGCTTCTTCACGGTCATTGGATAGTAGGTTCCGCCCTTCACTGTTGCATCATTGGCTATTATCATGACCTCTCTGCCATGAACAATACCTATGCCAGTTACCACCCCAGCACCAGGCGCACTATTATTATACATGCCCAGAGCTGCTAATGGATTCAGTTCCAGAAATGGAGAATCCGGATCAAGAAGAGCATCGACTCTTTCTCGAGCCAGCATTTTGTTTCTGGACTTGTGAAGTTGGATTCGTTCTTCGCCGCCTCCAGCCTTTGCCCATTCTATTTTTTCCTTCAGGTCGGCAATCATTTTCAGGTAATGTTCTTTATTGTCCTTGAATTCCTGCCCATTGACATCTATCTTGCTCTCTATTGCATCCATTTACTCACTCTCCTGTTTTTCTGAAACAGACTGTTTTTCCATATCCACAAGCACCGCACCAATCTCCACCTGGTCGCCAGGCTTGAAATGTATTGCCTCGATCTTTCCAGAATAAGGCGCTTTGATTTGATATTCCATTTTCATTGCTTCAATTGTCAAAATAACATGACCTTCATTTACATCTGCACCAGATTCAGCACCGATAGTTGTCACTTTTCCAGATATAGGCGAGGTAATGTTTGCTGGTAGTTCGTTAAATTCTCCCTCTGCTGCACCAGCTTCAACCTTGTTAAATCGGTATACGTTTCCGCCGATAAAAATATGGCGCTGGCTCCCCTCGGTGGCAATATTGCATTTTACCTGTTTTCCATTAATGGTAAGGGTGCAGAATCCGGCCTTCATTTCTTTATAACTAACTTGAAATTCCTCGTCGCCGATTACTATTTTGAAGCCGTCTCCATCACGGGAAATATTCACAGGATAAAGTTTGCCAGCATACTCGTATTGTAATTCCATTAATATCGCCTCCTTGTTTTAAGTAGGCGATATATGGAAAATTTTTGACAACTGTATTTATTTTCCATAATACCACCTCAACTATCAATTCTCCATCTTCCAATGCTTTTCCAGGGGGAATGAGCATCATCAGCGACCTGATGGCCGCTATCTTCCTCAACCATACCAGAATGTTTTAAATCGTCGATTGCTGCGGCAATCAACACCTCTATGGGCAACTCTTCAGCAACAGTCCAGCTCTTGAAATACTGGTCAATAAAATGTGTGTCAATGTCGCCTTCAATAAATGCAGGGTGCAGAATTATCGCCTTGAGGAACGGAATATTAGTAGTCACGCCAAGGGCAATATAGTTCGACAGTGCCCAGTCCATTTTCCTGGTTGCGTCCGCCCGGTCCTCGCCGTAAACAATGAGCTTTGCCATCATGGGGTCGTAGTATGGTGAAATAAGACTTCCCTGGCTTATTCCAGTGTCATGTCTGATATTGATACCAGATGGTAATTCCATAGTCTTCAGAACACCAGTGCTGGGCATGAATCCTTGCTCTGGGTCTTCGGCATAAATACGGCATTCGATTGCGTGGCCTCGCTGTATTACTTTATCCTGGTCCAGAGTCAAAACCTCCCCCTGGGCTATGCGTATTTGCCATTTCACTATGTCAATGCCTGTTGTTGCCTCGGTTATTGCATGTTCAACTTGTAAGCGAGTATTCATCTCCAGAAAGTAGAAATTACCAGAATCATCAAGCATGAATTCCACAGTGCCAGCATTTGTGTAATTGATTATTTTTGCTGCCAGAATAGCGGTCTCGCCCATTTTGGTTCGCAATTCATCATTAAGCGCTACCGAAGGTGTTTCCTCGATAACTTTCTGATGTCGCCTTTGAATGGAACACTCTCTCTCAAATAGATGAATAATTTTTCCATGCTCGTCTGCCAGAATCTGAAATTCTATGTGTCTGGGACTAGGCAGATATTTTTCCAGAAGAAGCTCATCATTGCCAAAGGATGATTTTGCCTCGCGCCTGGCCGAATCTACTGCTTCTGAAAGGTCGTCAATGGAGTTAACAACCTTCATTCCCTTTCCGCCGCCGCCGGCAGTGGCCTTTATGAGCACTGGAAATCCAATGCGCTGGCATGATTGTTCCAGGGTCTCATTTTTCTCTTCACCGGTAAACCCGGGAATGACTGGAACACCGGCCTCCCGCATTGTGCGCTTCGCCTGAATCTTGTCGCCCATGCTGTGTATGACCTCTGCGCTTGGCCCGATAAATTTAATGCCAGCATCGGCACATGCCTTTGCAAAGTCTGCGTTTTCCGAGAGAAACCCGTATCCAGGATGAATAGCATTTGCCCCACTCTGTTTTGCCACATCAATTATTTTTTGAATATTAAGGTAACTTTCCGAGGGCGCTGGCTCCCCTATGCAATAAGCCTCATCAGCCATTTCCACATGGGGTGATTTTTCATCAGCTTCAGAATAAACAGCAACTGATGGAATGCCCATTTCCTGGCAAGCCCGCATAACCCGAACAGCAATTTCGCCGCGATTGGCAACTAAGATTTTTTCAATTTTCATTATTCATCCCTCCATGCTGGCTCACGTTTTTCAAGAAAAGCTCCAACGCCTTCCTTGCCTTCTGGTGATGCTCGAATTTGTGCAATAGCATTGATGCAGTATTTCTTGAACTCGCCACGTTCCATATGTGCGCCAGTTCGAGCCAGGCGCTTACACTCCTTAACTGCTTTTGGCCCGCCGGACATCATTTGTTTAATCAACTGGTCAACAACCAAATCAAGTCCCTCAAGGCTCACAACCCTGTCAACAAGGCCAGCCTGCAGGGCATCTTCGGCAGCCAATCTTTCTCCAGAGGTGAATAATTGTACTGCCTTTTTTCCGCCAATCCGGTCAATGACATAAGGCGAAATAACACCTGGCAGTAAACCTAATTTAACCTCACTAAAACCTATCTTAACCTGCTCACTGGCTATGGCAAAATCACAGGCGCAAACCAGTCCAGCTCCGCCGCCCAATGCGGCACCATTGACCTTGGCAATCACCAGAATTTCAATATCTTCCAGTGCCTGGAACATGGCTGAAAGCCCGCTGGCATCAGCCGAATTCTCATCCAGCGAATACTGGCCCATGCGCTTCATCCAGTTCAGGTCAGCGCCGGCGCAGAAGCTTTTTCCTGCTCCGGTAATCACCACAACTCGAACATCTGGCTTACTCTGAATATCCTGAAAGCAGCTGGTCAGTTCGGCAATCATCTTATCATCAAAGGGATTGTGAATTTCCGGCCTATTGAGAGTTATAGTAATAATCTCCTGGCCATCCACTAATATGTATTCATAATCAGTCATAATTACGCACCCAATACAGCATGAAAATTGAAATGCTGGTTATATAGGTTGCTGTGGGGAGTTCGGGGATTGTCGAATTTTTTGGGAAATATTGTTGCTCAAACCTATTATATAGTGTTTCCAATAATAAACAACAGATGGGCATTTATAGGAACATTTATAAGCAAGATTGAATTATGGGACTATGATGATGAAAGACGCTCCATTATGCAAGTCTTTGGGTATTACACCCAATATGCAAGTATTGGCCTTTTTTATTTCACGTGAGGACTTTGATTATTCAAAAACTGAATTAGCAAAATATACTAGTGTCTTGACAGAATAGTTATGTTACATAATATTTGGATAATTTTTCGTCAGCGTTTTGTTTTGTAAATTTCCATTCAATCTTCTTTTTCTGTTTGTTTCTTCTGTTCATCCAATATCTGACTTCTTCACTCAAT
>JAUWNU010000127.1 GCA_030612505.1 Methanomassiliicoccales archaeon
CTTAAAATAGAAGGAAGTTGGGAAGATATATCCCAAGCTATTAGACTAGCTGTTCGACTTGTTTCAACTTATGGCTATAACAGAGATACATTACCATCAAACAATGCTCTTATCCCAATAGCATATTATATCCTTAAAAAAGGGCTGCCAAACAATTTTGTGGAACATTCTAACTATATTGAGGATCGGAAAGCAATACAGAAATGGCTTGCCGCATCTCTGCTAAAGAAGACATTTAGCGGACAGCCTGACAATGTATTGCGACCTACTAGGCAAATAATATTAGAAAATAGTTCTTATTTCCCATTAGATAAAATCACAGAAAAATTCAGAGGGACAACTAAAACAATTATTTTCAATGAAGACGATATTGAAAACTTATTTTTCTATAAATATGGCCAGAACTACACCTATTCAACTTTGGCCCTCCTATATCCAACATTCGATTTCAAAAATAAATTCCACATGGATCACATCCACCCCAAAAGCCATTTTACCGATAAAAAACTGAGGGGAATTGGAATGGACAAAGATGATATAGAATACTGCCTTGGCGAATACAACTACCTCGCAAATCTCCAATTACTCGAAGGGATTCCAAATATAGAAAAATCAAATAAAGATTTCAAACAATGGCTATACAAAACTTATCCAAGTGAACAAGAAAGAAAGGAATACATGAAAAAACACTATATTCCTGATGTAGAATTTGATCTGGGTAACTTTAAAAAATTCATCGAAGAACGTAAAAAGCTAATGATTGCTGAATTCAAAGGTCTCTTAACTTAAAGAGACTACCCGAATTCAATACCCTCATAGTCCTCATCCTCCGAGATAACCCTAGCCCCTTCCAAACCTTCCATGACACCTTCGATGATCTCAACCAGCCCCATGAACGAGTCCGGGCTCATGAGAATTCTAGCCACAACATCTTCTCCGTCTCCGATCTTCATCTTGTTCTTGTTTATGCGTTCAACTACCTGGATTTTAAGTTGGTGAGGAAAATTATTATCATAGCCTTGAACTATCCGGGTTCCATGGCAGGGTTTGAAGAGAAACCACAAAATATTATTTCGGATTTCAAAAAGCTTGATTTTGACTATGTTCCAGAGAAACTGGTTCACAGAGATGGGCCAATGAATAAGATATTCTCTGTGCTCAAATCTGCGGTAGAATCCAATACGAACCAGAGAATGGTCATAACTGGCTTAGTGGGAACCGGAAAATCTTCCCTGTCAAAGCGATTTTGCCTGGACTTTCAGGACTGGGTGAAGGAAAAAGGCCAGAGAATGGAGTTTGCCATTGTTAATTGCAGGTCTCGAAATACACCTTCAAGTGTCATGCTGAGAATTCTTGAACGGTTCCAGCCAGGCTTTCCTGACCGGGGTTTTTCAACCGCCGAAATGCTTGAAATACTTCGAAAACACTTGGTGAAGGACGGCATCCACCTTGTTATTGTTCTGGATGAGATCAATGTGCTGATTAAGAAGTCTGGTTCGGACCTTTTATACAGCCTTTCCAGGTTCGATGAAGAAAGGGTCACCGGCTCCAAACACAGCCTCTCGGTAATTCTTATTTCACAGCAGCCAGTGAATGAATTTCTAGATGCAGCTACCCTATCCACACTCAAACGCACAAACCAGATAAAGTTGGATAAATATTCCACCGATGAGCTGAAAGATATTGTTAGCCAGCGGGTCGAACTCGCTTTCTTTCCTGGTACTGTTGATGATGAATTAATGCATTTTATTGCTGACATATCATCAGAATTCGGGGATGCCAGATTTGCCATTGAGCTTCTTGAGAATGCTGGCCGTATTGCCAATGAGGAAGGTCTTGAAGAAGTTCAACCAGACCATGTAAGGGCTGCAAAGGCAATGACCTATTCGGTGGTAACAGAAAGCAAACTAATATCCCTTGGGGAGCAGAAACAGTATGCCTTGCTGGGAATAGCCAGGATAATGAAAAACAAGTCATTCGTCACCACCGGCGAAGCAGAGAAGGCATATGCTTTGGTGTCTGAGGAATATGAGAATCAGCCAAGGGCCCATACACAGTTCTGGGAATATTTGCAAATCTTGGGAGATCAAGGGCTAATAGGGCTCGGCCAGTCAGGTAAAGGCATGGTAGGAAAGACCAGCCTAATCTCACTGCCAGATATACCGTCAAAAATCTTGGAAGAGAAACTACTGGAAGTCCTGGGGAAGGCGCCTTGAGAATAAGGTGAAGGAGAGAGAATGTTAGACAATAAAAAACTGTTAATCACAGTGGTATCATTAGCACTTATTGGGGTACTGGCTCTTTTTGCTTATTCCGCCACAATTAAGCCAGTTCAGGTGGAACTGGAGAATATTAATAATGATCATATCGGAAAAATTATCACCACAAATGGCACCATTACTTCTTCCAGAACTTTGTCTGATGGCTCTATTTCAATGGAGATTTGTGATATTGATACATTAACTGAAATTAAAGTGTTTTTTCCATCAAGTGCATATGAATCCTGGGAGGGCAATCTGACGCCTGGAACAATCATTCAGGTAACAGGTGAAGTAATACTCTATCAGGAAGAAATAGAAATTTCAATAGCCAGTGCTCAAGACGTGATAATTATTTCTCAGTCAACCAGCATATCATATGACCTGTGGACGGTGATGGATTCCATAGAAATGTTCGATGGCATGAACATTCGGACAAATGGCAGCATGCTGGATATAACAGCTATACGTTCTGGAGGCGACCTCATCGGAACAAGCTTCACCCTGTATCTGCGGCATGATAATCAATCATATTCCCTGAAGTGCATGGTCTTTGATGTAGATTTAACAGCAGATTATGATGACTGGGACATGGTAGATGTCACAGGCCGGATTTCATATTATTCCAATTACGGAACCTGGCAATTGATTGTTGATACCATTGAATAGTAGTGATAAAAGCTCTTATGTGGGCCCAACCGACATGTTCAGATAGGGCACTGGCCAAAATCTCATTCAATCATAGCCAGGCAAAATTCAGTTAGAATTTCCAAATCGTGGAAAAATCATCCCTCTTTTTCTTTTTTTCTGTCAACTTAAGGAGATGAAATAATGGCAAAAAGGAAAATCAAGAAAGATGGAAGAAGCAATCCCATGCTCAAGCCCTGTCCTCCAGAGGAACAACGGTATATCATTCGGATCTGCTTAGAAGAAGGATTATTCAAAGTTGGAAAGTGCGAAGGAAGTATTCCTAACACGAAAGTCCTGGAGAAATATCTCAGAAAGTAAGTTATGAGAGACAGTAAGGCAATCAATTATGGGCCCAGGGGGATTATTACAAACATTCATTATTGCAAACATTCCAAGCTCTTGCAAGGAAGTCGATTTCTCAAACTTTTACAAGCATTTCAAACTTTTGTACTTTAACCATGCTCTGATGGAGTTTCTGTAAACATTTGTACTAAACTCCAAACGAACTGGATAGTAATTATTTTCTAAGTGCAGTTCGCGCATAGCCGCTACTGTCTTGCACCGAATCCAAGCTCTTGCAAGGAAGTCGATTTCTCTATCTTTTACAAACATTCCAAGCTCTAGTATGGAAGGAATCGTCTTGCACCGTATCTAAATAATAAATAAGTTAAGGTCGTAAGACGCGTTTACAGAACCAAACAATATCAACTAAAATTAAATCATAATTTATAATATACTAAAGTGCCTTCTACCGTTCATGACCATGAACGTCACCAGACAGAAAACATGGATACACAAGAATGAACTTCTGGAAAGCATTCTTGTTGATGAAGCTGGCAAGATTCGTTTTTACAGCCACACCTATCTTGTGCGCACCAAGGGAAGGGACTGGACACCATATGTGAAATGGGATAACTGGGACAGGCAGCCTCATGTTGACAAGTTTGATGGCGGCGGCGTTCTTGTGGAGCAGAAAGCCTGCAATGAGAAGAATATGGAGGAGGTTCTGAAGCTCATTAAGATTTTCAGAAAGAACCTACTCACCATGGATTTATCACAGCTTTAGGGATTTAACTAAATGAAAGTAAAAATAATAAAAAAGAGAAAGAAGTCTGATATTCAGGACATGATCAAGAACTGGGAGAAGAAGTATGGCAAACTATCCTCTCTCAATCAGAAGGTTCTGATTTCTAAATGTACATCGCCAGAAAGAATGTCCGAGTATGTTCTTTGGAAATATTTGTCAAAGGGAGCGGAGTTTCAGGACATTACTGTTGTTGAGGATGCGGATGTCTTTGAGGTTCTGTCCCCCAGAAGAGCAGAGCTTTTGGAGTATCTTATGAACAATGAAGTTTCATCAATAAAGAAACTTGCAGATAATCTCAACCGAAATTACAAGAATGTTTATGACGATTTACAAGCCCTTGCAAAATATGATCTTGTGGAACTTCGAGCATCGGGCCGCTCCCTAAAACCCTGCTCCATTGTAACAAATTTAGAAGTGATTTTTGGAGAATGATTACCTTTTACACCATAATAACGTAAAAAAATATACTGGCTACTTATTTTATGTTTTATACCATATAGTAAACTTTAGATAAAAATAGGCAAATAATAGCGAAATATATTTAAACATGTAGAGATATTACACAGGCAGCAAGAAAGTGAGGAATGTAAATGAAAGCTAGGAAATATGAGAATGTAGAGTTTGTTATAAATCATTCCGGTGATGATAGTGTTAAACTTAGTTTAATCTGGAAAAAAGGTGGACTCTATCTGTCACTTTCCGGTCTGTTTCTTACTGACGGCTCAACATGGTACGAATTGCCTGTGAAGGATTTGGAGAATATTAGTATCGTAAATGATGAGCCTCTTAAACTTCGTTTGAAAATTCCCACACTTGACATTCTAATTTCCGGTAAGAGGGCAGAGCGGCTTCTTGCTCTCAGGCATTTTTTGCTTCCCTCAATTTCAGATGGAGGCGGTGTTGACAAATTAAATTCACTATTGCGATTCAGAGCCTTGGGAATTAAAGAAGTTGAGGTTCTGTCAAAACTTCTAGATGTGGATGCCCAGAAAATCGAGGACCTCACATCACTAGCAAAGGAGAAAGGTTATATCAGCCAGGAAGGCGAACTCACAGAATTAGGCAACTCCCAGATAGCTGTAAAGGAGGACGAATAATGGAGAAACCCAATGAGTTCAGCAGTTTTGCTGAGAGCATTGCGTCCCTGGGAACACTCACAAAACTGGAGTCAGCGATTTCAGTAGCTATCAAAAATTCAAAGGTTCCGCCCAAAGAAACAAGGAAGCTTCTGAAATGCATGAACACACAGGAAGCCGGTAACACTGCCCTTTTCCAGTTCATGAGGCAGTTATTTGAAAAAATCGGCATGGGCCAGCTCCAACTTATTCGGAATGATATATTCAGATATGATTTTGCAATAGAGGATTCACCAGTTCACAAGCTTTATCCTCATATTAAAGGAAAAAAGACCTGTTACATAACCGCAGAATCATTGGCTTCATTTTTCTCGAAAGATCTAGGGTTGCCCGGAACCGCCGAAGAAACATCATGTAAGAATGCCGGGGACCCAAGATGTGAATTTGCCATATCCCTGCAGCCACTGGCAGTTTATCAGATGGCACTTGATGAGGTTGACAAGACCATAATCAATGAAGTTATGGACGGCCAAAATACAGAAAAAATTGCAGAATCCCTTGATATGGTAGAAGAAGAAGCCCTTTACCGCATGAATATCCTGAAAAGGTACAAGATATTAGATGATGAATACAATATGACCGAGATAGGTGAAACATATCACAAATATGGTGAGGGCATGGGCGGCGAAGAGGAAGATTTCACGCCACCATGGAAGGACATGGCTGAGATTTCCAATGCGATTTCGGCATCTACATCATTTGCAGAGGCATTCACCGAGGCCACAAATGGTGAAAAAATATGGGATGTGGAAGAGAAAGATATTGTGAACCTTGCTGATGAGGCCAAGAAAAGCAAGAGTTTTGCAGAATTACTATCAAAACAAATAAAAAGCGATGATATGGAGGAATAGATATGGCAAGAATTAAGACCGGGATATATGGGTTAGATCAGCTCATCGAAGGTGGAGTGCGGGACAACACAGCAGTAGTGATTGTGGGTTCCAGCGGTACTGGTAAGACAACATTTGGTATGCAATTTCTTATGCACGGCATAGAAAATGGGGAACAGGGACTTTACATCACAATGGAAGAATCACCGGAACAGCTCATGAAGGAAGCAGAAATGCTGGGCTGGGACATGAAAAAGCATTATGAGAAGTCATTATTCTTTATCCACTTGAAGGGCAAGAACTTCAAGAAGATGATTGATGAACAGATTCCCCAGCTGGTAAAGGC
>JAUWNU010000037.1 GCA_030612505.1 Methanomassiliicoccales archaeon
AGGTAACTGAGGAATATCAATATTACTCCGATGATTGCCTGGATGCTTGATAATATCAGAACTTCTGGCTCATAAAATGTGTTTATGACCAGAACCCCAATCAGCAGAAGTATGATGCCCATGAGTATTATGGAGCCATAGAATATCTGATATATTTCCACAAGAGAGCGCTTCATCTGTGTGCTTCCTTCGGAGAGTTTACTCTGGAAATCAATATACAATTGCATCCGGCTCCACCAGTCCTTCTTTCCCAGGGTGGTATGGATATATAAATAGATAATAATCAGCAAGGACATGGCAATAATAATGTTCAGTATGCCCCGGACAATGTATTGTGTGCTGCCATAGGACTCAAAAGATATAAACAGCTGGAAAGTGCCGATTGCAACAAGAATCACCGACACCGCGCAAATGGCACCCACTATCAATTTCATGATGTTCAGGATGGATCTCTTGGACACTGCATCCAATCCTGGTTGGTCTTTCATGGGATAACGGTATATCATACAGGTATGACAATACCAGTTGTTCATTTCCGAATAATATTTCATCTCCTTATGACAGTTTGGACAATTTTCGGCCATATTGCACCCTCCAGGCTTACATGAGTTCATGATGATAAAATATTATGTATTATTACAATATCATTTAATTAAATCATAAAAATAATATTAATATAGCGGTATAAATTATATTACCAAAACCAAGCAAAAGTAGAACAGGTGGATAATCCAGGTTTTTCTGTGTTCCCTCTTTTTCTGAAAGTGGTGAATGTGCCGACCTTGACATCTCCCAGCGCCCTTCTTCCAGCATTTTCTTTTTATAGGGATTACCATAGCTCATGCCACCCCATAATCTCTTTGCTTACTGATTGTTAGCTACGAAGATTACGGAACTTTTTGATTGTGATTGTTTGGTTATTGGTCAATCAGGTCGGATTCTTTTTTCATTTAGATTTAATTACCGAATCCAACAATTGCTTTCAGATTGTTTCGAGCAATATGAAATTCCAGTTTGCTGGGATATGTTATCATTTCATCGTCGAACACCTGATTATAATTGCTTTGAGAAGTGTTCAACTATCTGCTGGCTCGGAACTATTTAATTAAATTATAAAAATATTATTAATATAGCTGCATAAATCATATTACCAAAACCAAGTAAAAGTAGAACAGGCGGATAATCCAGATTTTTCTTTGTACCATCTTTTTCTGAAAGAGGTGAATGTGCTGATTTTGACATCTCCCAGCGCCCTTCTTCCAGCATTTTCTTTTTGTAGGGATTTCCATAGCTCATGCCGCCAACCTCACTCCATAATATGTACAAAATTGCAATACCGTAGATTAGGGGAATTCCTGGGGTTATGAGCAATCCAAGAATCAATACAATAATTGAAAATAATAAAAAAATAGTTCTTTTATTCATGAGATATCACAACTCCAATATATATGCATTTATTTTAATATTAATTCATAAAATTTAATATCCTGGCCCCCCATAATCTCTTTGTCATTAGATTGTTAATTACGAGATTACGGAACTTTTGATTGTGTTTGTTTGGAGATTGGTCAATCAGGTCGGATTCTAATTTTGTTTTGATTTAGTTGCCGAATCCAACAATTGTTAACAGATTGCTGCGAGCAGTATGAAATTCCAGTTTGCTGGAATACGTTCTCATTTCATCGTCGAACACCTGATTTTATCATCTTAAAGAAGTGTTCAACTATCTAAAAATATATCGATTTATTTTAATATTAATTCATAAAATTTAATATCCTGGCCCCAGTAATGCCCCTTGAAAAATCCTACTTCTTTAAAGCCCATTGATTCGTAGAGCTTCACCGCGCTTTCCAGTGTCGGAGTTGTGTCAAGCCAGACCTTGCTTGCCCTTCTTTCCCTGGCCAGGTCAATAATGAACTTGGTAAGGTCTTTCCCCATGCCCTTGCCTCGATGATCCGGGTGCACCACCATTCTGTCCAGATGACAGGTTCCATGGGGGAACTGGCATCGTACGACGCTGGTTATCATGCCATTTTCTCGAATGACATAATACTCATTATCATCCATGCTGGCAGAAACCTGGCCAGCATCAGGAATTCGATTGTCCATTAGAGGTTCAGGAAAACTTTCTCGATAGGGGGTCCAGACTATTTTGTAGAGCTGAGAAATCTCTTCTGCGTCAAGTTTTGTTGCCAGTTCTATCTCATTCATATTAACATCGTGGAATGTGAGTTGCAATACTTATCCCTTGTGATTATTCTTAAAAATCAGCAATAATAATACCTGCCAGTGGATGAAATTTTTCAACCTGGCATTTTGCTCCAAGTGCTTCCAGATGTTTCAGTAAGAATTCCACAGTGGCCGGAAAATCGCTCTCACCGCCGTCATATCCAACCTTGTTAAATTCTGCAATATGAGCTTTGGGATTCTCAAAGAGCATGAGGTCGCCCAGCACAAGCCTGCCCTTGCCCTTGAAAATACCTGCCAGGTTTTTCAGGGCTGCTGGCTTCATGGTATCTGGAAGATGATGCAGAGAATAGGTTACCAGTATCTTTGTTATGCCCTGTGATTTTATGTCCATTTCCTCGGAAGGATTCTCGAATGAGCCAATAGCGAAAGTAATATTTTCCAATTCCAGTTCAGAGACCCTTTCCCTTGCTGTCTCCAGACTTTTCTTGCTAATGTCCAGTCCAATAACATGAGAACAATATTTTGCCGCACTGATGGCATTATTTCCATTTCCAGTTCCAATGTCAAGAAGTATATCAGTGGGAGATAGTTTCAATTTTTCAAATGATAATTGGTTTATTCTGTCATGGATGGCATCGCTGACCCTGGCTTCCCTATTATAATTCTTTTCATCAAACATCTTGGCGACGCTGTTCTTGTCATATTCCTGCATTTTCCTCAGTCCCTGAACTTTTCCATATTATTATTGTACTGGGCTTCGGTAATACGACCTTCGTCAAATGCTTTTTGTATGCGGGCACGAGTTGCATTCTTGTCGATTTCTGGCTTTGGCGCTTCCTGAACTGGCTCTGCTTCTACTTCAGTAGGACAGTCTTCTGGGACTTTATCATCTTCCTTGCCAGGCTTATTTCTGCTGGTCATGACAATGGCAAGTGCCGCAATTGCAATGCCACATAGTAGAACAACACCAATCCACTTCGGACGGGTATCGATCTCTACCTCTCCTGTATGATGGTCATCTCCGGCAACTGGCTCCAGTTCTATCTCATAAAATTCGGTAATATTCTCATTGCCATAAGAGTCAGTTGCGATAATTCTGTAATGGAAATCTGTGTGGTCCAGTCCCAGGGGATAGGCCTCTGCAGTGTAGGAATTTCCGTCGGTTGTGTTCATAGGTATAAGGAAATACGGAGAACATGCCTGGGGCGTGCAGGAGAAGTATGAAAGCTCAACTGACTCTAGTGTACTAAGGTCACCCACAAGCACCTCAATGGCGATTTGCTGGTCTGCCGGGACTGGCTCAGGGGGCTCATGTGTTGGGTTGTATATTTCCGGCGGTGTAATATCATCCTTGACTTCAACTTCAATGGTTGTGAAGGTCTGTATTGTGGGGTCAGTGACATCCACTGCATGTACCTTGAATTTGCCTACCTGGCCATTCCATGTCGTGTTTCCTGTGACTGTAAGGTCAAAGGTCATGCTGGAATCCGATGGCACATTTAATGCTGTTTGGGAAAGTTCTGCACCCCAGTTCACTGGCTTGTCAACTGAAAGATTAACTTGAATTATATTATCCAGATAATTGAACAATGTGAAAGAAAATTCTGCGGTATTATTGGGCAAGGCAGCATCCTTGGCCTGGTCTGCAACCAGATAAAGCTCATCTTGCCCTTCAGGAACTATCATGTAACTGGTTATCTGAACATCGTCCTGCCAGGCAACCACAATAAGCCCAAGATTTCCAGGCCTGAAGTCTGTGAATTGGAATACATCTGTGCCATTCCAGAATATTGAGATGTCCAGTATTGTTTCTGCCGAAACCGTGTAAGTATCATTTATCAGAAGATCCACGAAGGCATTTGGAATTGGATGATGCTGTTCATTTAGCCAGCGTGATGAACGCTCAATCAAGAACCCTTCTATAAATATGTCCTGATCAGCAGCATCTGGATTGCCTATTGAAACTGTTGTCTCCATGGTACCTGCATTGCTGATTATCTCACCGCCCATAGTGAGATTAATATCTACCAGTGTGGCAGATTGTATCTCAGCCAGATGATTGTCATAGGCTTCTTCCGTGGTAAGTGCACCTGCCAGTTCACCAGGGCCGCCGGCAATCATTGTCCATGGATGAGGAGTAACAATGCCCTGGTAATACAGTTCCCTGTATGATGAATAATTACCAGAGATTCCATCGGCATTAGTCACATAGCTGACATAGTTGGTTTGGCCTTCCAGTTCTAGTTCTACAAGTGCATCCTCGCTCTTGAAACAATTTGTGCAGACAGTGTCAACGAATAGTTCCGAGAACACAATAGCGTCTGATGGAACAATGGGGCCGATAGGACTGTCAGTGATTACGTGTCTAGCAAGGGCATCAACCAATGATTCTTCCAATTCAATTCTTTTGCTTTCGCCCTGATCCCTGGATGAACCATACTGGGTATTGTAGATTATTTCCGGTTCAGTGCCGTTCATTTCCACGATAATGGTTGTGAACATTGGCACTCCAAACCTGGACTCGGAGGTTCCGGCAAAGTCATACACATCATAACTTGCATCCTCCTCGACAGTTGCATGGTCCAGATTAATGTGAATAAATTCAATTTCATCACCATATGCCTCTTCCAGAATAGCAATATGTGGTTCCATCTCATCGCAACCAGAACAAACATCAGTACGATAGTGCAGGAACACTGGCTGAGTTGGTAGAATATCTGTTACAAGGGTTGGTTGAGGCCCTTCTGCAACATACCATTCATTCACAACATTGGGGTCAAGTGCCAGACATCCCAGGCATGGAATTGAATTTATTTCGTCGGTGCGCTCATAGCCACCCAGCATAACACCAGCAGCCATCATGGTACCACTAATCAGCAGAAGCACTACCCATAAAACAGCCATCTTCTGATTTTTGAATGGCATGACTTTCAATTTTAGAGAACCAAATTTACAGGAATCCACGCAGCGGCCGCAGAGAATACATTCCATATCTGGCTGGGTTCCTATCTGCTTGATGTCCATTGGGCATGCAGTATCACAAACATTGCAGTTTTTACAGGTCTCTTTATTTCTAACAAGGCCCACTGATGATACCCAGTTCCATGGAGCCAGATATGCTCCAACTGGACAAAGATACTTGCACCAGCCTCTTGTAACGAGTATTATCAAGATAGTAAACAAAATCATTGAAGTAAGCTTCACAGGGAAGCCGCTTCCAAGCAGCCATTCACTAGAATAAAATGTTAGAGTAGGCAGAGTCCCAGTTATTCCGCCAACCGGGCATAATGCGGTGTAAAACAGCTCCTGGGAGAGAAATGCAGTAACAGGCACAGCCAGAAGCATGAGAAACTTTACATGCTTCCATCTGGAATCAACATTGGGCTTGAGCTTATTATTCACTATTTTGCTTATGCCCAGCTTCCTTGAGAGGTCCTGTAGCGTGCCAATGGGACATACCCAGCCGCAGAAAGCCCTGCCCAGCATTAACCCCATTAGAGAGAGAAAGCCAAACAGGTAAAGCAGCATTGACATGCCAACCCAGAATGAGGTCTGAATGTCAATGAACCCATGCTCCATTATTCCCAGGGGGCAGGCGCCCACATCCCAGGGACATGAATAGCAAAAAAAGTATGGATAAATAAATCCGGTGGTGGTGATTCCCACGAGACCCAGCAGTGTTATTGCTAGGAAAGCAATTTGCGAGGTTCTCCTGAGATTTTTTATCTCCACCAAACATACACCTCTTCAATCCTATTACTCTGGCACTCTGAAGAGATACACAAGCATAAAGATTATTGCAAAGGCAGCAATGAACACAATAATAGCAATCATAGGATTATAAGCAACTGGCAATTTAGCATCTGGCTGGGTGATATCCGGGTCTAATGGAGCAAAATCATTCACATCCAGAACACCATCACCATCGTCATCGAAATCTTCTGTCAGGGCGGCTCCGGCCCATGCAGGAGCTTCCAGAATATCATCTGGATTTCCATCTTCATCTGTATCTATAGCTCCTGTGGGATTCAGTGGGAAAGCATCGTCTGCATTGTCAATACCATCACCATCAATATCATCGTCTTCACCATTATTTATGCCGTCATTGTCAGTGTCCAACGGATAATCATCGTCGTCATCCAGAATGCCATCATTGTCGTCGTCATTGTCAATGTCATTGTTCAGGCCGTCATTGTCAGTGTCCCATAGCGATGGGTCATCTGTTGCATCATCCAGGCCGTCACTGTCATCGTCTGGGTCTGCATTGTCGCCTATGCCATCTCCGTCATAATCTGCTGATTCTGTGGCATCCAATGGGAACTCGTCTAGGTCATCCGGAACGCCATCATTGTCATCGTCGGTGTCCATCCAGGTTTCCGTGTTGTTGGCATCGCCGTCCGGTTCACCGTCATCATCGGTATCCAGTGGCATGGACAAGGGGTCCAGCGGATCGGTGCCCAGGAGTACTTCCCAGGTATCGTTGAAACCGTCATTGTCATCATCTGGATCCATCCAGGCCTCGGAATTCTCAGCATCGCCGTCCGGTTCACCGTCATCATCGGTATCCACTGGCATGGACAAGGGGTCCAGCGGGTCTGTGCCCAGGAGCACTTCCCAGGTATCATTGAAACCGTCATTGTCATCATCCGGGTCAGTAGCATCAACTATTCCATCGCCATCATTGTCCGGGTCAATTATGAACTCTTTCCAGGCCAGATTATTAATCTCGGAGGCTTCCTCGGTCTCGTTTGCAGGATCCACTTCCACAGTAAGATTATAAGACCCGGGCAGGGCCTGCCAGTCAAGCACAATTGAAACATTATTCCCCTGTAAAATAGTATGACTGGATGAATTGAGCAAAGCTCCATCCAGAGAAATATTAATTTCAGCATTATTTGCAGTGGCCAGTCCAAGATTGAAAATTGTGATATTGAATTCCAAAGATGTATCTTCAACCAAGGTTCCAATCATAACAATGTCGTCATTTGTTACTACCAAGTCAGGTAAAGGTACGGCTACAACAGTGAATGTTGTTTCATTATATGCAAGTACTCCAAATGATGTGCATGTAACATTAACAGTGAATGTACCCGTTGCATTTGGAGAAGTAATATTTGCAGCATAGTCTCCATTTACATCTGTTGTTACCAGCCAGAATTCTCCAATTTCCTCAATTGTTACATTAACTTCAATTCCTGCAGATGGAGTTCCGTCAACATTCACAGTTCCATTGGCCCATAATTCCTGGGCTGGAAGGGTTGTGGTTGTATTGAGCTGCAGAGAAGTTTCAACAATGTGGTCATTTACCTGAATTGCTATTTCATCAGCCTTGCAAGGTACATTTCTGTTGGCAGTTGAATTTGATATTGTTGTGTTCACTTGATAATCGCCAGCTGTTACCGGAGCAGTTACCTGAATATTGAAATTGCCGTCTATATCGGTCTTTCCAAAGAAACTGGTTCCATCTACTTTTACTTCCACGTCACACTCGTCAGCCGGGAAAAATTGTGTGAAATCATTCGGGTAGCTCGTGCTATTCCAGTAATTGGATGTTCCGCTAACCCAGAAGGTATCACCCACGAACATATCAGTCAATGAAGCTGCTGGGGTGGCATTTATCTGTTGAGGGGGCCAGGCAGGGTAAATCTTCACGAATCCGGCCTCGTCAGGGCCAGGATAGTACTCTCCGTCACCACCAATGGTGTCCTCTGCTTCAATCCTGAACTTCACATAACTACCAATGCTGTTGGATGCCTCGTAATAGGGCCACTTGTTGATATTATCTCCAGGGAGCTGGTACATCCAGAGATTACCTCCCACATTTGTCATGTCATACATATCGAGATTAAAATCGCAGGACACCCTGTTGCAGAATTGTGAATTGATTCTCACGGCATCTGCGCTGGTAATCTCAGCATATACTGTTATCACATCACCGGCAATGCTATTATCCCAGTTGGCTCCAATGGGATTTCTTGGTGAGGTGTATACATCTACAAAGACCGGTACAACCTCCGGCTCGATGTACTGAGATGGATGTCCTACGGCCATAGGCGATAATATTCCAATGACCAATCCTAGAATTATCAACGCTCCAAATATCTTTTTCATGGGTTCAACTCCAATTTGCCTGTAATCTGTTCTTGTTCTTTTAGATTTATCACATATAAAGAGAAAAATTGGAGAATCCGAAGATTCCCCATTATTCGTTCTGTTCCGCGACCTTATGCAGTCCAGGTAGTTCCTGCAGGCACCTGAATCCAGTATGCGTTTCCTGGGGCCATTGTGTGTGCTGCTGGAGCTACTGCAATGTCCTGTATAAGGTATGCAACAGCACCATTGTACACAGCAATGAAGTTTGCACCAGTTCCGAACAGACTTATGTCTGCGTCTACACTTGTCGTTGACGCATATCCAACCAGGTTCCAACCCGCAATGAGTGTTACCTCTGTTGCTACCTCAAGGCCTTCCAATCCGGTTGTTAGGTCGTTTCCAACACCGATGGTCACCAGATGTATCCAGACGCCCATTGTGTTGTCAATGGTTAAGAGATCATCTGTTGCAACGTTCCTGTAGGTCTTCCACGGGTCTGCCGGGTCTGAGCTGTCATACCATTTCACTGCATCCCAGGTTGTACCACCGTCACCGAATATGGAATCATCCAAAACGGTTCCGACAGGACCGGAGATGTCAATTGGGAAGGACACGAATGCCCAGTCACCAGGCGAATAGGCCGAAAGGTCTATGTTATAGGCTTCTGGGGACGGTCCGCCTGTGCTGACTGTGGGCTCAACGCTTGATTGTGTTGTGCCATAGTCATATTCCAGAACAAATTTCTGGTATGGGGTCACAGTAGAAATCACAGTCTCCAGGTGGTCAACCCGCACCAGGTCACTTGAGTCTATCTGGTAACAGCCCCATGTGAACACTCCGCCGATGACGTAACTACCGGGGCTAACTGTTATGCTGCCAGTAAGTGTACCATCGGTGCCCGCGGCGCAGGTGATTGTATCTCCTGTCGCGGCCCAACCGCCAGAGCCCAATGCCCAGAGGTCAAAGTCTGTTCCTGCATTTCCCTGGCCCTCGAATGTCATATCTATCTGTGTTATTGTTGCCGGATCAGCTGTGGTAGTGACTTCGCACATGGTGAATATCTCGTCGAATGAGCCTGGGTCAACAGAAATGGCCCAGATATCATTCGGCGTTGAGGCATCTGTTTCCTGTAATGCTGTGAAAGGATACTGGAACTCTTGGGCAACCCCTGTGCTGGGCCCAGATGCGCTCATGCCACTGGTGTCATAGAATGTTGCTGCTACTGCTGCATCTGCTGGCACATAGGTCTCTTGACTTGGACCGCCTCCAGAAACCTGCACGTCAATCCATATCTCAACCCTTAATGATGTAGCGGTTAATGTTCCAGTAAGTGTGTCTGTCCATGTGAACATGTGACTTGTAGTAAAGAATTCGATGTTCTCGTCGTCATTCACGGTTGTGTCCAATGTGATGCCGCTACCATCCTTGACAACAGCATAGAGATATCCTTCCAAGGGACCTGCTTCATCAACATATCCGTAGATATTAAAAGTCCACGGTCCAGTAATGTCAGCAGTGTAAGTACTTGTTGTCTCCCAGGTTCCAATCATGTATACTCCAAGGGTATCCAGTACAGGAGTGATTATTGTGTTGGGAGCAAGTTCAACCGGCTTCATGTCCAGATCCTCGAAGGCACCAGCCTGCTGAATCTGTAAGAACCACTGGTCGTCTGCTACATTGTCAATGGATATGGGTATTGTGGTGTCGGTACCCTTGTGAGATGAGTGGATACTGTCTGAGGCAGAAACCCGAACAAGCACATTCACTCCGTCCGGTACCAGGGTAGTGTCCCATGAATAGGAACCATCATTGTTGTCTGTTCCATCCTCTAGTATTACCCAGGAGGCACCTCCATCGGTGCTGTATTCAACCTTTACATCCAGTGTATTATCAGGATCTTCATTGTCCGTGGCTGTCCATGTGATAATATATGGATTACCGCTTAATATCTGGTTGGTTAATACCGGGTTCGGTGTGAGCAAGGTAACCACTGGTGCATTGTCTGGAGATAAGATAAAGACAGGTGGTTCCACGTATGAGGGAGTCAAATAATGGTCGTATCCCATGGAGAACTGGCTTGGACTCGTTGATGTTATGAACAACTCGTCAATGGACAGTCCAGATATATCATTATTGCCCAGGGTTCTATCGGTGTCCATGACCCTTATGTAAACCGTTCCGGCCAGTGTTGGCGGAAGGACATAGGTGTAAACGCTCTCAGTCGGTGAATTCACAACCACCATATCCGTGTATACAAAACTGTCCTCAGAATATGAAAAGACAAAATCATCTGCATCTGGGCTGTTCGGTCTGAAAGCCTCCAGCGAGAAATCATATGGAGATTCGCCTGATGGAACCTCAATTGTCCAGATATGGTCCAGGCTGGAACCTGAGACCTTGCCGGTTATCATGAAATCATCTATGTTCCATCCACAATATTCCCATCCCGCGTCGGAATCACCCATTTCAAACCTTACGTATACCGTTGCCTGTCCGTCTGCGACGCCCGATATATCATAGGACGTATTGACCCAATCCGAATCCTCAACAGTGTCAGCATTTGTCCATATCTCTGTCCAGGAGGCCCCATTGTTGCTCGCCTCGATATAAGCGTGGTCAAATGCCGGCTGCTCGACTCCGAGGTACTTCATGAAATATACTTGAACTCCGGTGTATCCAGTACAGTCCACAGCCGGAGAATAAATCCAGTTTGAATCCGTGTTTAGATTGGATTCATAATCACCGGGATTGGTTCCAAGTCCAGTGAGGTCATTTCCAATGGAAAAGGTATCATGGTAAGCACCAACAGGGTCTGGGCTTCCATATGAACCGCCAAGCCCTGCAGGGGTACCAATCTGCCAATCATTGCTCGCTCCGCCAGTGGTCCATCCCAGTTCTGCGAAGGTTGGGGTTCCGTCACCCTCAAATCCCTCGACATATAGAGGTATTTCCAATTCCGCTAATTCGTTTATAGTCTCGTAGGTATCATCACTGGCCTGGGTAAGAGTGAAATCCCCCGTTACCGTACCTTTTATCGGGATTTCATCAAAGGCATCCTGATAGTACAATGCGGTTCCGCTTCCTGAGGTGGCATGGAGCATTATCTCGATTACCACATGTTCTCCTGCGAATATCCATGTATCGGCAGGGATTACTTCTGTCCAGGCAAAATCATGGAAGCTGGTAAGGGCGCCAACTAATTCATCATCATAAGCCGTGGTTGTGATCAGTCTCTGAACTGCACCATCGTCACCATAGATATTGGCATAAAGGTTTCCATCAGCGTTTGGATTGCAATCACTCACTTTCGCACTTACCTGGAAATTCCAGGCCCCCCCAATATCATAAAGATCGGGTGAGACATATTCACTGGCAAAGGTCTGGACAGGATACTCTCCTGGAGCTAAAATGTCCAATATCTGCTCTGCCGGATCACCTCTTTCAGACGGGCTCATGTCCAAATCTAGATGTGGGGCCAGGTTATTGTTCTCAACCTGCATGTACCACCTGTCATCCAGTGTATTGTCAATAGAGAAATACTCCATGGATCTGCTGAGCATTCCAAAACCATCATTTCCATCTGCATCTGAGGCCAATACCCTCACCCAGTAACTTGGGGAATCCGGTGCGCCAGAAGCCACCGTGTCCCATGAATATGGGGGGTTGTTATTGTTAGTGCCAGACATGATTGGGTTCCAGGATGTTCCGCCGTCCAGGCTGTAATCAAGAGATATATCCAGCGAAGCAGCAGTATCCTGTGTGTCGATTGCAGTCCAGTCTATGGACACGCTGCCGCTCAGCTCTTGATCTGCCAATTCAGGATCCGGAGATATTAGAGAAATCATTGGATTCTGGAAATCTTCAACTGCCGCATTCTCTACTTCTTGGTTATCATAATTCTGTACAAATATAGTTGCACCCAGCTCGCTCACGACCCAGTCTGCCCCTATTGGGACTGTATATGATACATCAACATAATCTCCAGGTGCCGCTCCAGTCTGCCAGATTGCAGTTCCCTGACCATTCGGAACTATGTCCCAAACAGCCCAGTCTAGGACTGTTTCACCATTCGGATACGGTGGGGCATCGCCTGCCAGGGTTCTTGTAATGCTGTTTTCCCAGAGATAGATTATTACCCGGTAATCCGCGGCCTCCATTGGCAAGGCTGCCTCGATTCTAGCATTGATTGTAGCTGTGTTACCACCTGTGTCAATGAACCCTGAGGTGTCTATAGATAATGGAGCTAGTACTGCTGCTTTTTCATCGATCATCGCCTCGTATGCTGCCTGCCCCATGTGGGTTGGAGTGTTTAAACCATCGACATATGCACTAGGTACGCCACTAAATCCGTAAAAGTTAACTCTGTCATGAACCGAATTATCTGCGTCACAATATTGGAATATAGGATCTGTTGCTGCAGTTGGCCACCAGACATGAACATATGCCGGTGCCACTTTATCAATTTTAGCGTTTATTGCAGCTGTCCAATCTGGATTGTGACCTGCACATGGGCTACATCCCCACTCAGTGTAATCTTCCATAAGAACCATTCTCGGAACACCACTTGCAAGGGGACTTTCAGTAGGCCCTTGAGATTTTATTTCCGGTTCCTGGGAATTCATTCCAAAGCTCACAATTGCTAGCCCACTGAAAATCAGGGTCACGGCAAGAAATGTTGCCATCAGCTTGATACTTTTCATCAATTTTCCTCCATTCTTCGCTTATATTTATTTACCCAAAAATATAGGGTAGATTAATATTCGCAATATTAACAGCGTTAATTAATAAGCTTTATCCCAGCATTGTACGGGTTATTTTTTAGTATTTAAAATTAACTATTTAGTGGTTTAAATAACTTTCGGATAAAGCTCAACAAAATAACAGCCAATATAAGCAATTAAAATATGAGTGAAATTACAATAAAATAAAGATTGAAATATGGCAATGGTTATAATAGTATATTTAGATTTTGCCAGTGTATATTTTTTATAGTTTGAAATGATACCTGTCCTACAGCTATTGTGGGGCAATTCAATGAGTGTATCATGCGAAAAAATGGTGAAGTATGTGGTTCCCTGGATTCGAAAGGAACTGGCAATAAGTCTGGTCAGAGATTATGGGATGCCGCAGGTAAGGGTCGCGGAGATTCTTGAGGTTACAGAAGCAGCAATTTCACAGTACCTTTCATCCAAGAGGGGAAGTGATATAAAAATTGATGATGAGAATGTAATCCAAAAGATCAAAATGTCAGCTGAAACATTAAGCAGTGGTAGGAACAGCAGAATCTCAAGGGAAATCTGCTCATTATGCAAGCTCATCAGAAAAAGAGGCGCAGTGCCAGAAACTATTGCAAAAAAGGCAAAGATTGATGATTTCGAGGATTGCATCTGCGACACTGATGATTAAACATACAGTTTCGAATTTTTGATTCGGGTGTGGTGGATACACCATCACTGCCCGATTGTAAATGCCAGGGTAATTACCATTATAACAAGAGTGGCAAGTCCAATTATGGCCCTTATCCAATGTGGATCTTTGTACCAGGGTATTTTTTCCACTAGCTGTGAAGATGATATTGATTGGGGGGATAGTTCATTGGATGGGGGCGAGCTAGCTTTTAACCTGGCTTTCTCTGCTTTGACCTGGGCTTTCAGTCTTTTCTTTTCTATTTTAGCTTCATCTGAACCCATTTTACTCACCTGCTAAATTCACTTATGAATATTAAATCATTTGGCTTCTCTTTAGTTTCACTAACCCCTTGATTGTCTTTATATAAGCAAAATATGATACTTAAAGGATGAAGAGTGAATCCTGGCCAGCAATTTTCCCCTATGAACCAAGGTCAAATCAAAAGGTCATAATGGAACATATTAATGATGCTCTGGACAGAAAAGGCCATCTCATTGTAGAATCAGGCACTGGCTCCGGAAAAACAATATGCTCTTTGGCACCGACTATTGAATATTCTCTGAAGCATAAGAAGAAAGTACTCTACCTGACAAGGACAAATTCCCAACAAAAACAAGTTATCACTGAGTTGAGAAAAATTCAGTCTAAAAAACAAATTTTTGGAATTGGTATGCAGGGACGGCAGAACATGTGCCCCTTGCTTGAAGATAGGCCAGACTTGAAAAAAGGTAATGCCGAGGAATTATCCAAAATCTGTGGGGATTTGAAAAAGGCCAGTATTGACGGTGGGAAGGGATGTAAATACTACTCAAATCTGCTAAATCATGACATTGATGATGTGCGGCTGCTGGCCAAAAAAGATATTCCCACTGTGGACGAGTTTGTGGGACTGTGCAAGGAATATGGAAACGTGTGCCCCTATGAAGCAAATAAATTGCTTTTGAAAGAGGCAATAGTTGTCACAGCGCCATATATTTATTTTTTTAGTCCGATAATAAGACGGGCATTGCTGGACTGGATGAATGTTCATGTTTCTGATTTGATTGTTATAGTTGATGAGGCGCATAATCTTTCAGATTACGCTAGAGAACTTTATTCCCGAGAACTCACTGTTCGGGCACTGGAACTGGCAGCCATTGAAGGCAAGGATATTGGAAACCCGCAGCTTACTGATTCATTAAAACTATCTGGAGCATGCACCATGATGCAGAGCATCGTTCAATCAACAGCCAATGAATATGTTGTGGACGATGATGGCCTTGTTCCTCCAACAGAAATTGAAGAGCAACTAATGAGCCGGCTAAAGAGCACCAGCCGGGATGTCCAGATAATGATAATGAACATGGTCACGCATGGTGACATCATTCGAGAAAGCAAGAGAAAAAAGGGAAAATTACCGCGTTCCCATATCTACAAAACAGCCACGTTTTTACAGGAATGGACCATGCTTGAGGAAGCAGAATTTGCCAAGCTTATTGCAGGGGGTGAAAATCCAAGGCTGGAAGCATATTGCCTGAACCCGGCCAGGGCAACTGGAATATTGAATGAATGTCATTGTTCTATTCATATGTCCGGCACCATTTCCCCGGTGGACGAATACAGAGATTCAATAGGTTTACCAAAGGATACTGACTGCCTGAGATTGCCAAGCCCATTTAGCAAGGAAAATCGTCTTATTATGTTTACAGATGATATGACCACCAAATATGATACACTGGCAAGAGATGAAGACATGATACCCCGAATGAAAGAACTTATTAGTGGGATTCTGAAAAAATATCCCAGGAATACAATTCTATTCTTTCCGAGTTTTTCATTGTTGGCTAAATTTTCCGATATTGCCTCGGACATTAACCGAGATATCTATTTTGAGGAACAGGGAATGAGCCAAGAGGAGCTCATGCGTACAGTTAAGAATTTTAAACTGAAGAAGGGGGCAGTCATGTTCGCGGTTATGGGCGGCCGCATTTCCGAAGGCATTGACTTTCCAGATAGAGAACTGGAAATTGCAATTCTGGTTGGCATTCCATTCCCGAAACCAACTGCAAAGCATAAATCTCTTCTGAATTATTATGACAAGAGGTTTGGCAAGGGCTGGGAATATACTGTCAAGGCCCCCACAGTGCGAAAATTGATGCAAAGTATCGGGAGGCTTCTTCGCCGGGAGACCGACCGCGGCGTTGCAATAGTGCTGGATTCCAGAATGACCCAGTTGAAAAATGAAATCCCTGAAGCACAGGTTACAGATAATCCCATGGAGGACATTGAAATATTTTTCCATTAAATTTTCAAATATATGGTAAAAATATCAAAAATAAGAAGCAATAAATAAATATGTGGTTAGCAATCACCTGGTGGTAAGGGGAATTATGCCAAAGAAAAAAAGTTCAAGCAGTTCAAAAAAATCTTCATCAAGCAGCAGCAAGGCTGATTATCCTGCCCAACTTTTTGACTGGCTATCTGAAGGATACATTGTCGCACCCCTGACCAATGTTATAAAATCCAAGGACGATAAAAAAATTAAAGAAATGTTTTCAGATTATGAGGATAGAATCAAAAGACTTGAGGCAGTCAAAGATGAGTTAGACCAGCTTGAATTCAATTACAAAAACAATACATATGGCGATGTCTCAGAAAAGCTCAATGATCCAATGCAGGTAGATTATCTTGAAAAATTTGTCAGGTCATTCCAGAATGGACCAAGATTGAATGAATTAAAAGCAGAACTGGCCAGCCTCAATGTATCTGGATTCCAGAAAGAAGCAAAGAAGATAAAGACAATGTTCGGTGATGGGGATGAGCTTGATGATATCGAGAAGGCAATCAACAGATTAAAGAAGAAGATAAAGGAAAAATTCTTTGCATCTGCCTTTGAGGAAGAGGCAATACTAAAGGAAGTGGAAGTCAAAGAGCCAAAGTTCATTGCCGAGACTATTTTTTTACTGCACAAGGACGGCACATTGCTTTCTGTTAAAAGCAAAAAACCACCAGCAGAACTGGATAAGAAACTAATGTCCAGGATGGTCATGGCCATAAAGGAGCAGATGAACAGGGCATTCAAGGAAGGGGAGCATGTTCACACACTTACTTATGAGGGGCATACAATCATTCTTGAAGATAGTCAACATGTTTATGCCGCCGTGGTTGTTGTTGGCGAGGCACAGCCAGTTATGTACCGCATAATTCTCAAGGCACTCCAGATAATGGAAAAGAAATTGGCCAAGGAGCTGGATAGCTGGAAAGGCGACAGAACCAGCCTTGAAAACCTTGACAGATACACAAGCGCTATTTTCCAGGCACTGGACAAAATTAATTAATTTTATTGCTTCTGTGCAAAATTATTTAACCCACTATGTAGATGTGCGTTATGCCATGAGATTCATAAGAATTTCCCAGGAAGAGTTACAAAAGATAATACGCTTGTATGAGAGTGTTATGTCCCATGCCTGCCATGGTCTTTTCTACAGAGAAGGAGAGACCCTGGGTAAAGAAATAGCCAAGATGGCTGGAGAAGATAAAGAAAACTTTCTGGAAACAGCTGGTAGACTCATCAAAGGACGAGGCTGGGTGGATGAAATCAGCTTCATGGATGACAAGGTAATAGCAAAAGGTTCTTTCGAGGCAAAAGAGGGCCTGGAAGACCCATCATGCCATAGACTAAGAGGAATGGTGCATGCCATTCTTGAAGAACATACCGGTAAAAAACTGGTATGCATAGAAGAGAAATGCCTAAGTATAGGAGACCCATACTGCGAATTCATCATGAGAGAGATGGAGGGAAGTTAATGACCGAAGTGAGGAAGATACTGGATCAATTGAAAGCCATCCAAGGTGTCATTGGTTGCGGAATTGTGAGTAAGGACGGGCGTCCCGTGGAGATGAGACTGCCACCAAATATGAATGTAGAAACCATTGCCATCATGGCAGCTACGGTCTTTGGGGGTTCAATGACCCTGAACACCGAGGCAGGTAAGCAGACCCCCAGAACTATCAATATAAAAACTGAAGGTTTCAATACTGCAATATATCAGTGTGGAAGACGCTCATTGGCAATTGTCATGATGGATGAAAAATCAGATTATGAAAAGGTGGTCGAGTATATTGGCCAGCTTGAAAGTGAGTTTGGTATTGGTTGATTCAGCATATGATTATTGTAAACTACCAGCCCGTAAACTACCAGGCCATAAATGACCTGGCGTTTCCGGTTGTATGCCTATTGATACCAGTTCATTTATGACTGTATGTTTACCTACATCAGCCGCACACCTGATGATCAAAACCAGATGGCTTTGATTTGATATGCTAGAAAATGTACGGTATGCGGCGGATTTCTCGTTTATCGTAGTTTTGGCCAATTCATCTCTGGCCTGAAGACCAGAGTGTTCTTGACCCGCTACAATAAACCCTCAAACATCGGACTAATCTTCTCTTGACCAGATATCCTCATCCATCTCTCCGTATATAGCAAATTCATCTATTTCTTCTGGCTCTTCCTTTCCTCTGGATAGTTTCAGAATGAATGGGCGGTTAAGGAACCAGTAATGAAGCCGCCATACCTTGCCCTTCTTGATTGTTACCTCTTCCTGTTTTGTGTAAACAAGATTAGCCTTTTCCAGCTTATAGAAAATGTTGCGGTCCTTGGGCTTAAGGCGATTATCAACAATAGCATAATCAAAACCATAGAGGCTAATAATGAACTCAGCCAATTGCTGAATATCCTCTTCTGAGTAATCCTTTTCGCTAAGGGTCTTTCGAAAAGCGATTACCAGGTCCTCCAACTTTATTACTGCCACACTTCCTCCTCAGGCTTTACATAAGCCTTGGTCTCTAATGAACCAACTATTCGAGATATACTCTCTTTATGTTCAGACTATCAATATAATTCAAACTTATAATTCTATCCCCCCGCAATTGTTTA
>JAUWNU010000038.1 GCA_030612505.1 Methanomassiliicoccales archaeon
CCTAGACCCTTCTGCTTTCGAGCCGACTCGGAAGCAGCGTACCCTATAACAAAGTTTAATACCAAATGCAGATTGCTGGCTGTATTATTATGGCAAGAAAGAAAGAAAGCAAACTCAGAAGCGTTGTTTACGACTTATCAAGGATGAACGAATGGTGGCTACTTTCAATGGGCATGATATTGTTCGCATTCATCCCGAATATCTATGTTGCCAATGGTTATTATCTGGACATAGGCATGATTATAGACTTCCTCATGTCTCCAGACCTCTATCTCGCAATACTGATTGTCTTTGGAGTTCAAATATTCCTTTTTGCAAGCAATGATTACTTTGACAGGGAGGTTGATGCACTGGATCCAAAGAAGAAAAAGAGAAATCCAGTATGCGACGGCAGGATAACTGTCAAGGGAGTGCGAGTTTTACTTCTTGCAACGGCCATTATTCCACTTCTTGCTTCATTGTACTTCTATTTCCACGCGCCATCTGCATTGATGTACAATAGACCTGGAAATGCCCCTACATCCCTGATATGGCCATTCCTTTTCACGACCTTCACACTCTTTGTGTATTATTTCTACACCGCACCGCCTCTGCGGTTCAAGAACAAGGTGGGGCTGGATGTGCTGAGTCACGGCACACTTATCAATACATTCCCATATTTCTTTTGCCTGGTTGCATTGGAAGATTATACCATTGGAACATTATTCTTACTGGCCATCTTGATGATGCGTAGTTCCATGGCTCAAATCTTGCAGGAAATTCGTGATTATGAAGTGGATAAAAAAGTAGAAACAAATACCGTAATCGCCATAGGCCAGAAGAGGGCAATCTGGCTTGTATTCAGTATTAACTTGTTACTATTCAGCAGTTCTATTGTTTTGATAGCTTCATATCATCTTAATGGCTGGGGCGTTTCCCTATATTACATAATATTACCATTATTATCTTTAACATATATGCCTACACTGTTCAAACTTCTAAAGGCAGCAGATTATGGCGATAATATTGAAAGGCTATGGATGGGGCAGGGAAGGGAGAACTTATGGCAGGTTGCCCAGTATGTTGTTGCCTTTGCCATATACATACCAATAGTAGCATATCTGGCAACAATCGGCTATCAGTAAACTTATTATCTTGACCAGAAATATACATGTGGTCATATGGTTGTAGAAAGAACCTTTGAAAAAAGAGATATACTAATCATCGCCATAGTTGTGGCATTGGTACTTACTGTTTTTGCATTAGGATACAGCCAGATACTTCATGATGATTCAGATGTCCCTATTATACCGGTGAGCCCCCAGAACAATACCTACGAAGCAAATGTAACCTTTGTTCTGCCATCTGGTAATCTAATATTCCACTGTGAACTAGCTGATACAACCGAAGAACGGCAGGAGGGGCTCATGAACCGAGAATCGCTGGATAATGATACTGGCATGCTATTTGTTTTCGAGTCTTCACACGAGGTAAGCTTCTGGATGAAGAATACGCTGATTCCCCTGGACATCATATTCATAAATGCAACAGGCTATGTTGTGAACATACAAGAGGCAGACCCGGAGCCAGGAATAGCTGATGATGATCTTCTAAGATACCCAAGCAATGGGCCAGTGCTCTATGCCCTGGAGATAAATCAGGGCATTTCCGCCGCAGAGGGTATCGTGCCAGGCACTTATGTTGAACTTCAATATTAACAACTTAAAACATTGCAAGCTCTTGCGCAGCCACTATCGTCTTGCACCGTATTAAAATGAAAAATAAACTAAGGTTGTAAGACCGGTTTACAGAACCAAGCAATTCGATTTCTCATCCTTTTCCAAACATTCCAAGCTCTAGTATAGGGAGTTTCTGATAACGACAAATCGGAGTTTCTGCAAATATATTGTTGTAAACTTCCGCCGAACTGGAGTCATAATTGATGTGAAAGTACAGTTCGATTAACTCCTACGAACTGGATACTAAGCATATCTAAGTACAGTTCGTTCTGTCTTGCACCGTATTCAAATAATAATCAAATTAAGGTTGTAAGACGTGTTTACAATCTACAAACATTGTTTACAATCTCCAAACAATAAATTAGATAACCAAGTATTCTATTTCCATACTGATAACATGGCGAGAGTTATAAGGGACAGGGGAGCAAGTGGAGAAGATGGCATAAAGTTCCGCCAGGACCTTGATTATCCACGTGTACCAGGTGCAATAACATACTACCCTCCAGAACCCTCGGATGATCTGCAAAAGCAAGTTAGAAAGGACAAGGGCGGAGGAATAGCCCTCTACATAATTGGTTTTATTATTGCAATAATAGGTTACATGGTTCTTACGGAAAATTATCCTGCCATAGACAGATATAATGTGCTTATTCCTATTTTCCTTGCATTGGGGATGCTGGCTGCTATTCTGTATCTGGCTCTGAACAATGTAGCCCTGGCAAAGCTTTCCAGGGCACTTCCCAAGCTCTTAATGGTGGCTCTTACACTATTGCTTATTATTAGTATTGTCCAGCAAATTACAGATTTACAGTTCATAGAGCCGCCTAATGAGCCTTCTGACAATGCATCACCTGGTGAATGGAACAATTACAATAATAGTATGGAACAGTTCGAGATTGATATGGGCAATTCAATTGACAATTTATTTAATTCAATAGTGAATCCTGGCTTTTTCATTATGGCCGCAGGCCTATTCTGTTGCATTGCCGGAGGGACAATGCTCTGGACCTCCACAAAGGTAGTTCATCAGTACATTCCGGGCATGATAATCCTTGAAACACCCAATGCAAGGGTTCAGCCACAAGATGCAGTGCTAGCGCCTGCAGAGGCCGGGCAACCAGAGGAAGAATATATTGACGCAAAATCAGATCCAAGCAAGCTCTGCCAGAACTGTTCCCAGCCAATGACATTCATAGAGCAGTATGAAAGACATTATTGCTATGACTGTGAGGCATATGGTGAGAAGGATGAGCCTTCGGAATAATTAATTACAAAATGAAAAATGGTAAAATTTGCTGGCCCAGTTGGACCAGCATTTATTTTATTGCCTTCAATGGAGTTATTCTTTCCTGCGATATACTGCATATATCATTGACATTGCAGCCAACATTACCAAGACAACCAGGAATGATGGTGCTGGAAGTCCAAGCAAGCCTGTGTCCCGACCTGCGTCATCCGATACTATGGTTGGATCCCTGGATACAGAAATACTTGTACTATCTTGAGAACCCTCATAGCCTTCCATTGAAACATCAGCTGTTATCTTGAAGGTGGTGTCAATAGTAACATTGTCAGAACTGAAGGTTGTAACAAATTCACCTGCTCCAGTTGTTGTGCCGGTTATGTCAGCCAGCTCTCCGCCAAGTCCATTGGGGCTCAGTGTAAGAACAACTGTTGCGCCGGATATTGCCTGGCTTGTTGCCCTGTCTGTTACCACCACAGATATAGACGTGCTGTTTCCAGAGAGCAGTGTTGTATCTCCCCTAACAATCTCTACATTGAAGTTATTAACAGTGGGGTGAACAGTTATGTCAAGGTTGTCAGTTGCTGAAGCATATCCTGCTGCATAGGCAGATACCGTGAGGCTCATTGTCTTGGATACTGTTGTTGCTGGAACCGTGTAATCAACTGTGTACTGCTCTCCTGTTTCATCATATTCTGGTATGCCAAAATCACCCTCTCCAAACTCGAATTGGGCAGTATCGATTGAGGCTCCATGCTTGTCCAAAACCTTCAGAAACAGGCTTACTGTCTCGCCTTCTGTCAGGGAGTTCTTGAAGCTGGAAAGTGTTACATCCAGTTCTCCAGTCAACTCATTTTTCAGGCTCGTGTATGTCCAGTAATTGGCAAGTCCGCCTAGTGTCTTTACCCAGCCAACATAGCAGCCAGCGACATAAGCATGGTTTACCTTATATGCGAACATTGGAACTGATGGGCACAGGTCTGCAATTACTGCCTGGGCATCCTTGATGTACACTGCCCGGTCAGCAGGTTCCATTTGATTACCTGCCTGCTCGATGTAATGGTCAAATGGCAGATAGCTGTAGTTTACGTTCACGGTGTCATTGTTGAAATTCAATGGATAATCCATCAGTACCAGCTCGCCAGTGGAATAATTGAGTTCCCAGGAACTGTTTGCAAGAAGTTTGCTATTGCCAGTGCCATCATTGTGGTAAACATGTACAGGGTCAATGATGTTTGTGTAATTGAGCATGAAAGACCATGTAGGGGTGGCAACCTTCGTATACTCAGTTCCATCGTGAATGAGCCAATCGCCAACAGCGAAAGTGATTGCCCCACTTTCAAAGTCATGTGTTCCAGCAACTGAGCAATAATAGTACCAGCCACTTTCATCAATGGTTTCATTAAGCGTTGGTGTATTTGTGTCGGCATTCCACTCTCCTTTGTACTGCTGAGTGTCGATTTTCTCAATTTCTGACTCATTGACAATTGAATAGGTTCCAGCAAAGTTCAGCAGGTTTGAATCAGATTCAGAGTGATAAACATCATAAATGAACTGTGGGTCCACGGAACCAGACATCTCGTCTGCAAGGTACATATCAAAATTGTTATCCACAATCTCTACCATGTGAGATTCTGATGTATTGGATATCAAAGATACATTCAATCCCAGGTCTGCAAACCAGGTCATGATATTTGTTGACATGGTGTATGGAGTCACATCTTCCTGGGGAGGTCCAAGAAGTGTTAGAGAGATATCCTCATAATCCACAGAGGGAGTATCTGGCCCTGGTTTCTCTATCCAGCCATCACCATCGTAATCCATATATCCTGCACTATTCAGAATAGATTTTGCCTCAGACATATCATATCCATATGGGGATATGGAACTGTTGTACCATGGCACATTGTACTTGCTGATAATGGATTCTGTCTGTTCCAGGCCACCACTGATATCATACTTGGTAAGTCCATCCTTGTTGATTCCATATGTGATTGCCTTCCTGAGTTCTGGATCATTGAGAATACGACTCGGTGCATTGTTGAATCCCAGATACCATGAGTTGAGCCCATTGCTTCCCTGAACTGTTGTGTTGGGGTTCAGGATAAGTGTGGTCTCGATAAGTGAGGTCTCATTTTTAGCAACCTGTATCATTCCAGTTGTCTGGTTGGTTGAGAGTCCCCATCCAATGAAATCTATCTGTTTTGTCAAGAGATCATGGGAGGCTCTGTAGCTTCCATCCCAGCGTGGGTCATCGATAGTAGCTAAACTGGCACTGTACGGATAGTCCACTGAGAAATCTGCAACTTCATAAGAATAATATGTAATGCCTATTGTGTCCAGATATGGCCTTGCAATGAAATGGTCATCATAGGCCAGCAGTTCTGTGGAACTATCATCTGAGCTTACAAGTGTGAAAGGACCGCATCCCATTGGATCGCTGGCTGATGTGAAATCATCTGGCACTATCTTCATTACCATAACCTCTGCAAAGAATCTTGCATCTGGCTGTGCCAGGTTGAATATTACAGTATTATTTTCCACATCTGTTGTCATTGATGAAATATAATCAATATCATAGCCGCTGGCACCGAATGAGTACATCACATCATCCAGAGTTACCTCGGTTCCATCATGCCACATGATGCCGCTCTTGAGAGTGACCCTTACAATGCTCTTGTCTTCTGCATCCACTTCCCAGCCAGATGCCATCCAGGGCTCCAACTCAAGGGAATATGGATCAATGCGTCCAAGAGATTCGTAAAGCAAATCAATAATTTGTTCTGCGGGTTCGTTCAGTGGTGTAGCCAATGGGTTCAATGAACTTGGCTCTGCCTGCAATGCAACTCTCAAATCGCCGCCATATTCTCCGCCCATTGTTTCCTGCGCAATTGTCACAGGTGTGCCGAGAACAGCAATACCAGAGATAAGCATCGAGATAACCACTACTAAGCTTATTCCAACTTTTTTGGCCCTAAGGCCATCCTTCTGTTTCATAACATCCTCCTCCGTTGTGGATACTAATGAAAATGCCTGCACATGCTATCCTCATATGTGCGCAAGCCCCATATTCGCTGTTAATAGTACGTTGATATATATAAGTTTCGTAATTAGTAACATAAAGGGAGTGGTCTGGAAGGCCATTTTGAATGTGCTGGTACAATATAATAATTAATAATATATAATAATAATTAAAATTAAATAGACTACAAAACCTAAATATGCAAGCGGTAATTCCCATGTGGTGCGAATTTGGTATCCCTGAAGAATATTATCAACCACATACTCCAAAAACATGGATTCGATGTCTATGAAACAGATGACATTCTCTACGGCCAGAAGGATGCTGACCTGGTGACAGTGGGAATTTATGAAAAGGTTACTGTAAATGATGTCAGAGAACATGCCAGCAAAATCGCAGACAAGGAAGGAAGGCATATAATCTGTGTTCTGGAAGCCGGAGACGTGGCAGTGGAGGAAGCTAGACGCACTGGACTCATTATCTGGCGCCGCCAGGACCTGGAAAGAGAGATTGGTCATGCAATGGTAAACCATATCAATCAAGCTGAAGATGAGGTCATATTCACCGGCCTTCTCAGAAAGAAGGAACATATACTGGACCAGTCACCGGAGCCAGATACTCCCGCGCTGGCAGAAGAACAAATCAAAGAAGTAGTGCCCGTAATCATCGAGACCCTGGGAACCGAGGGGCAGCCCCAGGTTCTGAAGTCATGCTTAACGCTTGAAGACGTGAAAGAGATATCAGATAATACCATCCAGGGCTTCAAGCATGAACTGGAACTTGTGCCACATTATGTTTTCAACTATCGCTGCATCTATGACGGGAAGGACAGCCAGGAAGTTCAAGGCACAGGAATTATTGCGGTAAATGCCCTCACTGGAAAGTACTCCGGCTGGGACAGGGAGCCTGAGCTGGAAACCGCCCAGGGTCATCATATCCAGATGGAGCCGAAAATCGATGAGGAAAATGCAATCAAGATAGCAATTCATGCTGTTGCTCAACTTAATACAGAGTTCAAGGAGATAATTGTGGAAAGGGACCATGCCACCATAATTGAGAAGGCAACCTTCAAGCCAGATGAGGAAAACATCAAACTGGAGCGCCAGACACTTGTTATGGTGCCTGTGTGGTGTGTAGAAGGTAAGCACGGTGTAATGATTTTAGATGGAATCACTGGTAAAGTGATCTCAGAAGATTATTATGATAAGGATTAAGGGCCTAGGGTCTATATTTGGTTATCGTTAGTGAGGGTCTATGTTTAGTTAACGTTGATTAAGGGTCTAGGATTTTTGACTGGATGCCCTAATCAATAAATGAACGGAATTTCGGTTCACCGGCCTCATTAATTTTTCCTAGACCCTGAACCCTATCTATTTTGTATACAAACTCAGACCCTAGCCCCTAACTACTCTAGAAATACATTCGCCTTCTTCTTCATATTTTCAAAATGCGTTCCAGGCCAGTAATATTTATTGCATTTTTCACAGTGCCAGAACTCATCATAACGCTGAAGAATATCTTCAGGAACACTGGCCTTTTCTATATACTGGCAGGCAATCTTTTGCAGCAAACAATTGCATTCCAAACACCTTGATAGAATTTTATTCTTGTCGGCAGAATAAAAATCAAGGACCCTTGCAATCTGCTCGTCCAAATCTGTAGTCTCCAGAAAAATTGAGCCTGGTTTTCTTCCACATAGCTCTCGGTCTCTGCTGATTATAATGCGGTTTTCTTCAGTGGCCAGCTTCAGGATTTCATCATCATCCATGCCTGCTTCATAAATCGTGTCAAAACCAAGAATTCTCAGCCACTTTGCTAGTGTGCCTAGCATGGTGTCCACGATGAACATATTACGCCTCGAATTCCAGTAAAATCCCAGACTCGCTCATTGTGCTTCTTATCAGATTAAGCTCAGGAAACTCGCTCTCATCTTCAAAGCCGCTCCCGTCCATTGGTGTCGGGGCCCCAACTCCGCCAATAAGCTTGCTGCTGATGAAAACCTTGAACTCATCCACATGCCGCCCGGATACAAAGCTCCAGATGATAGTGCCGCCACCCTCCACCAATAATGTTTTTATTTCCATTTTGTCAAGGTGGGCCAACATCTGTTTTATGTCAATCTGATCTGTTCCGCAGACAATGACCTCTGCATTTTCCAGGGGCTTTTCATGGCCCTGGGTGGTGAAAATGATTGTGCGGGATTTACCATCCAGCACCCGGGAGTCAGGCGGAGTTCTACATTTGGAATCCAGAATTATTCTGACTGGCTGCCTTGGATTATCCACATATTTCTCTTTCACAAGGAGCGATGAGTCGTCGGCAATCACCGTGTCCACGCCTACAAGTATCGCATCACAATCATTGCGTAATCTATGGACCCTGGCCATATCCGATTCATCAGAAAGCTGAACCTGTTTTCTAATACGGCTGGCGATTTTCCCGTCCACGGACATTGCGCAATTGACGATTACCCTGGGCATTGAGCCTGCATTCATATGTTGGCTTATTATATTTTTGCCGAAAATACATGATACAGCAGAATATCATTCCTTGCCAGAATCATCCTTGTCCCCATAGAGCCGCCCAACAAACTTCAGATAATCATGCTTGGGCCCATTGCGCCAGGGAAGCTCGAAAAGGCCGTTTATGTCCTCATAAAGCTCAGGAACCCGTATGAAGGCAAGTATTATCAGGATAACAAGAGCAACAACGCTCATGCCCTTCCCAATGACATTGTGAGCGAACTCGAAGTATTCCGAACCATTGTTATGAACAAGTATGATGACAATTGCATTTCTGAAAAGGTTCACAATGTAAACTGCTGGGGCAATAATGAGGAAAGTGATAGTCCGATTTTTCTTGTCCCCTCGGCACCCGAAAAGAAATGAGCCAGCAACTAAAAACGCTTGAATAGCAGTGCATTCCAATATAATCATTATAGGAACCCCAATCAGCTGCGCCCTCTCGGAGTTAATGTCGCCAACAGCAAAATCATAGCCAGCTATATTTGTCAGCCAGACGCTTTGATGCGCAACAACTGTTATTAGAATCTCGCTTACCACCGGAAAATGGTCGATTATGAAATAGCCCATGCCAGCAATGAACATGGCCCCTGTGACAAAGCGCAATGGCGGATAATCATCATTCCATTTGTGCGAATTAAATTCATGATATGCCAGATACCAGAAAATAGGCAGGGCCATTGCTGCTCCAAGAGCATTGAACCCATCATCATGGCCAATATATTCAGGCACTTTTCCCAGCCAGTAAATACCCTCCAGGAGCCAGCCGGACATTCGCAGCAAATGCGCTCTATTATCTTTCCACAGAAAGCCAGCACCTAATAAAAGTAGGGCTGCAAGGTTCAATACATCGACGGTCCAGTGCACCATGGTATCTACTCAATATGCCGAAGCCAGATATATAATTAAGGCCGTACGCGGCCCATGGTCCTGGGGAAGGGTATCGCATCCTTGATATTGTCCAGTTCCAGTATCCACTGCAAGACCCTCTCGACACCAAGACCGTAACCTGAATGCACAACCGAGCCATATCTGCGCAGATCCAGATACCACTCATAATTGTCCACTGGCTCACCTTCCTCTTCCAGTGCTTTTATCAGGGCATTGATATCAGTGTCCCTTTCCGAGCCGCCGACAATCTCCAGCCCGCAATCAGGGGCCAGCATATCAAAGCACTTGGCAACGGGGCCAGGCGCATCTGGGGTTTCCATACTTGGCTTGTAGAATGCCATTATTTCCTTGGGATACTCCACCACAGCAACCGGCGTGTCAAAATGCTTCATAATTGCCTCTTCCTCGATTGTTCGCAGGTCCTTGCCCCATTCGATATCCATGCCATCCTTTTCCTTGAGTATTTTCAAAACTTCAGTATAAGTTATTGTGGGCCAGTCCTTTGCGATCATGACCTCCAGCTTTGCAGTATCAACTTTCAAGAACTCAAGCTCGGCCTGATTGGTATCCAAAATTTTTCTGATGATAAACTTGATTTCGTCCTTGGCAACTGCTATGACATCATGATATGTAAGCCAAGCAGCCTCCATTTCCGCCATCCAGAACTCTGTTAGATGCCTTGATGTTTTTGATTTTTCAGATCTGAACGTGGGACTCATATCGTATATTTTTCCCAGGGAGAAAATCATTGCCTCGGCATATAATTGCCAGGTCTGGGTAAGATAAACTTTTTTATCGTAATACTTGACCTCGAAGAGCGTTGCACCGCCCTCGCAGGCATTTGGCGTGAATATTGGCGGGGTGAACTCATAGTATCCCTCTTTTCTAAAGAACTCGTGAATCGCACCGGTCATTGTACTTCTTACTTTCATGATGGCAGTCATTTTCCTGGAACGTATCCAGAGATGCCTGTTCTCACGAAGCCATTCCTCACTCTGGTCTTTCTGGATGGGATATGCCTCGGCAAATCCTACCACATTAAAACCGGAAACCTGAATCTCGAAACCGCCAGGAGCCCGTTCGTCCGCCTTGACAGTACCAGTAACTTCCACGGAGCTTTCCATAAGTGCTTTAACAGCATCCTCGAACGTCTCATCTGGCAAATTGCCCTTCTTCACAGTAACCTGGATGACGCCGCTGGGGTCCCGAATTGTGGCAAAAACGATCTTGCCGCTGCTCCTGGTCCTCCATATCCATCCTCTGATGCTGACTTCCTTGCCGTCAAATTCCTGACTCATTATCTCGGATATGTCCTTGAACATGAATCCTGGGATTGTTCCTTACTTTAAAAATCTTTTCAATTGCTTAAAATGATAAATTGATAATTTTACCTGTCATATCTGAGCTATTTATAATGACATATTCACAAAGCACCCAGCAAGTTATATAAACTTCAACTTGCTAGTATATACCATAAAATTGAGCTACGGCTATTGAGAGAGGGGCCTGTTGAGAAACAGGGAATATATTATGATTGTATTGGAAGGTAATGGAAAGGCAATGCCCAAGGGGGAAATCGATGGGTCTAATGGAGGTTCCGACATGGGGTCCAGTCCCAGTGCCAACAAGATTTTCACCCCCTCGAATCAGACTCCAATCAAGAAAGATTTATACGCGGACCTGGAAAAGATAGAAGAACGCGGCAAGCGCAAGAAAGGTTTCTCATTATTCTCTCGGAACAAAAAATAAATGTCTTAATCACGGGGATTAAGAAATAATTCTATGTATCCAGTAATACTGCCAGACGATGAATAATTACCAGATACAGATTCACCCAACATCACCACAGGAGCAGGCTGATTTCCCATGAGCGTATAATTATAGTTCAATGGGCGATAATAATCATACAGATGTGTTCCATTTCCATCGGATTTCCATTCTTCCAGACGATTGCAGTTCCTTACAAAGAATTCCCCATTTGCTGAATCTATAACTACCTCTTCTGCTCCGCCGCTGGCTAGCGGAATGTAAATCTCTGCCCAAGCATGAGGTCCCCATTCTCCCCTGATTGAATCATACAGTGTTCCAAAGGCCAGCCAGGCCGGAATATCCGCAGACCTGCAAAGAGATATTAACAAAATAGACTGGTCATCGCAATCACCTGTACCGTCGTCCAGGGTTTCAAGACATGATTTGGGATTGGAACCAGATACAGTCAAATAATCCACATTTTGACGAATATATTCATAAATGCTCTTCACATTCTCATAGACTGTGGCAGAATCCGATGTAAGAGTATTGGCCAGATTTTGAATGGTAGGATGTGAGGGCCATATCTTGTACTCACCAGTTGGATTATTATCTTCATCAAGGACCTCCAATTCATCTCCAAGCTGATAGTCCATGCTGGCTGGAATGCTGCTGGCCATTCCGGAATTTGATGCATCAATGTCCCAGATTATTGTCTGGACCGTGGCCTGGGTTATTATAGTGAATTCCACATAATTATCAGTAGTTCCTGTCCACTGAACCCAATCTACTCCATATTTGGATATCTGGTCGGCTGTTGGAGATGTGCTTACAGAAGATACATCCTGAGCCATTCCATAAGATGTGGAATAATCCTGGGGAACTGGCAGATCGCATGCATAGTTCACCTCGCCCTGTCTGATATCAATTTCCAGGGTATTGGTCAGTGTGAAAGTGGAGCTAACTGGGTATGTGCTCTGGCCCATAAGCGGCCCAAGAAGCATTGGTCCAAATGGCGAGAAAATAATCATGAAAAGCAGAAGAAGAATCAGGAGTATGGCAATTGCCTTTCCAGCCCTGCCTTTCCTTTCTGGCCGGGGTTCTGGCTGATATTGTGGCTGAACTGGCCTTGGTTGTTGATATCCTGGAGGCGGAGGCGGGACTGGTCTAACCTGGCTGCTCATTTGTATGTTCTCCTTCTTGTCTCTCTTCGAACTTCCTTCTGAACCTCTTTTGGCAGGCATTCAGGTATTGTCTTTGTATAAACGCCCCAGTAAATGTATGCTGCCAGCGGCAAGGCGATGATCAATGAATACCATATCATCTCACTGGCAAACCAGGGGAACATCAGTAGATTGAAAATAATATGAGGAATAACTGCCAGTGGAATGCCCCGCATGCCCAGGTTCTGGCCAGTGGAACTGCCGATTATTGCGCCTACTGAAACATGAATCAAACAGGTAGCAATTGACATGAAAATCACACCAATCCAGTCAATACCAGTTACCACTGCTCCTGGTTGATTAAAGTCAATGACAATTCTGCCAATTATCCAGGTTGCAGAGAAACCAGCACCCAGGGAGATGCCATAAAACGTGCTGTCAAATCTACCACGATATCCTTTGAAATTTAGTATGATAAACTTGGCCAAATCTTCCAGCAATGGGAAGGCCAGCACATAAATTAGAATGAACATCACAAAGTAAAATTCAGTATTTGAAATGAACAGGGGATACAGTGTAAGCTCGAATACGAAAATAAGTGAGCCCAGAACCATTCCAACGGCCAGCATGAAGAAGACCCTGCGGTCCTCGAACAGCGAACCCTCAACATAGGGATAAGAATACTTGCGCAGGCTGTGCCAGATAAGAAAAAGAGCTGGCGCAAATCCTATGACACTGCCTACCATCATGATGGTGTTCATCAATCATGGAATAGACTATTGATTTAATACTTTAGGGTACAGGGTTCAGGGTCTATGTTTGGTTATCGTTAGTGAGGGTCTATGCTTAGTTATCGCTAGTAAAGGGTCTAGGGTAATTGTTTAGTTGGTTAATAAAGGGTCTAGGGTAATTTGACTGGATGCCCCGGCCTCATTAATTTTCCCTAGACCCTATCACTTTTGTATAAAAACTTAGACCCTAGACCCTTAATAAAATATAGAAACGATTTTTAAATACTCAATCCACATATACTTGATTGGAGCTAATATGACCGAGAAAATTGAAGTCACAAAAGTGGTAAAAAAGCATTATGCAAAGGTTGCCAGGCAAGACACTGATTGCTGCTCAACCCAATGCGGCTGCGGAAAGGATACCACTGCCGAAGAAATATCAAGGGCAATCGGCTATTCTGAAGAAGAAATGAGCCTTGTGCCAGAGGCAAATCTCGGCCTTGGCTGCGGAAATCCAATAGCACTGGGCCAGTTCAATGAGGGCGAGACCGTGGTAGACCTTGGTTCCGGAGCGGGAATTGACTGCTTTTTAGCGGCAAAGAAGGTTGGTCCCACTGGCCATGTAATTGGCGTGGACATGACCGATGAAATGCTGGAAAAGGCCAGAAAAAATGCAATAACCCATGGCTTCAAAAATGTAGAGTTCCGCAAGGGCTATATCGACCAACTTCCAATTGATGATGCAAGTGTGGACATTATTATTTCAAATTGCGTTATAAATCTAGCACCGGACAAACTTGCAGTTTACAGGGACGCTTATCGGGTGCTGAAACCCGGCGGTCGTATGTATGTATCAGACATTGTGCTACTGGCAGAGCTCACCCCGGAACAGAGAGCAGATGAGAATCTAATTGCTGGCTGCGTAGGCGGCGCGCTCCTGAAGGATGATTATCTGGCTATTGTGAATCAGGCCGGCTTCCGCACAGAAATCTTGATGGAAGACAGAGAAATCAGCAAGACCCAGTACCAGGGAATGCCGGTTATGAGCCTGAAGCTTGGAGCTTACAAAGATTAAGTAAAGATGAGAGGCGATTAACGATTACCGCCTCTCGTTCAGGAAGTATTTATCGTATAGATTAATGATTTTTGACAGAATTGAGTACACCTGGCTCAGTCATCATCGTCATCATGGCCATTCTTCGAAATATGGCCATAGTTTTCCATGCATTTGGCCATTAGCACACCATAGGTCTCCTCGGTTGCCTGGACATGCCCATAATTGTGGAATGCCTTTATCTTTTCCTTGATAAGTTCCGGCTTCACGTCCTTCTGGATACCCAGATGACCGGTCTGAATGAACTCCAGTGGCTCATCAAGAGCTTCCAGCATGGAACTGTCAATTTCTGTATGACCGGAATAAATTCTCCAGCCCTTTTTGTATGGCACTACAGTTCCAATATTCTTTACTATCTTGGCCGAGATTTTGCTCATGAGCTCTTCTGGCACAATAATAACACCAGTGTTTTTTATGTCTCCCATTTTCTCAATCTCCTCTTCTGTTATGTCCTTGAAATTGAGAACCCCGACATTCTTTGTCATCCTGCGAACATCTATGTCAATGTCATGGGCATGCTTATGAACACTGGCCATTGTCTTTTCCACGGTCTCGTTAATCTTGTCAAAATCAATGCCAGCAATTGAGTTTTCAATTTTCTCGTCAAGGCCGTCCATTACCATGTCTATCTTTATCTGGGCCCTGTCCAGCTTCTCCATGGCCCTGTCAAGCTTCTCCTGTTCTTCTTCGGTCAATTCTTTGCGATTAATGGATGGCTTATGTTCCAATTCATGTCGCTCCATGTGTATCTTGTGACGTTTCTTTTGTGCCTCATGTTTCTCCTCATTAGCCGCATGCATCTCCTGCACCATCTCCTCTCTTTCCTGCTCAAGGTTTTCTCTTTCTTCTTCAAGCCTTTCACGTTCCTCCTCGAGCCGCTCACGTTCTTCTTCAAGTCTTTTTATCTCCTTTTTATCCATTTTTTCACCTCAGAGTTTAAATGTTATTTCTGTCGAGGTAACGGAATAAACTTTCACTTCCCGCAAACGCTTGCCCAATGCCTTTTTTGAGTCCACAATTCCTGACTCCTCGAGGCGGGATATGTGAAACAGTATTGTTGGCAGTGGTATCTCCAGCGAACCAGACAGCTGGCTTGCGGTTTTCGGGTCTTCTGCAAGGCTCTTGAGAATGGCTCTACCTACTTCATTGGCGATTTCAAGGGCTATCATTTTAGCCTGCCAGGAGTCATAATCAAATTCCTTGCTCATGTTATCGTTCTCGACAATAACGAATATGCTAATAAGCCTATTTAACACCCCTGACTTGTTCAAAAATACTTGAAGTTAAAAAGTACTGGCTATCTCTTCAAGTAATTTATCAAGTTTCCCCAATATTAATGTATTCTCATCCTGAGAATAATCAGCCAATGCAATTTCATATTTACTGAGATTTATTAGGAAGTCTTCAATGGCCTCTTCAGTCAGTTTTTCACAGAAATCGCCATACCCCAATTTCCTCAGATAAAGGGAGTTCAACATCTGCTCAAACTGCCTTCCCAGAGGTATGGCCAGATATGGTTTTCTCAGGTAAAGGGCCTCGCCAATCAGCGAGAAACCGGCACTGCCAATCACCGCCTTTGCGCTGGCAAGATCATCTATGAAACCTTCTTCGGAAAAGCCCTTGAGAGTAACATTTTTCGGTGCCTGGCCCTGGCCGAACCCGTAAACAATGAATTGCTCATTAATTTCCGCCAGTATGTTCAACAGGTCAGGATTTGATTTTGAAGTCTGATAAACAAGGATATGATTGCCCTCTTCTGGACAAGCATTGAGAATATTTTCCCGCAATATCGGCGGATATAATGAGGTGTCTGGCTTGATTATTTCCGGGTAGAAGAAACTTGTAATCAAATAATGATGGCATCCAGGAAGTTTCGCCATGACAAGCCCCTTGGCCATTAGATGGTCCTCTCGATTATTTTCAGGCATCTCCACATCTAACTGGCAGCGGCTGATCACCTGCATATTGTCAATTGAAATTAGGGGTATTCTATTGTACTTACCAAATAAATATGCAAAACTTTCAAAATCCGAGATTATCACATCAGGCTTGAAGGACTGGCTCAGCTTGAAAAAGCGCTTTACATTATGCGGCGTTTTTATAGGAATATCATTGAGCAATTTTTTCAGGCTGGCCACCAGATCCACGCCTTTTTCATTGAATGCAAAGCCATAACCGCCGATCTCCTCAATATCCGGATGATGTTTTTTCAGATATTCATGGGCCTTTCCTGAAGCTACAATTTTTATCTCATGGCTTTGGGCCAGATGCTTCAGAATCACATGGCTCCGGGTTGCATGCCCCATTCCTTCTCCTACAACTCCATAGAGAATCTTCATGGACTGGTATCCTGCAGGTCCCAAAAATAAGTTCGCATTTTGGATGATATTACGAAAATGTAAGTGGAAAATGATATAAACAATAGTAAAAATGGGGGTGCAATGGTAGAGATGTGGGTTCGAGGAATCTTCTTCAAACAGGTTCTGGATTACATTCAAGAGAACAAGAGCCAGACCAGTTTTGACCTTCTTGACATGAGTCCAGATGATTTCAGGGTGGAGGAAAGATATGATTTTGAAGTGTTCTGCCAGCTCCTGGCAAAGATAGACGTAATGGCCAATGAAGATAATGGCTCCTATATCACGAAAATAGCCAGGGACACAATGACCAAGGAAGCCATATGGAAGGTGCAGTTCAGAAAGCTGGACCCAAAAAATGTTTTCATGACCACGAAACGTCAAGAAGGAAGGCATCAGATAGCAGATTTCGAGCCTATATATCATGGCCAAGGCTGTGTGTCAATAAAAATGAACATGTGGACACAGGACAAGGCATTCCAGAACCTCTGGGCAAATTTCTACAGAGGGCGGCTGGAAGGCGTTCTGGAGCTCATGGGCCGGAAGGGAGAGGTGAAGCTTATTCGGGAGTTCGGAGAAGGCGCATTCACCTATGATATTACCTGGGAATGATTATAGTACTGGCCTCAATGATAGTGTTTCTGTCTGGCAATATACCGCTCAACAACATCGAACCCTTGGCCAACGCTGCCATGAAAACAGCCAGTAGTCCATAATCCATTTTTATTCCAGCAAATCAGATGCGGATATTTCTTTCGCAGCTGCCTGGAAGAATTAGCTTTGATTTTCCCTGTGATGGTGCTGACGCTCAATTTCGGGGGATATTGGAGAAACAAATGAACATGATCCTCGGAAACAGCCATCTCAAGGATTTTCACGTCCAGGCACTTGCAGGTCCACCGAATCTGCCTTTCGCACTCCGCAGCCACGGCCCCGGTGAGAATGCTGGCACGAAATTTCGGTATCAGCACTATGTGGTCTGTTAAAAGTGAAGAGGAGTGGCGATCTTCACGCACTTTGTACTTTTGCTTGGGGTAATAGTGCTTTTTGGGTTGATATTGCGGCTTCATGGAATTGAACTATGTTTGTGGGGATATATAAGGGTGGATTTGGGGTGGGTGAAAGTACTGGCAAAATGAGACTGGTCGCATGCATGTGCGATGTTAGACTCCATTTGTATATAATTTATAAACAGACATGCCCCGTCCGTAAGGACGAGGTACTAAAAGCTTATATTTGCTTATAGTAGCATATATATAGTTAATATTTACTTATAGAAGTGCGTGACTTAACGAACGACTGGCCATGCTGTTTTATCACATAAGGAGAGAGTCCTCGATAACGTTAATTCTTTGACGTAGAGGCTAGGATGCCCCGCTCGTAGATTTTCGTTGACTCTTTGACGCAAGCGGCTAGGAAATCAAGAGTTGCGAGGGTTTAGCCCGAAGCAATCATGCACTGAGTGCAAGGACGGGGAGGCAGTGAAACGAAAGGTTTTTATCCGCTTTCGTTCATTCACTTAGGGGCGAAGGTGTGGCAATGGAGAGAAAGTTTATATACGTTATTTTGTCCGTTATTATTTTAACACTGGCTATGTTCTTAAGTTATACCTACATTTTTTCAGATAATGATAATGATTTGCCTCAACTATCTGATTATGAAATATCTGATTATGAAATGGACGGCAATACAGTGATTCAAAGCCCTTTGAACAATTCTGAAGTAAGTGGCACTGTAGATATTATTACTTATGTTGAGACCTGTAATTGCACTGGCAAAACTAAACTTTATGTTGATGGCACATTTATAAACTATGGAATTGGTGATTCAACAGAATATATGATTGTATTTGATGGCCAGTGGGTTGAAGTTTTTCATAATGAATGGGACACAACTGAATTTGAAAATGGGCCACATGAAATAGAAATGCTAGGTAAACATGATGAGTACGGGGACAAAATAACATTGATAGTAAACAATTAATAGAACACCGAGCCCCTCCCCCGATAACGTTAATTCATTGACGCA
>JAUWNU010000060.1 GCA_030612505.1 Methanomassiliicoccales archaeon
GTATCCTACAAGTCCATTGGCGATCCCGGTTTAGAGTTCCTGGAGGATTTTGCAGCCAAGGGCGCGAAAGTGAAAGTACTGACATACCTCAATCCAGCAGGCATGGATATGGAGAACTGGAAAGAAATCGGATTTCCAGAAGACTTCGCCGTCAACCAGATAAGAATAATGGAAGCCTTCAGAAAGATGGGAATCGTGGTTACAGCCACCTGCACCCCGTATCTGGCAGGTAATTTACCCCGGTTTAGAGAACACATTGCCTGGTCTGAATCTTCAGCAGTTTCATTCTCCAATTCGGTAATAGGGGCCAGGACAAATCGTGAAGGCGGCCCAAGCGCACTGGCTGCAGCAATTTGTGGTGTTACCCCAAATTATGGACTTCATCTGGATGAAAACAGAAAGCCAGATATTCTAATTGATGTGAATACGGCCCTTGAGTTCAATGTGGATTTTGGAGCCCTTGGATATCATGTCGGCAAGCAGGTTAAAAACAAGAATCCTTATTTCAAGGGAATTAAGAATGCAAATACCGACCAGTTGAAAGCACTGGGCGCTGCAATGGCCGCCTCCGGTGCTGTTGCGCTCTATCATGCTGAAGGCCTGACTCCGGAAGCCAGGGACTTTGATGTATCTGGCCTCGAGAAAATCCATGTTGGAACAGATGAGATTAAAGCAACATTTGATAAACTGAACACCGGAGAAACCCCGGACATAGCAATTCTCGGCTGCCCCCATGCAAGCCTTCGGGAAATAGCCAGTCTTGCCGAGAAACTGGAAGGCATGACTCTAAAAAAGCCAATCTGGATTTGCACTTCAAGAGTCATGAAAGAAGCCGCAACCCGCATGGGCTTCACAGAGACAATCGAGAATGCTGGCGGCAGAGTTGTGGCAGACACTTGCATGGTTGTTTCTCCAATCGAGGACATGGGCTTCAAAACTACCGGTGTGAATTCCGGAAAGGCAGCAAATTATCTGCCTGGCTTCTGCAACCAGAATGTGATTTTCCAGAGTGTCGATGAACTTGTTCGGAGGTGTTTATAATGGAGGGAAGGATGATTTCACCCGGAAAGGCCCAGGCCGAAGCAATAGTTTCCACAGAGCCAATCGGCTTCTACGGCGGCATAGACGCAAAGACCGGTATTGTCATAGAGAAGGGTCATCAGTTGGAAGGTCAATGTGTGACTGGAAAGGTACTTGTGTTCCCCTGCGGCAAGGGTTCGACTGTCGGTTCCTATGTGATTTACGGTCTACAGAAGAACGGTGTTGGACCTGCGGCTATCGTGAATGCTGAAACCGAGACCATTGTTGCCACCGGAGTTATACTGGCTGGCATACCCTGTGTTGATGGGATTGACATTGAACATATTAAGACCGGTGATATGCTGAAAATCAATGCTGATGAAGGTCTTATTGAAAAGATATAAATGCCTTTCTATAAAGCGTTATATATACCTATGCTCTAAGTGTACCAATCACAGGCGCTCAAATTAATTCGAATAATAATTTCTGGAAATACCCAGGGATTCCCTTCAATGGGGCTAAATATAAGAGAGAGGATAGCAAAAGGTGGTGACACACCATTTGTGGAGGAGATAATTTGAAACAATTAACATCAATTAGTGGGCTTATAAAAGTGAAACCAGCAGCATTATTGCTTGTCATCATTATGGCTGGAACGGTTTTTTCAGGGATATCAATGGGGCAGTTGAGTTTGGAAGAAGATATTATTATTAATAAGCCAGCTGAAATACCAGTATTCAGTGATGATATTCCACCAGTTTTAGATAATGTAAATGAAATTGAACAAACTACTCAAGAAGGGCCAGATATTCTTTCAGAGGAATCCACTTCCGAGAAATCAGATGTCATAATGGAACGGTATTATTCTTCACACATCGATGAGAGTGGAGAGCTTGTAACCACATGGGAATACGTGGAAATAGAAAAATCATCAGATGATAATGAAATACCTTTCAGCAACCCGCCCATCTCCCAGTTTTCATCTCCCGATTTCATTATCCAGCCCAATGCAACAGAAGGCAAGGATGCTATGATTAGAGAAGGAAGCCCGGATGGGAATTATGGAAACTTCCAGGAATTGACATGGAGTACTAGTGGGGATACCCAGGCCCTCATTGAATTCAATATTACATCAGCTGATTTTATTGATACAAATAACATTACTTCCGTAGAAATGAACATTTATCATGAAGGTAATTGGGCAGGATTCGAACCATGGGGTGTTTATCAGGTGAATGAATCGTGGAATGAGACAAATGTTACCTGGAACAATCAGCCGGAGTCTTCTAACATTGCAGAAAATATCAATTGGTACAATGGCGGAAATATGCAGTGGAGGACCTGGAATATAACTGATATATTCTTTAAATGGAAGAACGGAACACTGGCCAATAATGGCCTTTTGTTGAGGCGTGCTGATGGCGTGGAGTGCAGTATCTATCATAAATCTTCAGACAGTGTGGCTAATCATCCCTTTCTCAAGATATCATTTTCTGCCGATTACTGGGTTAATCTGGCTCCTGCCATTCAGAGGGATTATGGATTTCCTGGCGCTTCCGTGTCATATTCCTTGACCGCAGAGAACTGGGGGAACCTTGATGAAACCTATGACATCAGTAGTTTCAATGGAACCTGGCCTATTACATTCAGGGATGCTGGAGATACCGTGGACATCACAGAAGTATTTATTCCAGCAGGCGGAAATGCAAATTTCATTGCCCGGGTAGACATAAGCGGCGGGGCAAGCCCAGGTGATATTGAAGAGCCTTTTATCCAGCTGACATCTCAAAGCAATACTAGCTACAACATAACAACCAAAATCTGGATCCAGGTGCCGCACAGTCCAAGCATTACAGATGATTTTGAAGGCTCTGATCTGGGCTGGCACAATCAAAACATCAAAAACACAGGAACAAATTGGGAACGAGGGGACCCTTCGTCAGTTTCCTGGGCCCCTTCACCACATTCATCATCTAATTGTTGGGGGACTAACTTGGTGCTCCCTGTCCAGATGGATGCAGATGCTTGCTTGGTCTCACCATACATGAATCTTGGAGCTGGCCAACAAATATTGTCATTCTATCAATGGTACAGATTTGGTGGTGAATGGGGCGACAATGGCGGCTTCCTTGAGATATCTGTCAATGGCGGCAACTGGAATATGATAACTCCGGTCACTGGCTATCCAGGCATGAATAGAAATGTGGGTGATTACAATACTGATTGCTTTTATGATACAAGTCCGGGATGGGAGTATATAGAATGTGATCTAACTCTCTATGGGGGAAATGTAATTCAAATCAGATTTCACTATGCGGGAGATTGGGGTGGATACCCTGGTTGGTACGTGGACGATGCATATATCGGACCATTACCAGCATATAGAACCTCGCTGACTCCAGAAATCTCTAACAGCTATGGAGATTTAGGTCAAAGTATAGCTTATACGATGACCGTTAACAACACCGGGGCCAATGATGACACATATGACCTTTCTTTCACCTCGTCGGAACAGCCCTGGACAATAGAATTTTTGGATATAGGGTGGAACCCGACAATCACAGTGGGGCCAGTTCCCGCAGGAACAACAATGGATTTCATAACAGTAGTTCAGGTTGATATTGGAGGAAGCCAGGGAGATATTAATATTGCCAATGTAAAGATTATTTCCCAAAACGACACAACTGCAAATGATACGGCCTTTATTCAAACACAGCATCCAATATGGACAGAATGGTTCGATGGGTTTGAAAATGGTTGGGGCGCGTGGAGAAACGAATATGTCATGCCGAGCAATCCTGAAACGGTCTGGGAAGTTGGCGTACCATCTGGCGGCAGGTCGCCTTCAGTTTACAACGGAACCAATTGTTCTGGTACTAATATTTCTGGTTCTTATAAAATGAACACAAATTTCGTATTGGTATCCCCTTTTATTAAAATCGATTCATTGATGTCCAGACTTACTTTTCAAAATTGGTACGATATGCCTAATCAAGATGGAGGATTCGTTGAACTATCCGTCAACGGTGGTGCCTGGTCTCAAATCTGGCCAGATGACGGGTATCCATATTCTGGAAATTTGGGCGTTTACAATACTGATGGATATAATGGATTCAGTGATGATTGGGAATATGAGGAATTCAATCTCAACCAATACTTTGACCAGGTCATACAGGTTCGATTTCATTTTGCTTCTGAATGGGCCGGCGGCTGGTGGGGTTGGGCCATTGATGATGTTTTCATAGGCAAGCTTCCAGATTATAGAGTTGGCCTTGCTCCTGACAATCAAACATTGTATGGCAGCGCAACAGAAAACATTAACTTCATAATAACCGCAAATAATACAGGCAATAATACAGATACATATGACCTGTCACATGATTGCCCCTGGCCTCTTGTCTTCCGTGATATAGGAGATACAATGGACATTACAAGTATTTCAGTGGATTTCATGTCATCTAAGGAGTTCATTGCCAGAGTGACAATTCCCGGTGCAGCAACCCCTGGCCAATCTGGTTTTGCCAATATTACCGCAATTTCACAGAATGATCCTGGTGCCAATGACACTGTTACGATTGAAGCAATAGTCCTTGTCAAGCCGCCCTGGTCTGATGACATGGAGTCAGGTTCAGACCTGTGGGATACTTGGGATGATGGATGGGGAACAACATGGGATCTGGGAGTGCCGAGTTCCATATGGGAACCAGCTTCAGCATATTCACCAATCAATTGCTGGGGAACCAATATTGGCTCGAATTATACTGATGTATGCGATTTAGCGCTGACCTCACCTATGATCGACCTGACCTCTTTTGCAAATGCAAATCTAACATTCTGGCACTGGTATGATACAAGTCCTGGTTATGATGGCGGATGGGTAGAAGTAAGCAATGATTTCGGCGATAACTGGAACCAAATTACACCAAATGGTGGATATCCAGACTTTGGATGGGGCACACCCCTTTATGGTGGAAATAGCAGCGGCTGGATTCAGGCCGAGTTCGACCTTTCAGCATATGCTGGGGATATTATCTCCATCCGGTTCTATTTCAGGGATGCTCCCTTTGATGGAAATGTGGAATATGTTGGCTGGTACATAGATGACATTAATGTATCTGCTTCTGCATGTGGTGTAGATATCAGTCCCAATCTTATTGGAAATTTAGGGAACCCTGGAGATACAATTGAGTATAACTTGACAGTTACCAATTCAGGTGTTGTCAGTGATTCTTTTGACCTTTCATGTTCAGGAAATATATGGACTACCCAGATATATGATTCAGGCGGCTTAACTGTAATTTCTAATACTGGCCCTTTAACCTCGAATGAGAGCATTGATATTGTCGTGAAGGTAGACATTCCTGGTGGAGCTAATCCTGGAGAATTCGATTTGGCATTGATAAAGGCCACTTCGGATAATGATACTTTGTTCTCTGATACTAGTGAAATAAACACTAATGTAATTGCCTTGCCACCATGGTTTGATGATATGGAATCGGGCCCTGGATCATGGAAAGCCGATGACAATGCCATGGGCACTGCCTGGGAACATGGAGATCCTACTGCTTTTGCTTATGGGCCAGGTGCTGCATATTCACCAACCAATTGCTGGGGAACCAATTTGCTGAGCAATTATTCAAGTGGTGGAGAAGCCACTCTCACCAGCCCGGTTTTTAATATATCTGGCTACAATATTGCATTTCTCAAATTCTGGCACTGGTATGATATAAATGGCAATTGGAACGATGGCGGCAGGGTGGAAATAAGTAGTAATTACGGAGCTTCCTGGTCAAATTTATGGCCAAATGATGGTTACACAGATGCTAATTTCTTGGGCCAGGGTTGTTATGCAGGAACAAGCGATGGCTGGGTTGAGGTCGAGTTCGATTTAACTGGTTGGCTGGGTTCGGAAATAATGTTCCGGTTCAAATTTATAGATAATTCTGGTGATGGCATTGAATGCGCTGGATGGTACATTGATAATGTGTTACTTCATGTAACTAATTATAGCTTTGATCTTAATCCCAGCAGTTCTTTAAGGATTGGACAGCCATCAACAACCGTAGAGTTCAATATGAACCTATATGTTGGCTCGGTCAATGACTCATATGATTTAGCAGTCAATGGAAATGCCTGGACCACAACGATATATGACCAATCAGGTACAATTGTGATTTCTAACACAGGGCCATTGTCTGCAGGTCAATGGCTATATTTCTTGGTTCGTGTGGACATTCCAGGAGGAGCAGTTATAAATGATTTTGATATTGGATATTTGACTGCCACTTCAGACAATGATACTTTTGTCAGCGACATTTCAGAGTTGAAGACCATAGTTCCTGTGGTTCCTCCGTGGTTTGATGATGTCGAATCCGGAACAGGCCTATGGGACAAATGGGATTCTGGAGATGGAACAGAATGGGAACTTGGCAATCCTTCTGGAGGAACTGGACCGCCTGGTGCATATTCACCAATCAACTGTTGGGGAACCAATATCCTGACAGATTACACTACAAACGGCGAGGCAATACTAACATCTCCTGTTTTTGATATCTCAACCCTCGCTTATGCAAATCTCTCCTTCTGGCACTGGTATGATATCCATGGCGGATGGAATGATGGCGGCTGGGTGGAAATTAGCACTGATGACAATAATTGGTGGCAGATTGAACCAGTCGGAGGATATCCAGACAATCATAATGTAGGATATGAATGCTATGCAGGAACAAGCGGTGGCTGGGTTAAGGCCGAGTTTGACCTTTCTCCTTGGGCACATCAACCCATAATGATTCGGTTCCATTTCCTTGACTCAAGCTTTGACGGCACAACAGAATCTGGCTGGTACATTGATGATGTAAATATCTTTGCTGCAGATTATCAAATGTCAATATATCCCAGTGGCAACAGCCTGTTCCTAGGATATCCTTCTGAAATCATTGAAATTCCATATGTAGTGACCAATGAGGCTACTGAGGATGATTCCTATTCTTTGTCAATCTCGGGAAATGCTTGGCCAGCTGAAATCTATGACCCGACAGGAACCTTCATTATATCAAATACAGGCCCTGTTTTGGGATTGAATCAGATGGATTTTATTTTAAAGGTTACTGTTCCTGTTGGAGCGGTTGTCAGAGATTTGGATCAAGTTACTGTATTTGCTGCTTCTGATAATGTTTCGTTGAGTAGAAGTTATACGGTAGAGGTGCATGTTCCTATGAGTCCAGAGTTCTTTGATGATATGGAATCTGGCATGGGAATTTGGGATACCTGGGACAATACAGGAGGAACTGCCTGGGAATTGGGAAACCCTAGCCCATGGGGACCTTCTGATTCCTACTCTCCGACAAATTGCTGGGGAACCAATATCGATGCCAATTACACTACTTGGGGTGACTGTTGGTTTGAAACACCTTATTTGGACTTTAGAGGTTTTACCAAAGCAAATCTTACATTCTGGCACTGGTATGATATCAATGGTGGAGGGAATGATGGTGGCTGGGTTGAATTTCGAACTAGTTCATCTAGCTGGTATCATACATCACCGGAAGGTGATTATCCAGATAATCATGCTTGGTGGTATCCAGCATTTGCTGGTACTACTGGTGGTTGGGAAAAGGTTGAATTTAATATGTCATCCTTTGACCAACCAGTAAAAATCAGGTTCCGTTTCTTTGATTGGGCAGGAGATGGAATCGAAAGACCTGGCTGGTATATTGATGATATCAGAGTGAATGTTGATGGACCACCAACAATAATATCCACTGTACCTACAGACACTGCCACTGGTGTTAGCATAAGCCAGGACATCTCAGTTATCTATACCAGGACAATGGACACAGGAATTATTCCAATATTGTCACAGAACAGTGTGCCAGATCCTGGTGGTTGGATATTCCAGAGCTGGTCATCTACATTCCTAACTGATGATACGGCCACGTGGAGTCACAATGACTGGAATCTTGGGCAAGATATTGAGATGCAAATTAGTGGTGGCCAGGACCTTGATGCTGAGACTCCAGAGACTTATTTCTGGAACTTCACAGTTACATTGGTTCTATCAACAGCAACAGCCACCGGGCCGACCGGAACATCTAATGTGGCAGGTATTACGATAACATATGCAACAGGTGGCGGGCCAGCGAGTGCTGACATTTATTACACGACAAGTACAGCCGCCCCCTATATCTGGAACCTTATCGGCACAGACAGTCCAGCAGACGGAAACTATGGCTGGGTAATTCCTGCAGATGGCACATATGGCTGGATAGCAGTTTCTCCAGACGAGCCTGCTCCGACAAATGCTGATCCTCCTGAGGCTTCCAGTTATGTCTATGATTCGACTTCACCGACAAGCAGTGTTGATGAGATCCCGCTTGAGTTCTATAATACTAGCCCATTAGGAATAACAGCTGCGGCAAACGATGGTTTGAGCGGAATAGATTATGTAGAGTTGTGGTACAGCTTTGATGGAAATTCCTATATTCTTTTTGGCACAGACAATGACGGCGCCCCATACGATTGGAACTTCAACTGGCCTGGTGAAGGTCATTATGAGTTCTACTCAATAGCTGTGGACGATGCGGGAAATTCAGAGGCGATTCCAGTAGCCGAAGATGAAGATGCCAACTATGATATTACATCGCCGACAATCATTGTGACGGCCCCTGTGGACCTTGATGTTGATATTTCAATCAATTTACCAATTGTGATTACATTCGATGAGCCAATAGATGATTCCACATGGGAGTTCTCATGCAATCCAGATCCAGGAGGTTGGAATGAATTGTGGAATGCCACAAATGAGCAGGTAACTCTCACCCATGCCAGCTTTGCCTTGAATCAAGTTTACACATTGACAGTTACCTGGGCGAATGATACTGCTGGCAACCCATTGGCAACTGGCCTGGCACCGAACCCCTGGTTATTCACTACTGAACTTACAGACACTCAACCGCCTGTTGTCGAGGCAGTAAGTCCCACAGGAATCACGGCGTTAGTGAGTTCAAACATCGTGATAACATTCAATGAAAGCATGAACACAACTTCAGTGGAAAGCTCTATTCAGATAGTTCCGCCTATTTCATACACGGTGTCTTGGAGCGCAGATAATAGGACAATCACAATAATTCCAGATAATGAATTCCCATACAGCAGTTCTTACAATGTAAAAATAATCAATACAGCCAAAGACATGAATGAAAATCCAATGGCAAGCGATTATTCCTGGGACTTTATAACGGCAGACCCACCACCGGTGGATACCACCCCCCCAGTATCATCAATCGAAGGATTAGGTGCTTATCAGAATACTTTAACATTCAATGTACCTTGGACATCATATGACCCAAGCGACATCAAGATTGTTGAATTGTATTACACAACAGATGAAGGAACCACCTGGACCAAGTATGGAACCAACTTCTCAGCAAGTCCAATATCTTTTACCGCTTCAACTGAAGGAACTTATGGTTTCTACATTGTGGCCACAGATAACAGTGCCAATGAGAATAAAGAAGCAATGCCAGCTAGCGGCGACAGCCCAATGGCATCCACTTACGTGGACATCACCGCTCCCACAGTAGATGTTGGTGAGGATGTATCAGCCACTGTTATGTTCACATTAAATGCAAACACCACAGATTCTGGTTCTGGCATTTCATCATATCAATGGACAATGATTTCTGGCTCAGGAACTATTACTTTCTCTTCAGCAAATGCAGAGGACACAAACATTAGTGCAACTGTTGATGGAACATACATAATTCGATTGACGGTTACTGACAATGCTGGAAACATTGCCTATGATGAGTTTACGCTTTCTTGGGATGCCACCGCCCCTGCGGCCACAATAATGCCTACTGGAACTACTGTTTCAGCACTCACTAACATAACAGTCACATTCAGTGAGCCAGTGGATCAAACATTGGCAGAAGGCGCATTCTCGATTTCTCCCTCTGTATCTGGAGCATTCCAATGGAACGCCGATGGAACAATAATGACCTTCACACCCACAGATTCATTAACTTATGATACAGTATATGAAATTACAATACTGGCAAGCAATGTTCTTGACCTTGCAGGCAACCCTATGCAAAGTAATTTGGTTCATTCTTTCACAACTGCATCTGAGGTAGCGTCCTTTGTGGAAACGGGTAATATTACTGGAAGCGTATTGGATGAAGATGGAAATGGTATATCTGGAGCAACAGTTACCCTTGCTGGAACAACTCATACGACAATCACCGGTGCGGATGGCAACTATTCATTCATAGATATACCAACTGGGGATTATACGCTTACTATTGAGCATGAAGACTTCAGAACATCAAGTACCGAAATATCAATACTGCCTGACCAGACCACTACAGTAGAACCAATCATACTTGAGCCTGACTCTGGATTATCCGAATGGCTGTGGTTAATAATCGTAATCATTGCAGTAACTGGCCTTGTTGTAGGTATTGCCATTCAAAGGTCAAGAAAGAAAGAACAAGATGATGAAGAGGTGGAGGAAAGCTTACCTGAGCAAACACCAGTTACCAAGGCCGCAGCACATGTCCCACCGCCTCCTGTTGAAAAGGTAATGCCAACACCGGAACCTGAAACCCTGGACTGTCCCAGTTGCGGCATGATGATTGAACCGGGAATGACAATTTGTCCAATGTGCGATGCTCAGGTAAATGAAGTACAAGGAGAAGTAAAGGACCCAGAATCAGTAAGAACTCCGTCAGAAACACCCAAACAACCGGAAAAGCCAGAACAGCCACCGATACAGGAAGCATCTAAGCCAGAGCCAGCAAAACCTGCCACCGCCTCTCCCCTTACGACAGAACAGAAGATAGCCAATCTTGAAAAGGCATTCAAGGAAGGGAGAATAGATAAGGAGACCTATGAGAAGAATCTCAAACTTTTCAATGGCTAGATATAGGTGATCCAACCCAAGTTTGAGAGTTAATCATAATTCCAGTCTACATTATCAAATTTGATACTTATGGCAATACTAATATGCCATTTGACCATCACTGTTGAAGGTGAGTAAATGCCAGACAGCATAATCCTGAAAGTAGAAAGAGCACTTGACCAGTCCGACGTAGGCTTCGGCAAGGCTAGATTGGACACAAAGACCAGACTGGTTCTTGGCGTAGAGGTTGAGGACATAATCGAGATAATAGGAAAGAGCAAGACAACTGCCAAGGTCTACAAGCTTCTTCAGGATGATGAAGGCAAGAATCTCATAAGAATATGCAATTTGCTCAGGCAGAGTGCCCATGTATCTCCAGGCGATAAAGTTGAAGTGCGAAAGGCCAATGTGAAGCTAGCCAGTAAGATTGTACTGGCCCCGGCGGTTTCCCAGGGCACCAAGGTCCGTTTTGGCGAGGGCATCGAGGAGTTTATTAAAAGAGGTCTGGGCAATCGGCCAGTGGTCAAGGGTGATATTATTCTCATACCTGGTGTTGGGCTTACCGGCAATCTTCCTTTCACTGTTATCAGCACTTCCCCCAAGGATGTTGTTGTAATGACTGGCAATACCACTCTGGAGCTGAAAGAGGAAGCAGTTGATGTGGAGGATGATTTTGCATCTACAGTTGCCTATGAGGACATTGGCGGTCTCCATGATGAATTGCAGCGAGTCAGGGAAATGATAGAGCTTCCAATGCGGCATCCGGAGCTTTTTAGGCGCTTGGGCATAGATCCGCCAAAGGGCGTTCTGCTTTATGGCTCTCCAGGAACCGGTAAAACACTGATTGCAAAGGCAGTTGCCAATGAGTCCGGTGCTAATTTTTACTCTATTCAGGGGCCGGAAATCATGTCCAAGTTTTACGGCCAGTCCGAAGAAAAATTACGAGAAAAGTTCGAGGAGGCAGAGAAAAATGCCCCATCCATCATATTCATTGATGAACTGGACTCCATTGCTCCAAAACGTGACGAAGTTCAAGGTGAAGTTGAACGCCGAGTTGTTGCCCAGCTTCTCACGCTGATGGACGGCATGAGCTCCCGGGGAAATGTTATAGTCATTGCAGCCACCAATCGTGTGGATTCCATAGACGAGGCACTCAGAAGGCCTGGCAGATTTGACCGTGAAATTGAAATCGGAGTTCCTGACCGCGATGGCAGGAAAGAAGTTCTGGAGATACATACCAGGGGAATGCCAATTGCCGGAGATGATTTTTCCAGGTCTGGCTTGCTTGATGAATTTGCAAACATAACCCATGGATTTGTTGGAGCGGACCTTGCTGCCCTTGGACGTGAGGCCGCAATGAAGGCACTCCGCCGTTATTTACCTGATTTCGATTTAGATCAGCCAATTCCCACCGAAGTAATCGAGAAAATGGAAGTTACCCGTGATGATTTCAAAGACGCTTTTAAAGAGGTTGAGCCAAGTGCCATGCGTGAGGTTATGGTGGAAATTCCCCTGGTCAGCTGGGATGATATTGGCGGCCTTGAAGATGTCAAGATGATACTGAAGGAAGCTGTTGAGCTTCCATTGAAGGAGCCAGATGCCTTCAAGCGCCTGGGAATAACACCTCCTAGAGGCGTTTTACTTTATGGTCCTCCTGGAACAGGAAAGACCATGCTGGCCAAGGCAGTTGCCAATGAGTCAGAGGCAAATTTCATTTCCATCAAGGGACCGGAAGTAATGTCCAAATGGGTTGGCGAGAGCGAGAAGGCTGTGCGCAAGATATTCAAGAAAGCCAAGCAGGTTTCACCGTCAATTGTTTTCCTGGATGAGATTGATTCCATTGCACCCACCAGAGGTTCTTCCCAGAATTCCGGAGCGACCGAGCGTGTTGTGAATCAGATACTCACATCTCTTGATGGTATGGAAAGTCTGGACGGCGTGGTGGTCATTGCAGCTACAAACCGGCCAGATATCATAGACCATGCTCTTTTGCGGACAGGCAGATTTGATAGACTGGTTTATGTTGGCGTGCCAGATAGAGAGGCCAGAAAATCAATATTCAAGGCACATACAAAAAACATGCCATTATCCAGAGTAGATCTAGACTGGCTTGCGGATTCCACCCAGGGCTATGTTGGCGCGGACATCGAGGGTGTATGCAGGGAAGCAGGTATGATTGCCCTGCGCAAGGACATCACAGCCAAGAAAATTCGCAAATCCCATTTTGAAGAGGCATTGAAGGCTACGACGCCTTCAACCACAAAAGAAACTATCAAATATTACGAAGCTATTAGGGAAGCCCTAGAGAGTGGAAAGCCAGAAGATGCCCAGAAGGATGGGCCAGGCTATTACGCTTGAGGTGAGTAACATGAAAAAATTCATTTCTGAACTGCGCGGAAAGACCGTGATGACAGATGAGGGCCAGATACTAGGCATGATCGAGAATTTTGTGGTTGACACGGTTACAGGGGACCTCCAGCATGTTCTGGTAATTCCAGCCGAGGAAGTTGAAATCCGTTTATACAGAACCGACGCACAGGGCCGGCTCATACTGCCTTTCAATGAAATGAAGGCAGTTCGTGACGTCGTTGTTATGGATATTGCATAATTCAATTTGTATCTAGTGTCTTGACAGAATAGTTATGTTACATAATATTTGGATAATTTTTCGTCAGCGTTTTGTTTTGTAAATTTCCATTCAATCTTCTTTTTCTGTTTGTTTCTTCTGTTCATCCAATATCTGACTTCTTCACTCAATGT
>JAUWNU010000009.1 GCA_030612505.1 Methanomassiliicoccales archaeon
TAGTGTTAGGTGCGAAGTAAAACATGTTCAGTTTAATGAACTTGAGAAAAAGGTGTATCTCTATTTGATAAAATACCCTGAACTTTCTGATTCGGCCCTAAGCGAAAAAGCAGATTGTTCTAGGCAGGTATTAACACGCATTAAACACAGGTTCATTCAGGAAAAATTGATAAAAAAACGAAGAATCGTGAATATGGGTAAGCTGGGTTTCAAGATATTAACCATGTTTCACAGTAAATACAATCCATTAAAACCTCTACGTGAAAGACAAAAATGTGTGCATAATACCATGGAACTTCAAACTCCAATATTCAGTATTGCCAGATATCCAGAAAGTATTACCTTGGTGGCATTCAGGGACTTTGAAGAATATAAAAGGCTGCATAATGAATATGTTAGCTTTTGTGCGGGGCAAGATATTCTCAAGGGAAATCCTGTTTCCATCAATTTATCCATGCCACGGATTCACGAGATAAAATGGCTGGTCTACGCACCATTGGTTGAAAAGATACTTGAAGATTTGTAATAGAATTAATATCCCACGGCTGCAAGATTCTCACGCAATGCCATGGCAGCCTCTTTGAATTGCTTTTTCTCGTCTTCAGTCATTATCATTTCCTTAACTTCTTCCACGCCATTTATTCCCAGGATTACTGGCATGCCAATGCATACATCTTCTTCCTCATACAGAACCGAGCTTGGGATAAGGGCTTTTTCGTCATTCACCACCATTCTGGCCATGACCGAAGCAGCATGTGCAGGTGCGTAGAAAGTAGCGCCTTTGAGTGCGATAACCTCGCTTCCGGCAGCTTTCGTCCTTTCTATTGCCCTTTTAATTTTCTCTGGGTCTGGTTCTACACCTTCAATTTTCACAGAACTGGCCAGCGGGACCATTATCTCGCCGTGCTGTCCAACCACCGTGGCCTGGATATTATCCACATGCACATCGAACTCCCTGGAGAGGAAATATCTAAAGCGATTGGAATCAACAACACCGCCCATACCGAATACATGACTTTTATCGAATCCTGATTCTTTCAGAGCTACATAAGCCATTGAATCCATTGGGTTTGAAACTATAAGAAGATTGGAATCAGGCGCATAATGAACAACCTGCTCAATGACTGATTTCATTATCTTTACATTCGTTCCCAGTAATTGTTCCCTGGTCATGCCTGGCTTTCTTGCAATTCCAGCGACAATGACAATAAGATCGGAATCTGTGACCTCACTATAATCCGTTGAACCGATAATTGGACAAATAGCTGTCTGTCCCAGGTCTAGCCCTTCACCAAGAACCAGATTTTCTATGATATCAATCAATACCAGCTCTTCCGCAATTCGCTCTTTTATGATGGAAAAAGCGATGGTCGAACCCAATCTTCCAGCTCCAATAACAGAAATCTTGGCCATATGTATTACCCTGTTAATGAATAGAGCAATTAATACTAATACATATCGAGACCCAGGCACATAATATAACCATTATGTACATAAACCATAACGCATGTTAACAATTAGATATTTGGCCATAATATGTGTAAAATTTGGACATTATTGCAATTATTTAGTATTGTTTATGATATATTATTCATGGATTGATGTCTAGAGTGCAACATCTTCTGTTTTCTGATATGGATATTCGATTTTCTGCCGTAAATTATATATTTCCTACCTATGTACTATGTGACTATCTATAATATGATTAATTGAGGGTGAGGTGCATGGCAGAATTGAATATTGATAAATTGATAGAGATTGTAGGTGAAACTAATGTGTCAGATGACATAGCTGACCTTTACGTATATTCTTCAGATGCATCGGTTCACCAAGCCATGCCATCTGTGGTGGTGCGGCCAGGAAGGATAGAAGAGGTTCAAGATATAGTAAAATATGCCAATCAGAACAAGATTCCGGTGATTGCAAGAGGAGCAGGTTCCGGTATGTCCGGCCACACAGTTCCCATAGATGGTGGGATAGTTCTTGACATGAAAAGGATGAACCGCATTCTTGAAATAAGGCCTGAAGACCTTCTTTGCAAGGTTGAGCCAGGCGTGATAAATGATGAACTGAACCGGGCCCTGAAGCCCCATGGTTTCTTCTTTGCTCCAATGCCTTCATCTGGAATGATATGCACAATCGGAGGGATGATTGGCACCAATGCATCTGGAAACCGGGCCGTGAAATACGGTGCTACGAGGGACGTCGTTCTCGGTTTGAAAGTTATTCTGGCAAATGGAGACCTAGTTACACTGGGCACAAACACAAAAACCGATGCCTCGGGCTATCAACTAGCACGCCTGATTGTGGGCTCGGAAGGAACACTGGGAATAGTGGTGGAAGCCACATTGCTTCTATCACCACTGCCAAAATTCAAGGCAATGGCGGTGGCCAATTTTGATAAGCTAGAGGATGCTGGTAATGCAATATCGAAAGTGATGGCATCTGGCATCACACCATCCATGGTCGAACTCATGGACAATGTGGCAATAACCGCAGTGAATAAAGCATTAGATTTAGGACTGCCAGATGTTTCTGCCATAGTAATATTCGAGTGCGACGGCATGGTAAAAGAAGCAGTGGATTATGAATTAAACGCAATCACGAAGATATGTGAAGAGCATAATGGCGCTGGAATAAAGGTCACCGATGACCCAGGGGAGATGGCCAGGATTTATGAAGGCCGTAAGAAACTGTTTCCGTCCCTTTCCAGATTCGGAGATGGGCTGGTATCCACCTCGCTGGCTGATGATATGGCGGTTCCTGTGTCTAAAATTGCAGTGGCAGTTCATGAGATACATGAGATTGCAAAGCGCAATAATGTGGTAATGAGCGCATACGGGCATTGCGGCTCTGGCCTGATACACACCAAGATTCTCATGGACCCCACAAAGGAGAGCCAGTGGGAGGATGCGAAGAATGCAGTGAAAGAAACCTATGAATTTGTTCATTCCATCGGAGGGACAACCTCAGGGGAGCATGGCATCGCTCTCAGCAAGGCACCTGCCATGAAAGAAGAAAGGAAAGACTCTCTGGATATGATGAGGGCAATCAAAAAGGCACTGGACCCGAATAATATACTCAATCCACACAAGCTCATGGACGCGCCTGATGACTGGGCAAGCGCAACTGGACTCAGGTACAATGTGAGAGGTGGTCAGTGATGGATGCAAAGAACCTTAAGAAATATGAGAAGGAAATGAACACCTGCATTCGGTGTGCTTATTGTTTTGAGGAGTGCCCGGTCATCGAGCAGAAGGGCTGGGACACAAGTGGTGCAAGGGGAAAGATTACCCTGTCATACGGCCTTTTAAGTGGAGAGCTGGAGCCTACCCAGTCAATAGCAGACAATTTGTTCCAGTGTACACTTTGCAGGAACTGCGAGTCAAAATGCCCATCCGGGGTGGAGGTTTGCGACATTATTCTCTCTGCCAGGGCCGACCTGGTGGAAAACGGCTTTGCCAATGACACTCACAAATATGTCATAAAGAATATCAAGGAATCAGGAAATATCTACGGTGACACCGAAGCAATACCGCCTGTTCAAGATGGTGATGTGCCACTATTCATAGGGTGCCAGTACCTGTCAAGACCAAATAAGACAAAAAAGTTCATTAAGATTCTAGAAAAGCTCGGAATAAATGTGAAAGTAGGGGAAGAAATCTGCTGCGGCTTTCCAATGGACGTGCTTGGTTTCAAGGATGACCTAGAAAAGCATAAGGAGCAGTTCAAGAAACTATTTCCACACAAGGATGCAATCACTTTCTGCCCAACATGTACAGTGTTCCTGAAAGAAGGTCACGATGTTAATGCAAAGCATATTCTTCAGGTCATACTGGACAAACTTCCAGAGGTGAACCTGGACATGAAAGTTACTTTCCATGACCCCTGCGATTTCTCCAGAGGGTTAAAAATAATCGATGAACCAAGATTGATACTGGAAAAGCTCGGGGTCAAAGTTGTGGAGATGAAGAATAATAAGGGCAATTCAAGCTGCTGCGGCGGCGGAGGCGGAATCCTCATGTCTGATTCGGAACTATCCGACGACATCGCAATGAAGAGGATACAACAGGCCATTGATACTGGTGCAGATATCATCATAACTTCATGCCCAACTTGCGAGACAACGCTGAAGAAGGCGGCTGCCGCAACCAATGAGAGAGATGGAACGAACATTGTCGTTCGAAACATCGAGGATATTATCTGGAAGGGGCTGAAACAATGATTGAATCTAAAAAATTGGACCAGAATTTCAAGTTAGAGGTAGCAGAGGAGATGGGAAACTCAAACTTCACCCATTGCTTTGCATGCGGAACATGTACCGCAGGGTGCCCAGTAAGGGTGATTGACTCAAAATACAATCCACGAAAGATCATTCGCATGGTGCTATTGGGGATGAGAGAAGAGGTACTGTCCAGCGAGTTTATCTGGCTGTGTTCCACATGTTATACCTGCTATGACCGATGTCCACAGGATGTCCAGATGACTTCATTAATGACCGCTCTCCGAAACATCGCTGTCAGAGAGGGCTATGTCCACCCATCATTCAAGGAACAGGCAAGGCTGATTGGAAGCTTTGGCCGTCTTTATGAAATTGAAGATTTTGACAATAAAAAGCGCGAGAAAATGGGCTTGCCAGCTATGAAGAAAATCCATGAGGAGGTAATTAAATTACTGGAACACGAGGCAAAGAAGGAGGCTGAATCATGAAATTCGCACTGTTCCTGGGATGCACTATCCCAGTTAGAGGCCAGAACTATGAAATGTCCTCCAGGGCCGTAGCCAAGGTCCTTGGCATCGAATTAATAGATCTGGATGATTTCTCTTGCTGCGGTTATCCAGTGAAATCCACAAACCATCATGATACTATGGTCATGGCTGCCAGAAATCTGGCCATTGCCAGTGAGAAGGGCCTGGAGATTGCCACGCTCTGTAATGCATGCACCGGAGTTCTTACAGAAGTAGAGAAAGAGCTTTCTGAAAATAAAGAGCTAAGGGACAAAATCAATGAAGAGCTGAAGAAAATTGGCAGAGAGTACAAGCCAGGTGTTAGAGTTAGACATTTCTCAAGAATTCTCTACGAGGATATTGGTGTAGAAAAACTAAAAGAGAAGATAATTAAGGACTTGAGTGCTCTTGAATTTTCTGTACACTATGGATGCCATTACCTTCGTCCAGCAGAGATTTTTCAGGGCTTCGACGACCCGGAAAATCCAGAAACCATTGACAAACTGATAGAGGCCACTGGTGCTAAATCCATTGATTACAAGGGAAAGCTGGATTGCTGCGGCGGTGCGATTCTGGGGGTTGACGAGGATATTGCCCTGTCAATGTCCAATAATAAGCTAGCCCAGATCACAAAGAACAAGGTTGACGGCCTGATAACAGTCTGCACTTTTTGTACCATTATGTATGAAGATAATCAGAAGAAGATTGAGGCAAAGTTCGAATGCGAATATAACCTTCCGACGCTCTATTACCCACAATTATTGGGACTGGCCTTCGGACTGGGTAAGAAAGAATTAGGATTCAGGCTGAACAAGGTTAAAGCAAACGAGCTCCTGGACAAGATAGGTGTTGAGTAATGGCTGAACATAAGATCTGTGGAAGGTGCATATTATGAGTGAAATAGGCGCTGTATTGGTGGCTGGCGGCGGTATCGGAGGTATTCAGTCTGCCCTGGACATGGCCGATGCCGGCTTCAAAGTATATCTTGTGGAAGAAAAGCCAGCCATTGGCGGAGTCATGGCCCAGCTGGACAAGACATTCCCAACAAATGATTGCTCATTATGTATTCTATCGCCAAAGTTGGTGGATGTGGGCAGGCATCCAAATGTAGAGTTGCTAACCTATTCCGAAATCGAAGAGGTTTCAGGAAAAGTTGGCAATTTTAAGGTCAAGATTAAAAAGAAGGCTAGATATGTAACTGATGCATGTGTCGGCTGCAATTTGTGTTCCGATGCCTGCGTTCTGGCAAATCGCCTTCCAAATGAATTTGACGAGGGCATAAAGAAGAGAAGCGCCATTTATATTCCATACCCCCAGGCAGTGCCATTGAGATATGTTATTAATGAGAACCAGTGTCTTCTCTTAAAGAATGGAAAGTGCAGCCAAAAATGCCTGGAGGCCTGCCCCTCAAATGCCATTGATTTTGACATGAAGGATGAGATAATCGAGGTAAATGTCGGGGCGATAATTATGGCACCTGGCTATGATAAGTTCGACGCCACAGTGAAGGGTGAGTATGGCTATGGTCGATATCCAAATGTAATAACTTCCCTGGAATTCGAGCGGATACTTTCAGCATCAGGGCCCTTCGATGGTCAGATATTAAGGCCGTCTGATCACAAGAAGCCAGGGAAAATAGCATGGATCCAATGTGTTGGCTCCAGGGACAGCACAGTTGGGAATGAGTATTGTTCATCTGTATGCTGCACCTATGCAATCAAGGAAGCAATTATAGCAAAGGAGCATGAACCAACAATCCAGCCAACAATTTTCTTCATGGACATGAGAACCCATGGAAAGGACTTCGAGGAATACTATAATCGTGCAAAGGACAAGCATGAGATACGGTTCATCAGATGCCGGGTTCCGGATATTTCAGAAGATCCAGGTTCTAAAGACCTTTATATCAGATTTGAAACAGAAGAAGGAGAATTGCATACCGAGAAGTTCGATCTGATTGTGCTGTCTGTTGGCTTTGAGCCTGGAGACAGCATCAAATCACTTGCTGAAAAATCAGGTATCCAGCTGAATCAGTACGGATTCAGTAAGAATTCTGAACTTAATTCCCTGGAGACCAGCGTGCCTGGAATCTATGCCTGTGGTGCATTCACAGGGCCAAAGGACATTCCAGAAACAGTTATGGAGGCCTCAGGCGCAGCAGCCAAGGCCAGCAGTACCATAATGTCCCAGCGAAATAAGCTTGTGAGCAGCAAGGAGTATCCCGATGAAATTGATGTATCTGGCAAGGAACCAAGAATAGGCGTTTTTGTCTGTCACTGCGGTATCAATATTGGCGCCTATGTGGACGTGCCAGACGTTGTCAAGTATGCAAAAACCCTGCCAAATGTGGTTCACGCAGACGAGAATCTATACACCTGCTCCCAGGATACACAGCTGCTTCTGGTTGACCTCATAAAGAAGCATGATTTGAACAGGGTCGTAATTGCATCCTGCAGCCCAAGAACCCATGAACCTCTTTTCCAGGAGACCATTCGCGAGGCAGGCCTCAACCCCTACCTCTTCGAGATGGCGAATATCAGGGACCAGTGCTCCTGGGTTCACATGGAGGAACATGATAAGGCCACAGCAAAATCCAAGGACCTGGTATCCATGGCCGTTAACAAGGCCAGGCTGATAGAATCACTACCACCAATGTCCATGGGGGTTATCCAGAAAGCATTGATTATCGGCGGGGGACTGGCAGGCATGACCTCTGCCCTGGCAATTGCGGAGCAGGGTTATGAGGCCTATCTGGTGGAGAAAGAGGCGGAGCTGGGAGGGAACCTTCGGAACCTTCATTATGACCTGGAAGGCCATGATATCGCGAAGATGCTGGATGAACTGGTCAAGAAGGTCAATGCCAGCGATAAGATTCAGATTTTTACAGATACCAAAGTATCCAATATTGATGGTTTCATAGGTAATTTCCACACCACGCTGGAGTCTGAAAAGACCTTGGAAATTGACCACGGGGCCATAATACTGGCCACAGGAGCACAGGAGTCAAAGCCCAATGAATATCTCTTCGGTGATGACGAAAGAGTGGTCACACAACTTGACCTGGAAGCACGGCTTTCCAAGGGCGAGGACCTCAATGGCAAGACAATCACAATGATCCAGTGTGTTGGCTCCAGGGAAGAAGGAAGACCATATTGCAGCCGTATTTGCTGCAAGGATGCCATAAAGAACGCGCTGAAAATTAAGGAATTAAATCCAGATTCACAGGTTTTCATTCTCTATAGGGACATGCGAACCTATGGATATTCTGAAAAGCAATACAAGGAAGCCAGAGAGAAAGGCGTCATCTTTATCAGGTTTGATGTGGAGAAGAAGCCAGATGTAAAGAAAGGCCAGGATGGGCTGGAAGTATTAATCCACGACCTTATTCTGAATGAGGACATTCTAATCAATACAGATATACTGGCCCTTAGTCCGGCCATTGTTCCAAGGGAGGGTAGCGAGGAGCTGGCTAAACAATTAAAAGTGCCATTGAACTCCGACGGCTTCTTCCTGGAGGCCCATGTCAAATTGCGGCCAGTGGACTTTGCCACCGATGGAATTTTTGTTGCAGGAATGGCACATTCACCCAAGTCCATGGGCGAGACAATATCCCAGGCCTATGCTGCTTCGTCTAGAGCAAGCATCCTGCTATCAAAGGATACAGTGAGCATCGAGCCAACTATTTCATCCATAGACCCGGAGCTCTGCGTGGGCTGTGGCCTTTGTGTCATGAACTGCCCCTACAATGCCATTGAGCTGAAACTCCGGGAAGGAGGAAAGAAAGCCGAGGTTATTTCCGTATCCTGCAAGGGCTGTGGGGTCTGCGGTGCCAGTTGTCCACATCTTGCAATTACAATGAAGCATTTTACTGATAATGAGATCACTGCCCAGATACTTGCCTATGGAGGGGATTATAAATGAGCGAATTCGAGCCAAAAATTCTTGGATTCCTGTGCAATTGGTGTTCCTATGCAGGAGCAGACCTGGCCGGCGTTTCCCGGGTCCAGTATCCGCCGAATATTCGCGTGATTCGTGTTATGTGCTCCGGCAGGGTTGACCCACATTTCATATTCAAAGCATTCGAGATGGGAATAGACGGTGTGGCTGTTCTTGGATGCCACATAGGAGACTGCCATTATCAATCAGGAAATCATCAGGCAGAAAAGAAGATAGAACTCACCAGCCAGGCTTTGAAGGAAGTTGGCCTTCAGCCAGAGAGACTTCAGCTGGACTGGGTATCAGCAGCAGAGGGCCAGAGATTCGGACAGCTCATCACCAGCTTTACTGATAAAATTCGAGAGCTTGGCCCAATCAGCGATATTCCAGATTATCAGAACAAGGCAAAGCTTGGTGGAAACATTGTTGGTGTCACTAGATTAAGATGGCTGGTGGGAAAGGAGTATGAGATCTTCGAGAAGGGCAATGTTTACAAAGAGGAGATTGACCAGGATGAGTACAAGAACATCATGTGGCAGAACATCGAATTCGAGTTCAAGAAGGAATTAATATGCTCGGCTTTGGCTGAAGAGCCCCGGATGGTCAGGGATATCGCTGAAGAGCTGGCCCTTCCGAATAAACTTGTTTTCGACTATATCACCGAGATGGAGAATGAAGGTAGAATTCATCTGGTGGATTTTGACGGAAATTTACCCAGATACAGATTGGCCAAGGGGGGTGAGCCCTGATGGACGAGAAAAAGATTGGAGCTGTACTGGTGGTAGGAGGCGGAATAGGAGGAATGCAATCCTCTCTGGACCTGGCCAATTCCGGATTCAAGGTCTATATGCTGGACACATCACCTGCCATAGGCGGGACCATGGCCCAGCTTGACAAGACATTCCCCACCAATGATTGTTCCATGTGCATAATGGCCCCAAAACTTGTTGATGTTGGCAGGCACCCAAACATAGAATTGCTTACATACTCCGACCTGGAGGAGGTATCTGGAGAAGAGGGAAATTTCACAGTCAAGGTCAGGAAAAAGGCCAGGTATGTTGACGTGGACAAGTGCACAGGCTGCGGAGTCTGCGCAAATGAATGCCCCATCGACGCTATTTCTGGATTCAATGAAGGTCTTTCCAAACGCAGAGCAATCTATCTTGAATATCCACAGGCCGTACCACTGGCCTTCACAATTGACAGGGATAAATGTATAGGCTGCGGCCTCTGCGAGACACTTTGCCTGGCAGACGCAATTCTTTATGAGGATCAGGACCAGTTCCAGGAAATAAATGTTGGTTCCATAATTCTATGCCCGGGCTTTTCAGAGTTCGAGGCAGATGCCAAGGGTGAATATGGTCATGGGCGTTTTTCCAATGTTGTTACCAGCATAGAGTTTGAACGAATTCTCTCGGCTACTGGCCCATTTAAAGGGCATGTTCAGAGGCCCAGCGATGGTGATTTACCCGAAAAAGTGGCATTCATTCAATGTGTGGGTTCCAGGGACAGTTCCTGCGGCAATAATTATTGTTCATCAGTGTGCTGTACCTATGCAATCAAAGAGGCGGTTATCGCCAAAGAGCATGTCAATACCATCCAGCCAACTATCTTCTTCATGGACATGAGAACCTATGGCAAGGGTTTCGAGGAGTACTACAATCGCGCCAAAGATGATTATGGTGTGCGGTTCATAAGATGCAGAGTTCCAGAGGTCAGGGAAGACCCAGAGACAAAAAATCTCATTATCAGATACGAGAAGGAGGACGGCGAATTCATTGAAGAAGAATTTCAGCTGGTGGTCCTTTCTGTGGGTTTCGAGGCAGACCCCAGGTCTAAAGAGCTGGCTTCCCGTCTTGATATTGAATTGAACCAGTTCGGATTCTGCGACACCAGCGCACTTGCCCCTATGGACACATCGAAGCCTGGAGTCTATGTCTGTGGAGCATTTTCAGGTCCAAAGGATATTCCAGAAACAGTTATGGAGGCCTCCGGTGCAGCAGCCAGGGCCAGCGGTAATATCTCAGCAGAGAGGTTCAGCCAGGTATCAGAAAAAGAATATCCGCCTGAGATAAATGTTGATGAGCTTCCAACAAGGATCGGGGTATTTGTCTGCAATTGCGGTATTAATATTGGTGGTTATGTGGATGTACCAGCAGTCCGGGATTATGCAAAAACCCTGCCCTGTGTGGCCTATGCCGAGGATAATTTATACACTTGCTCCCAGGACACACAAAAGAAAATAATCGAGACAATTAAAGAACACAAACTAAACAGGGTTATTGTGGCATCCTGCACACCCAGGACACATGAACCACTATTCCAGCAGACAATAAGGGAAGCAGGCCTCAACCCATACCTCTTCGAGATGGCGAATATCCGGGATCAGTGCTCCTGGGTACACATGAGCGAGCCAGAAAAAGCAACGCAAAAATCCAAAGACTTGGTAAAAATGGCTGTGGCCAAGGCGGCCCTGAGAACTCCATTGCCAACAGTTTCACTGGATGTTACCCAGAGCGCTTTGGTGGTGGGCGGAGGCCTTGCAGGAATGATATCTGCACTGGCAATAGCTGAGCAGGGTTATGAAGTATATCTGGTGGAAAAGGATGAACAACTCGGTGGAAACATGCGCCGAATTCATTACGACCTGGAAGATATTGATGTCCAGGGGTATATGAACTCCATAATTGAGAAGGTGGAAAACAATTCGCTAATCAATGTTTACAAAGGCACAAGTATAGAGTCAATTCATGGCTTTGTTGGCAATTATAAAACATTGTTGAAGGGCGGTGCAGAGTTTGAACACGGCACTGTTATTGTGGCCATTGGTGCAGAGGAGATGAAACCCAATGAATACCTGTATGGACAGCATGAGAACATTGTTACTCAACTTGGATTCGAGGAGCTGTTCACCTCTGGCCAGAACCTCAGCGGAAAGACCATAGTGATGATCCAGTGTGTTGGCTCCAGGGATGAAAATCATGCTTATTGCAGCCGTGTTTGCTGCGCAGATGCTATCAAGAACGCCATTAAGGTCAAGGAGCAGCATCCAGATGCTAATATTTTCATACTCTACCGTGACATGAGAACCTATGGTTTCAAGGAAATTTATTATGAAAAGGCCAGAGAGATGGGCGTCATCTTTGTGAGATATGACCTGGAAGAAAAACCCAAGGTCACCATGGGCCAGGAAGGTCTGGAAATCACAGTGAAGGACCATATTCTCCGCGAAGAACTGCTGCTTAACACGGATTTCTTGGTTCTCAGTCCGGCCATAATACCCAGGGAGGACAGTGAGGAACTGGCTAAACAATTGAAAGTGCCATTGAACTCTGACGGTTTCTTCCTGGAAGCCCATGTAAAATTGCGACCAGTTGATTTTGCCACAGAAGGTGTTTTCCTTGCCGGTATGGCACATTCCCCAAAGACCATCACAGAAACCATTTCCCAGGCATACGCAGCGGCGGCCAGGGCCTGCACTATCATATCAAAAGACACGTTCATAACAGAAGCGACAATCGCCGAGGTCAATGATGCCAGTTGCGTCGGCTGCGGATTGTGTGTGGAGGCGTGTCCGTACTCTGCCATAGAGCTTACCGAGCAGGGAATAGCCAGCGTGAACGCGGCCCTGTGCAAAGGATGTGGATTATGCAATGCCACCTGCCGTTCTGGAGCCATCCAGCAAAGAGGCTTTGAGGACAGACAGATCCTGGCCATGATAAAGGGCTCTCTGAACGAAGTGTTTTAGAAATATTGCCCAGACAAGCTAGGGTTCAGTAAATGTCCAATAATATCAATGCCAGATTACTGCTTTTTATTCTCTATGTCTGCGACTTCCTTCTTGACGAAATCAGGAACTGCTGCCCCGTGGAATAGGTTGGCCAGCTCTCCGTCCTTGTCAGAGGGCTTTAATTTCATTATCCATCCTTCTCCATAGGAATCCTTGTTTATGAGCATGGGGTCGTCCTCAAGTTCCTCATTGACCTCTAGTATTTCGCCTGACAGTGGGGATACGAACTTTCCTACCCATTTTGCAGACTGGATCTTTCCACAAGTCTCACCCTGTTCCACGTCATCCCCCTCAAATGGAAGGTCGATGTATGTAGTGTCACCTGAGTTCTTCTGGTAAAAATCGCTCATTCCCACAAGAACAGTTCCGTCACCAGAAACCTTGACCCATGCATGTTCCTTGTGATAGTACAAATCCTCTGGCATATTGTATCCTTCGATGTCTGTCATGTTTATTCCTCTACTGGCGGTAATATAATATGTATTATTAAGTTTTTGATTTACTGCCACAGTTGTGATTTTATCAGTTCGATGTCCTCTTCCTCCGGTGTGAAGGCATAATTTCTTATTTCAGGACCAGGCACACAGTTTGCATATGGCCGGTTGCACGCAACCTCCCCGTCCCTCCCTGGGCAGCCGCTGGTGCGGAAGGGGTTTCCCTGGGCCATGATATTGTCCAGTTCCTGTTGGTTCAGGCCGAAGCTGACCAAGTTTCCAGAATCATCGAATGAGAAGGATGTTATTCTGGAAATATCCCTGTCAATAAGGTATCTGGCAAGCTGAACTCTTCTGTATTGACCAATAGGTGGCTGTGGATGCTCTGCCAAAAAAGAATCATGTTCTGGAAAGAATGAAAAAAGATGTGTGTATCCGCCCATGTCGCGGACTCTCTGGATGACCTTTATAATCTGCTGTTCGGTTTCACCGAGGCCCACAATGAGATGTGCGCCTGCCATATCCTTGCCAAACACCTCTATTGAATCTTCAAGGCATTTCCAATAGGTTTCCCATTTGTGTGGGCCTCCTACTCCCCGGCCTCTGAATTTCTCGAATAGTTCTGGGGTGGCGCAATCTATTGCCACGCCTATCATGTCAGCCCCATCAGCTTTGTATCTGATTAAGTCGTCCTTGGTGAGGATGGTAGGGGCTATCAAAAGGGACACTGGAATGTCCAGTTTGTCCCTAAGTTTCCTGGTTATCTCGGAAGTATCTTTGACAGACTTTCTGTTGGTGACCATGGAGATGCATATCCTCTTGACCCGGTTCCCGCTGGCAGACATCTGCTCTATCATGCCATCAAGGCTGTATGTGGGCCAGCCCACCCTGATAAAGCTCTTGTCCTCATAGGCTCCCTGACGCTTCATTGACAGACCGCAGTATGCACAGCTGCCTGCACATCCACTATCATATGTCAGAAGCACATTGATGCAGGGAGATGTGGCGTTCCTGTAGAAACGTCCTCTTTTGAGGTCCATAGTCATGGCAGCAGCCAGGCTTGTTCTCAAATATTCCGGTGATTCGCCAGACATTATTTTACCTCCCTGATGTTCAAGGGAACAGAGCAGCATGTTCCCTGCCACTCCACATCCAATCCATAATTTTGCGCCTTATTTATAGCTTCATCTGATGGAAGGGCTATCCTGTTCACCCCACAGTCTACGGCCAATATGCAAGTCTCTGGGTTACTTCTATCCCTGGCGCATCCCAATGATATCTGCACATCAGGCATCTCTATGCGCACTGTAGCAATAATCCTGGCAATATCTTCGGGAGCCGGCGGGGTAACATTTTCCATGGGCGTTCCTTTCAGGGGCATGAGCGATACTATTACAACTGATTCTGGCTCGAAATTTTTAATGATCTGGATGGCCTCATATTCTCCTCTTATATTTCCATAGTCCAGACCCACGACTATGTGCGGAGCAACAGGTAGATCGGCCTCTCTCAGGGCACTCAGGGTTTTAACTATCTCGTCTGTGCCGAAGTCCAGCTTGAGCACCTTTTTCATGGTATCATCATCACCTATCACATCCAGCATTACCTGGTCAATTCCAGCATCCTTCATTCTCCTGGCCGTTTCCAGGTCTATCATTCCGCCGTGGACCGATATGTGAAGGCCGGTCTCCTCCTTCACTGTCTTTATTGCCCCTAGGAATTCATCCCACGGGAGTGTGCCATCCTCACTGAAACCACCGGTGATCAGGCAGCCAATATCCCCTCTGCTCTCAATGTTTCGGCAGGTTTTTATTAAATCTTCAGGGGTGGTGGCATGAATCATTGGCTCAAGCAGCTTTGCTTTGCAGTGGTCACATTGGAGCTCACATCTATCTCCGGTGATGGATATTGCCGGATATTTTCCCCATTTTCCGTAATATCTGAACATTCCTGGGTGATAAAAAGCAATCTTCTTACCGAACCTCTCCCAGGAGATGGACCTTGCCTTTGCCATCAATTCTTCAATATCAATCATGGTAATACTCCCTGAATGCCACCCAGCATTTTTTTATTACGGTGTCCAGCTCATCCCAGCGAGATTCCAATATCCGGCGCTTCTCCAATGCATTTTGAAGGGTCTGGCCGTATATCATCTGCCATTCTTTCTCATAGGCCTTCAGGCGGCCCAGGTCATCCTCATCAATTGCCCTGGCTGCAGCCTTTCCTGCCATTTTTCCGCACATCACGGCCTGGGTTATTCCGCCACCAGTTATGGCATCGGTATGTCCTGCTGCATCGCCCACCAGCAGAATATTCTCCTTGACCGTGTTCAGGGGCCCTCCCACCGGGATAGGGCCAGCTGTCAAGGAAACTGGGCTGTTTTTGACCTTGCCTTGCCCTTCCAGCTCTTTAATGAAATCGTCCAAGAGGGCACGCAACTGCCTGCCAGTTCCATTGGGTGAACCTGATTTAATGCCAATGCCCACATTAGCCACATCACGCTTGGGAAACAGCCAACCATAGCCCCCAATGAATTTGGAATCGAAAAATATCTCTGTGAAATCCTGGGGGGCTGTCAAAGGCAGCGTACACTGCAAGCCGCTGACGAATTCCGTATTAATGCTCCCTATCCATTTACCCACAACAGAATTTGGACCGTCTGCACCCACTATCACCTTGGGTGAAACAATTATGTCCTTATCTCCCTGCCTGAGATACACTTCATCGCCAGCCTTTGAAACGCATAGGGTCTCTGTCATTATCTCAGCACCTTTCTCTTTTGCATTGCTGGCCAAGGCCTTGTCAAAAGCATCCCTGTTCAGAATATATCCTGGTGAACTGGTCTCTACTATCTCGCCATCTGGAAGATGCGTTATCATTGATTCTATCTTCTGGGAAATGACATCAGTGGAAACACCTGATTCTGCCAGCAGCATCTTGGGAATATATTCTGCGCACTGGACTGGCAGCCCTATTTCTTTTCGTTTCTCCACCATTAACACACGACAGCCAGCTTTCGCTGCCTCCAATGCAGCCGAGGAACCCGCAGGACCGGCACCAACAACAAGCACATCATATTGTGACATCCAGCACCCTCCTCAATAGTTTGAGATTAACTTCAGTTTGATTCTCAAATTTTCCCACATAGGCATTTTCTTCCTTTCCCATTTCATAGCATGTTGTGCTGTCAATGTCAAGTAATATGGCAGGTAGGCCTGAAAACTCAAAATCCTCAATGTGTTTGGCATAGAAGGCATCGCAGCAGCATCCAATATATGATGAAGCTCCCTGACCCTTCAGTATTTCGATGGTTTCAATAAGATGCTCGAAGCTCTGGATGGTCATAACCTCCATATTTTTCGCAATTCCCAGGGCATAGGCATCGCTGATGCTGCACTCGCCGCATTCGGCACAGCCATCTTTGTATCTCCAGCCGCAGTCTAAAGACTTTGAACAATATGGCAGAAGAAGGTGCTGGGGCGCTTTCTCGAGTACGCCAGCGAAGGTGTCGTTAACAACATTGATACGATTAGCTAGATGCAGTGGGATGCCGAGTCTAGCAATCTCCATCTTTTCGAGACCCTTGGATATGGCCGCCACAAAATCAGATGGTTCGATACCAGGTATCTGACAATCATTTTTATCGAAAAAGCTGGTGATCTTCTGCTTGATAACTGAAATGTCTGCCTTGATGTCTTTCAACTCTGCTTCGAGGTCGAATATCGCCCTCATTGGGAATGTAAAGAAATCGCCGGTGATGAGAACACTCTGGATGCGTTCCTGCCGTAGGTTTACCATCATGGAACTTCTGATGATGCCGCCCTTTGTCTTGTGAACCGAGTCCACCACAGCTTGCTCACCCTTGGGACGTTTTATCTTGTTTATCCAGTCATCTGATTTGAAATAATTCTTTCTATCATTGAACATGATTTTCTCATGATCTGTCAATCCGCCATCTTCCAGAGTTATTTTGAAGCATCTCTCGAAGCTGCTCTTTAATATCTCTTTCAGTTTAGGAAGTTCGGGAACAATATCCATCTCCCATTTCAGACAGGTTACCCTTTCTCTTGCCGATGCCAGCTCTTTGGCTTTCAATTTTTCAATGGGAACTCTAAGGGCCCGAAGCATGGAATCCACGTCAAAGTCCACCAGTAGAGTACCCTGAAAGAGAATGGCTCCGCCTTCCTCTGTGCCGCCGGTTCCGGAGATTTTTCTACCGTCAACCTCTATGTCATTTCTTGGCCTGAAGGAAGCCTGAATTCCCATCTCCCCCAGCGCCTGGATGACTGGTTCACAGATCCTCTCAAAAAGAGCGGTATTTGGCAGCCCTGCATCAATGGATGATTTATGGCAAATGACCTCCCAGCCTATCTGGGTCTGGTCAAAGAATATGGCCCCGCCGCCGGTTATTCTTCGATTTATCTCAATTTCATTTTCCAGGCAATATTTCAGCCTGGCTTCCTGGTCAACGCTCTGATTGAAGCCAACAAGAACAGCAGGGCGGCTGAACTGCATTAACCTGATGGTATCTGGAGATATATCTTTGGCCCTTGATTCAAGCAACACTTCGTCCAGAGCCATATTATCGGAGGCATTAAGTATGCCAGTGTCAAGAAACCTCCATTTTGACATGCTCCACCCAATGTTCATATATTTATAAAAACTTCATACATCACATTTCACCATGTGTTCTATCCTGACCTCTGGAATTATGGAGTTGCTTATCATGCACCAGGCACCTATTTCGGCAAATATCTTATCCACTACTGCCCTATCTTCTTCTTTAAAAATATTTACAACTGGCTTGACAATCAGGGACACATATCTTATGGAGCCGTCCACCATGCTGGCTTCGCCCTTTGCAGTACTTTTGTAGGATGCTATCTCCAGCTTTTCCTTGTGGGCCAGGAAAAGAAATGTGGACATTGTGCATATTTCTATTGAGCCAACAAACAAATGTTCTGGCGTCCAGATATCCTTGTGACCGCCAAACTCAGGGGCGCATGCAACATCAATATCTGGCATGCCCTTGGTTCTCATAATGCCTTTTCTTTCTGTGATCCACTCGACTTCTGTATCATAAAAATACTTTCTAGGCTCGATTTTCATGATTTATCTCCTTGAATCAGAACTCATTGAACATGTTCTTTATCTCTTCATTGGTGAACACTGGCCCATGTTTGCAAACATACACATCGCCGATATTGCATCTGCCGCATTTACCAATACCGCATTTCATTCTGTTCTCCAGTGTTGTATAAATCTGGTCAGACTTCCACCCCAGCTTTTCCAATGCCTGGGTAATGAACTTTATGGCTATAGGCGGCCCGCATGTTACAACTATGGAATTTTCCGGGTCTGGCTTCACAACCTCCACCAATTGTGGAACAAAACATGTGAACTTGTTTACTCCATCAGGAATCTCTGTTTCTCCTGGAGCTGCCATGTTTATGGCTGGCCATCCTTCTGCTGCGGTTTCACCAGTAGGGCCTTTGGGCCCGAACTTCCAGTCAATGCAGAGCCACAAATTCAGGTCGTCCCTGGTGTCCATGGCCTTGAACTCCTCCTTGAAGGCCAGATCTGCCGGAGTTCTGGCACCATAGATGAGCGTCACTTTACCGTATTTCTTTATCTCATCCGGCTGAATTGCAACCTGATACACAGAACGCACTGGCGAAATTCCGATACCTGCGCCAATGAACACTATATTCTTGCCTTCCCACTCTTCCAGTGGGAAATGATTGCCATATGGTCCCCTGACGCCAACTTTATCGCCGACTTCGAGTTCATGAAGCTTGCTGGTAACATTACCCACCTTCATGGCTGAAACTTGAACTATTCCATCCTTATTGGGCAGGGAAGCGATTGCAAACACGCTCTCGCCGGTTCCGAATATGCTAATTATTGTGAACTGGCCAGGCTTGTGATAGAAACTTTCTCGAACTGAAACATCATCAACCTGCATGGTTATTGTCTTGATTGGCCTTCCTCCGCCAGCCTCCAGCTGTATGTCTGTTATGGTGGCTGTGTGTGGCTTGTAAACATTATCGCTCATCTCATGGCCTCCTTTGCTCCCTCAACAACCTCAATAATATCAATGTTCACCGGGCATCCAGATATGCATCTGCCGCAGCCAACGCAGCCCAATAATCCCAGATTCTTCTCGGAGTAAAGGAACTTATGATACACACGGTTCCGCTGCCTGAACATCTTTTCCGGCCTTGGATTATGGCCTGATGCATGCATGGTGTAATATGGATACTGGCAGGAATCCCATACCCGCTCACGTCTGCCCTTTCCATTGGCCAATACGTCCTGAATGTCGAAACAGTGGCATGTGGGGCACAGAAGAGTGCAAATACCGCAGCCCAGGCATCTCTGGGCAAACTCGGTCCAGTAATCACTGTCAAATGCGGCCTCCAGGGCTTCCGGAACTCCATCTGTTTCGAGTTTTCTGATAATAGCATCACTGGCTTTTTGCTTCGCAGCATTGGTCGAGCTCTCTTGGTCGCCTGTGGCATCTGTGAAGATTCCCTCGCCAAGCTTCAGAATATTCTCTCCTTTCTCATTGAGAGATTCCACCAGGAAAGCATCGCCTATGTCGGTCCAGAGCATGTCTGCTCCTTCTCCAGAGCCAGGCCCGCCGCCTACTGATGTGCAGAAACATGAGTCCAGAGGCATTGTTGGCTGTGTGCAGCTGAAACTGATTATTGTGGCCCTTTCACGCTTGTTAACATAATACGGGTCAATGGAGTCCCAGGTGAACAGCTTGTCCAGAACTTTAATGGCACGGGCATCGCAGGGTCTTATTCCCAAAAGCAAGATTGGAGTGCTGGGCATCTCTACCTCTATTGTTCCGGTTATCCTGTGATTCTCTATTGTAAGGTCAAACATCTTCTCGGTCTGGGGGAATAATATCTCCTTGGGAGGTTTGCTTGAGTTCTCGAAGTTCAGAAGAACCTCATCACCCTTCACTTTCTGGAATAATGTTGTGCCGTTCTTTTCCACTGGCCCATATGTTATGAACCCGGTATCCGAGAGTTTTCCAAGCAGGTCTTTGAGCTTGTCTTTTTTGAGTAATTTTGACATATCATACACCTCCTACCATATCTCCTCTCCAGGGTCGTCAATGTCATATGAACCGAACATTGGCTTGTCCTCTACATTTATGCCTGAAAATACCTTGCATCTTTCCTTGGCACGTTTTATCAGGAAGCGGTTTATCTCTCTTATTGGAATTCCCATGGGGCAAACACGGTCACACTCGCCGCAGTCCACGCAGCGGCCGGCCAGATGCATTGCCCTTACCATGTGATAGAATGTGTTTTCCCTTAATTGAACCGATTTCTCGTTCCAACTGAATGGCTTCTCCTTGTCGAACACACATTCCTCGCAGTAGCATAACGGGCATACATCTCTGCATGCATAGCATCTTACGCATTTGGAGAGATGCTCTTTCCAGTAGTTCCAGCGTTGATCTTCTGTCATTTCTTCCAGTTTTTTCACATCTTCAAATTCATCAGGAACAAAGGGTTCATTGGATTCGCCAACCAGAATATCATGTATGACTGGCTTGTGGGTTATGCAGACCTTGCATTTATCGGCCTCCAGCTCTTCCTGGGGGACCTTCAGCTCGCCTCCGTCATACTTGATTATGTAATTCTTATTACCATCATCTATGAATCTTATGCCCCCTCTCTTACCAGGGGGAATATCCTTGATGGCTGCCTCCAACTTATCCGGGTTAATGGAATTCTCGGTGGCAACACCGATTATTTTCACTCTCTCTCTGGGAACCATGTTTTCCTTGATGAGCTCCACAATGGTCTTTGAATCGCAGGGTTTGACAACAATGCCAACAGCATGGGTGAAAGGTTCTTCGCCTCTCTTGGGCTTTTTCTTCATTTCATCGACCAGGTAGAGGGTCAAATTGCTAATGCAGTCTGGACCCCAATATAGTTTGTCTACGTCCTTAGCGTCATGAATAAAAACTGGTCTGGCAATCAGGGAGTCATGGCTCTTTTCGTAGCCAATGACAAACTTTACCTCTCCACTCTCAAGCCACTGTTTTGCCTGTGATTTTATTTTGGCTTCAAAATCTTGAAAATCCATCATCAAACATCGCCTCCAGTGAGTTTATTTTGCGGCCCCAGTTCCTTTATCTGTGCAGTGAATTTTATAACAACCTCTGCGAATTTCTTTCCCTCTGAGGCCGATACCCAGGATACCTGGAATCTTTTTGGGTCTACCCCCATGAACTCCATAAGGTCCGTGGTAAGTGTGAGCTTTCTCTTTGCATGGTAGTTTCCCTCAATGTAATGGCAGTCGCCAGGATGGCATCCCGAGACCAGTACGCCATCTGCACCTTCCTGAAACGCCTTGAGAATAAATTGCGGGTTCACACGGCCGGAGCACATGACCTTGATTATGCGTATATTCGGCGGATACTGCAACCTTGAGGTTCCAGCCAGGTCTGCACCAGTATAACTGCACCAGTTGCATAAAAAGCCTATGATTTTCGGTTCCCACTCACTATCTGTTTTACTAATTTCGGTCATTAGAACACCCCCTTACAATTCCCGAGCAGGTTGAACCGAATTTCTTTGTTTGTCCGTCTTTTTTCTTTGTGAGGTTCTGCCAGCGCAGGGAATTGCCCAAAGAAAAAAGTGGAACTGCACCAGTTGCATAAAAAGCCTATGATTTTCGGTTCCCACTCACTATCTGTTTTACTAATTTCGGTCATTAGAACACCTCGTACAATGAACTCTTAATTATGGACAAAATCTGATGGTCATTGAATCCCTTCTGCTGGATTGCTCCGGAACGGCATGTGGCTGTGCATAATCCACAGCCTTTGCAGAGGGCATCATTTACCTTTGCTTTTCCGTCAATCAATTCTATGGCTGAGAATGCGCAGCTCTCTACACATATTCCACAGCCAACACACTTGTCCTGGTCCACCAAAGCAGTAATACCTTCCAGTATCAGCGTACCTTTCAGTATGGGAATTGCTGCCCTGGATGCTGCGCCCTCGGCCTGGGCAATGGTATCAGCCAGGTTTTTCGGGAAATGGGCAGAGCCGCAGAAGTAGACGCCATCAGTGGCAAAGTCCAGTGGCTTGATCTTGACATGGGCCTCTATGAAGAAATTGCCGGCTCCAGCGGGTATTTTGAACAACTCCATTAGCTTGTTATTGGTCGGACTGCCCTCTGTCTGGGCCGTAAGGACCAGAAGGTCAGCAGGCAGAGCAAATTCCTCGCCGTAAACCTGATCTTTTACCTTTATTGTGATGCTGCCATCTTCGGCCTGTTCCACAATTGGAGGTTCGTCCTCCGAATATCTGATTATCTTGACATGCTTGTTCTCGATGACATCTGCAAAGTACTCTTCCTCTTCCTTGCCAAAGACCCTTATGTCCCTGTATAATATGTAAATATCAGCATTTGGATTGGCCTCCTTGATTAGCTTGGCATTCTTTATGGAAACACCGCAGCCTATCCTGCAGCAATAGGGACGCTCCTTGTCCATGGCACCAGCGCAGTTTATCATGACAACTTTATCGGTCTTTGGAAGCTTATCATCAATGAGCTGCTTTTCCAGCTCGCTCTGGGTAATAATATTAGGATTATCGCCATAACCAAAAAGACCGGTCATGTCTACCTCATTGAAACCAGAGGCGATTATTACAGTGCCGAATTCTATATCTTCCTGGCCTCCAGGAATCTTGACACTTGCCTTGAAATTACCAATAAAGCCCTCAAGGGTTTCTACCTCTGAACCGGCAAAGACTGTTATGTATTCACTGTTCTTGACCTTCTCTATCACCGGGTCGATGATGTCGCTGGACTTGACATCCGAGGGAAATAACGTGTGAAGGGTTGCCAGTGTACCGCCAAGCTTGGGCTTCTTTTCTACAATATATGATTGAATATTCATATTAGCCAGCGCAATGGCGGCGCGCATGCCTGCGAGACCTCCGCCGATAATGAGAGTACTGGGCGTGACACCGACTGTTTCCTGTGTAAGCGGGGTAAGAAGGTTGGATTTGGTCACTGCCATTCTCACAAGGTCCTTGGCCTTCTGGGTTGCCGCCTTATAGTCATGGGAGTGCACCCAGGAACAGTGCTGTCTGATATTGGCAAATTCAAAGAGATACTTATTCAGGCCAGCTTCTATCAATGTGTCTTCAAACAGACCGCCGTGTGTTATAGGCGAGCAGGCAGCTACTATAACCCGATTCAGATTCTGCTCCTTGATTCTCTCCCTCAAATCTTTCTGAGTGTCCTCCGAACAGGCAAACATCACATCTGTGGAATAGACAACATTGGGCATTTCCCCCACATAATCGGAAACCTCCACAGTGTCAAGATATCCATGGATGTTCTTCCCACAGTGGCAGACAAATACACCGATGCGTGGTTTTTCACCGCTGACATCCTTCTGCTTTGGTGGCGGCTCGGGAATTGTCTGTTCCCTATCTATTATGGCCTCCATGGCCTTTGCTGCTGCGCCGCTGCCCATGGCCACGCTGTCTGGAATGTCCTTTGGGCCCTGATTGCAGCCAGCCAGATAAACACCCTTGCGGGTGGATTCAATTGGATCTGTTAGGATGGATTCAGACTGGAAGAAACCATTCTCATCGATAGTAATGCCGAGAATCTCTGCTAATCTTTTATTCTCTTTCGAGGGCATGATGGCCGTTGACAGGACAAGAAGGTCAACAGAGGACTCAGTCACCTCCCTGGTATGGGTGTCCATGTAACGGATTGCTATGCTTTTATCATCATTCTGGTAAACAGATGACGGACGGCTGCGTATATAATTCACACCAATCTCCTTTGCCTTATCATAATACTGCTGGAAGTCCTTGCCATAGGCCCGCAGGTCCATGTAGAAAATGGTTATCTCGGTATCAGGGTCAGACTCCTTGGCTATGGCTGCCTCCTTTGTGGCATACATACAGCAAACTCTGGAACAGTATGGGAAGCCCAATTGCTTGCTTCTGGAGCCAACGCATTGAATCCAGGCAATGGATTTTGGGGCTTGGCCGTCTGATGGTCTCTTTATCTTGCCTTCTGTGGGTCCGAAGGATGAAAGCAGGCGTTCAAGCTGCATGGCTGTGATTACATTGGGATACTTGCCGTAGCCATATTCCCTTCTCATCTCCAGGGGCTCAAATAGCTCGAAGCCAGTGGCAATGATGACGCTGCCGATCTTGACCTCAATATCCTCTGATTTTTCCAGGAAAGATATGGCACCTGGTTCACATACACGCTCGCAGGAACCGCAGCCCACGCAGGCATCATAGTCAATTGTGTAAACTATTGGTACTGCCTGGGGAAATTCTATGTATATGGCCTTCCGCTTGGCCAGTTTCTCGTCAAATTCATTAATAATGTCCACCGGGCAGACCGGGACACAATCGTCGCAGCCAGTACACTTCTCAGGGTCAACATACTTGCTCTTTCTGTAAATATGAGCCGTGAACTTGCCTGCCTCGCCTTCCAATGAGGATATTTCCGCATACGTAAGCAGTTTAATATTTGGATGCCTAGAGACCTCCACCATCTTGGGTGCAGAGGTGCAAATGGAGCAGTCATTGGTTGGGAATGTCTTGTCCAATTTGACCATATTTCCGCCAATGGTGGCTGATTTGTCGATGAGTATGACACGATAACCCTTATCCGCCACATCAAGAGCCGCCTGCATTCCGGTTATGCCAGCACCGACAATAAGCACGTCGCCTTCCAGTTTGCGTTCCCTTTTCCTGAAGGCCATTTCCGATACAATCCGAGCATCGCTGCCCATCTCCAGAACAGCATCCTCCATCATGGCTATCTCTGGTACGTCCATAAGATAATCGTCTTCAAGTGGGACATCTTCGTAATACTGTGGTGTTATTTCATCACTCTGGTCTGGCATTTCTACCCGCCTCTAGCCCTCTCTCAAAGGCATTGATATTAAGGTCTGTAAATCTCTTTGGCACACTATCTATTACTGCTTTCTTTACTGCCTCTGGAGAAAGCGTGTCGTCGATGCCGATAATGGCACCTACCATGGCTATATTGGTCACAATCTTGTTGCCAAGGTCTTCTGCAATCTTCTGAACCTGCACCTTGTAAAGTAGCCTGCCAATGTCATGGTTCGGCACAAGGTCCGGGTCTATGATTATCACCGTATCATCACGAATATCGTGACGATATGAATTGAAGGCCTCCTGTGCCATTGCGACCATAAGGTCACAGCTGGTTGGCCTGGGGTAGCCGATTTTCTCGTCAGATATTATGACCTCTGACCTTGCAGCGCCTCCTCTGGCCTCTGGGCCGTATGACTGGCTCTGCACAGCATTGAAATCCGAGAACACACATGCTGCCTTGCCCATTATGAAACCAGCAAGGATGACACCCTGGCCCCCGAAACCGCAAATTCTAATCTCTTTTTTCATCTACTTACCTCCCTGGGCCTTTTTGTCATCGATTTCAATCAACCTATCTACAAGTTCATCATATGCCTCGAAGAAGCCTGGCTTTTCCTCATCCTGGAACACGCCAATCTGGATCATGGACTTTATTGCTTCCTTTTCCTCCTCTGTGCCATAATCCATGATCTTGTCATATTCCTCCATGAGGATTGTATTATCATCATACCATTGCCAGAGTTTTTCTATATTGCCCAGCTTATTCCTCCGACCATATGCAGTGGGGCAAGGAGACATAAGTTCAATGAGGGCAAATCCCTCTTTCTGAATTCCCTCCTTGATGGACTTTATGGGCTGATACGGATGGGATACTGGCCACCTGGCGACATATGCCGCACCAAGGGCCTTTGCCAGTTCACAGATATTGAAGGCCTGCTCAATATTGCCATAAGGCGATGTTGTGGCAATGCTGCCAATAGGCGCTGTGGGAGCTTGCTGGCCCCCTGTCATGCCATAAATGAAATTGTTCAGCAGAATCACCGTGATATCTATGTTTCTCCTGGCTGCGTGAATGAAATGGTTGCCGCCGATGCCAGTACAATCACCATCACCAGTGAAGACTATGACATCCATATCCGGTCTGGCTGCCTTGAGGCCTGTTGAGAAGGCCAATGCCCTGCCATGGGTGGTGTGCAATCCATCTGCGTTAATGTACCCAGGTATTCTGGAGGAGCATCCGATTCCTGAAGTGAATGCAACTTTATCCAAGTCAAGTTCAAGTTCCTCCATTGCCCAGAACACATAGTCCAGTGCATTCCCATGCCCACATCCATTGCAGAATATAGTAGGCATCATATCTTCCACCAGATATTTCTTTCTTAGCTCATTGGCATTCATCATTTCCTTCATAGTTCTGCCTCCAGGATCTTGTAGAGTTCATCTGGTAAATGCATCTCACCGCCAATTTTCTGCGCAGACACAATCTTACATCCTGCATCTGCATATTCAGTAATTGGGTGGACCATCTGGCCAAGGTTCATTTCCGGCACGATTATGGTATTGACCTTCTTTGAAAGCTCATTGATAACCCTTCTGGGGAATGGCCAGGCAAGTTTGATTCTCAGCATGCCTATCTTTATGCCATTCTTGCGTCCCATTCTGACGACACTTTCTGCTGGTCTAGCTGAAGCACCATAGGTCACGAAGGCGATTTCCGCATCCTCCAGTTCAATCTCCTCCACATCTGTAAGTATTTCGCGGTCATCTGTTATCTTGGTGATTATGCGTGTTATTAGTTCTTCATGATCTTTCTGCTTATCTGTTGCTGGATAACCCATCTTATTATGTGTTAAGCCTGTCACATATGTCCTGTATCCAGTTCCGAAGGCTGGGAAATCTGGCACCTTGCTGTCCCTGGTTTGAGAATTAGTAAAAGGAATGAACTTATCCTTGTCAATGGTGGCCGGAATTCTTTCAAACAGCTCCATTTCATCCTCATCTGGAATTATTACCTTCTCTCTCAGATGGCCTACCTCTCCATCGGTCATCAGGACCACTGGATGACGATATTTTTCAGATAAATTGAAACATTCGATTGTCATGTCCAGACATTCCTGAACAGTACTGGGGCACAGCGCAATGGCCACCATGTCCCCATGACTGCCCCATCTCACCTGCATCATGTCACCCTGGGCACCAAGAGTTGGTTGACCAGTGGATGGGCCAGTTCTCTGCACATTGGCGATGACACAGGGAGTTTCGGTCATGATGGCATACCCATAGTTCTCCATCATCAGACTGAATCCGGGTCCCGAGGTAGCAGTCATGGTCTTTTGACCGCCCCAGGAAGCACCGATTATGGCAGCCATGCTTCCAATCTCGTCCTCCATTTGTATAAATGTTCCTTTTACCCTAGGGAGCATCCTGGCCATACCCTCGGCCACTTCCGACGCTGGCGTAATAGGATACCCACCGAAGAAACCAACTCCGGCAAGTAATCCGCCATATGCGACGGCTATGTCTCCCTGAATAAACTGCACTTTGTCACCTAAGACCCTCCTGATACGTTCGGGGTCGCGTTCATACTTCATTGCAGATACCTCCAATTATGAGCTTACTTTTACTTTCTACTGGTTCTTTTTCTTCATCTGGAATAACTGTGATGGCAAAATCAGGACACAAGAGCTCGCATAGCCTGCAGTAATTGCAATCATTGACCTCTTTCAACTTGGGAGGATATATTCCCCGCTTGTTGAGTATGTCTGATATTTCAAACGCATCAACTGGACAACGTTTAACACATATCTCGCAGCCCTTGCACCAGTCAAGTACGATTTCTATCATTCTGCATCAACCTCACATTATGTCCAGTGCACGCGCTAGCACTTCCTTTCCTCTGTATTCCGGAAGCACTATGGGTGCCTTGATGTCTGATTGAATATTTGCCTCATCCAACATCTTGTTATATTTATCAATGTGATCCAGTGTTAATTTTCCTACGGTTCTTGTTTTGATATATTCGGCAACATAAAGCCCTGATCTTCGACCGAACACATTGTAATCAAGCAGAGAATTGCCCATCAACCGGTTCTTGCCGTGGACTCCACCAGTCACCTCACCGGCAGCGAATAGGCCGGGTACCCGGGTCTCGGTTTTCACATTGGCCTCCACACCGCCGTTCTGGTAATGTAATGTCGGATACACCAGGATTGGATACTTGACCATGTCGATTCCGAATCTCTTGAACTTGCGAACCTCGCCAGCCAGTTTTTCCTCTATTGTGCCTTTGCCGTGAATAATATCTATCATAGGTGAGTCCAACCATACTCCGGGCATATCTGTGGGCGTCACCAAACCCCTGCCCTCCTGGCATTCCCTGATGAAGGCTGCAGATTCCACATCCCTTGGTTCCAATGGGAATACGAACTGGTCGCCGTTCTTGTTCAATGGCTTGGCGCCCAGGGCCCTTATCTTCTCTGTGGACAATATGCCGACCACCGCATCGGGATAGGCATCACCTGTCGGGTGAATCTGGATGGTGTCTAGGTCACGCAGGTTTGCGCCTGCATGGTATGCCATGATCAAGCCGTCACCAGTGGCCCCATAATGGTTGGTTGTGGGGTAATCAGATAAATGCAGCCGGCCGCTTCCTCCGGTGGCCAGTATGGTTGCTTTTGCCTTTATCACATAATACTCGTGGGTCTCGATATTGAAGGCTATGCCCCCGGAAACCGTCCCGGTATCGTCCATGAGGAGTTCCAGTATCGGGCAGAACTCCAAAACAGGTATATTGAGATTTCTGAACCTGTCTCTGATATTGCGCATTAGTTCCATACCAGTATAGTCTTTGGCACTGTGCATCCGGTTGCGGCTTGTGCCGCCGCCGGACAGTTCCAGAAACTCTCCATTCTCAAGGCGGTCGTACATCACACCAAGCTCCAGATGCCACCTTATTATCTCCGGGGCGTCCATTGCCATTGCTTTTGCCATTTCAGGATTGTTTGTGAAGTGGCCCCCGCCATAGATGTCCAGATAATGAAGTAATGGATCATCTTCCGGCCTGTCTGCTGCCTGTATGCCGCCCTGGGCCATCATCGAGTTTGCGTCCCCGTGTCTGAGCTTCGTGGTTATCAGTATCTTGTCAGTGGGAACCCCTTTCTCATGCGCGAAGAGGGCAGCGACGGTGCCGGCACCTCCGCCTCCGATGATGAGTATGTCAGTGTCATAATCCACCCTGTTCAGGTCTATATCCTTTGTTTCCAGTATTGATCTTGCTTCGATGAGGTCCACAATACCGTTGTACATTAGATTGCCCTTGTCAATTCCTATTTTGACTTGCCTTCTAGTGCCTTCCATGAAGTCCGGGTGATACTTGCTAAGGATCTGCTTTCTTTCTTCAAGGCTCATTCCCTTGACGTCTATTGAAATGTTCTTTTCCCGCTTCTCCTCAACAAGCTTTATTGAATCCATCATGAAATCCGGATAGCCGTCGATAATCTTCATTTACTCACCTCCTCTGTATTATCAAGGTCTCCTGCGGCCTCGATCTTTCGATTGCGGTACATCTCGGTGAGTTCCTCATCACTCTTGTTCATGAGGTCTTTGATTCCCTGGTCATACTTCCCGCTCTTCATTTCCTCCAAACGCGACTTTAGGTCATGTGACTCTGGATCAAGGTATTTACCCCTAAGCCGCCTGGCCAGTTGACCTACATGATAGTGTTTGATATCAGCCGGGCATCTCATTGCGCACATACCGCACTGGATGCAGTCGAACGATATTTCAGCCGCTTTTTCGATATCGCCTCTTAGGGCGCATTGGATATACTGCATCACATTGATGTCCTGGGGGCAGGATTTCGTGCAGGTATTGCAGGAAACGCACCTGGCTATCTCAGGATATATAGACAAAATGACATTGTCTTCGGGTTTGAGTTCATCGAGGTCATATTTCTCCCTATTGGCAGGGACGAAGGGTATCTGGACAAGATACATCCCATCCTCGATCAAGGTCTGGCATGCCAGCACGAAGCTGAGTTTTTGTTCATCTTCTTTTCTATAGACTGTTGAACAGGCTCCACAGAATCCGGCCCTGCAGCCGCAGCTCCTGATATACTGATAGCCAGCATATTCTATTGCCTTCATTATGGTGAATCCAATGGGTACTCTGTATCTCTTGCCCATGATGAAAATCTCCACCGTACCGGCTTCCTGAGTTGGTTCAGCTTGCTTCGCACACTCGACATCTGTCTCGGTCATTTCACAACCTCCGATGTAATCAATCAATCACCCCTTTCTGCTTCAATAAGGGAATAGGGTCTACTGAATGTGAATCAAAGCCCAGTGACTCAGCATCCAGGCCAAGTGCAAGGGCAATAAGTTGAGTGAAATATAATGTTGGGAGCTGGCGGTATCCATCATACATGGATTCTGCTTCCTTTCCCCTAAAGTCCAGGTTATACTTGCACAGAGGGCAAGAAAGCATTATGGCATCTGCATCATGCTGGACTGCATAACTTGAGATGTTCTTGGCTCTCTTGGATGTAAGCTCCTTCTGGTCAATGGTACGATAAGACCCGCAGCACTCTATCTTGTATGGATTGTCCACAACCTCGGCTCCCAGTGCCTTGATCAGGTCAGAAAGAATCCTTGGGTCCTCAGCATCATCGATGGCCACTTCCCTGGGTCTCAGCAGCATGCATCCATAATATGGCATGAGCTTCAGGCCCTTCAGTGGTTTTTTCACCCTTTTCTTCAGGGTAGCGAAACCAACTTCATCCCTCAAGAACTCCAGAAAGTGCATAATCTTCACAGTTTTATTATAATCATTCTCCTCATCCATGAAGCTATTTAGAGTGTCCAGGTCACTTTGACTTTCCTTGACCCTGACATCTGTCTGCCTCAGTGTATTGTAGCACATATCGCATAGCACAACAACTTTATCTTGCTTCTGGTCCTCAATATGAATGAGGTTTCTGAGTGGCGCCAGATGATGCATAAGGTCATCGCTTGTCAGGGATGCAACCACACCGCAACAATTCCATTCATCCATCTCCACAAGCCTATAGCCAAGTATCTCAGCTATTGCCATGGCTGATGTTTCCAGATTCTTCGCGGAAGTTTTCAGTGTGCATCCCGGGTAATATAGTAAATCCATAGTGTTCTCAACCAATATTTTTTCTAAACAAACTTACAAATGCCATCTGAGGGATAGTTCTCTTCTCCTCCTCGGAAAGGCATGTAATCTCTGTCTCATCAATGCTCAATCTCAACAGTATTTGACGGAGTGCTTCCATGAGAACGGTTATGTTGATGTCTCTTGGGCATCTCTCGGCACAGATAAAGCAAGTGGAACAAAGCCAGATGGTCTTTGATTTCAATACTTCTTTATTATCAAGAATAATCTGCCGTATTACCTCGTCGGGTGTCAGGTCCATTTCCTCGATAAAAGGGCAGCCTGCGGCACAGGTGCCGCATTGATAGCATCCAAAAACATTTTCGTCACAGAGTTCAAGAACCTCATCGACCAACTTACCAGTCAACTTGACTTCCTTCAATGAATCAGGATGGTCACAATCATTCACAGACTCTGCTGACATTTAGCCCCCCCCATAAAAATAACAAGTTTTATGAGCGTTGAACCAAGGGAATAATAATGAGATATATAAATGTTAAGTTGAATTACATAAAATTGTATTTATGCCACATAAGAGCAGTGAAATAGCATATAGGTCACAAAAAACCATGATAATAGGAGCAAAAAATAGAGATATGTAATAAATTCCCTAAATTTAGGGGTAAATTCGTAATAATGGTAATTATTTTTAACGAAAGGTACTTATCTGTCCAATATATGCAGCATAACATGCTATCGGATCTTTCAAAGAATGAGGGCTTAGTGCTCTGGGGGCTGACAGTTTACCCTAATCTTACAGACATAGAGGTCTCCAAGAAACTAGATATGCCGCATTCCACCTTCAGCACCATAAGGAAGAGGCTACAGAAAAATGGCTATTACACCACCGTGATGGTTCCAATGGTGCAGTGTCTTGGGGCCGAGATGCTGGCAGTTCTATACACATTCTTCAACCCGGCAATATCAGTAGAGGAGAGGGCAGTCATCACCACCAAGACAATTGAAATATTCGAGGAAATATTCTACTCGGTAGGCGAGACACATAAGGGATTTTCTGTATCATTTTCCAGCGATTACACGGCAATAGGCCAGATCACCGAAAGAAGAATAGAAACATTTGCCAGGGAAGGCCTTCTGGACATACAGCAGCCCAAGGAAGTTATTTTCCCATTCGAGATAAGCCAAATACCATTGTTCTTTGATTTTGACGCGCTTCTTGCAGATGCATTTGACATTGATATGAAAGTTGAGACAGAACGGGGATTGGACTTATGCACTAATCATATTGAACTGTCCAATACTGAAAAAACAATAATGCTGGCCATGGTTAAAAATCCAGATGCCACTGACCTGATGCTGGCTAAAATAGTTGATATGTCCAGGCATACTGTTTCAAAGGTGAAGCATAAGCTGGAGGAATCAGGTCTTGTTGCAAAGAAGAGAATCCCGAATCTGGAAAAATTAGGCTTTAATGTCCTGACATTCAGTCATATAAATTTCAATCCCAGCAAGCCACTGGACAATGAACTTCTGGAATCGAATGTCCTGAACAATCCATCCAGCATATTCCTGGCTGCAAGACGTTTTGAATGTGTACTTCTGTCAGTTTACAAGGACTATGAGGCCTACCGGGAGGATAAAGGTATGAGGCTTCAATATCTCAAGGAAAATAATTACCTGGCTGATCTGCCTGCCGACGGAAAGTACATGATACCAAACATGGTTATTATGAAGGACATGAACTTCGGGCCTATTTTGAAGAAGACGCTGATGCTCTGACAATCGGCCAATGCAGGATGCACGGAAACATTAAACCTTTGAGCGTATTTATGGTAATTAGGGGCAATGAAAAATGAATAGTGAGGTTTTATTCACGGAACATGCATTAACCATGCTTAAAGAAAGAAAATTTACAATAGAATTTATCAAAGACATAGTATTAAATCCAGATTACAAAGACACTTCCAATGACGATTTGTGGTCAGCAATCAAGAAGATCGAACATAAAGTATTGAGAGTGGTGGTAAAAGGTGAGCAAAAACCTTATACTGTGGTAACCATGTATTATGATAGAAGACTAAGAAAAACAATGATGGCTAAAGAAAGAAAGGAGGATTCAGAATGAGAGTTAAAGTTGATATGGAAAGTGACGCACTTTATTTCAGGTTCAGTGAAGATGAGATAGAAGAAAGCGAGGAAATATCATCTGGGTTTATTGTCGACTACAACAAAGATGGTAAGGTAATTGGCATAGAAATACTCGGAATCAAGGACAGAATTCCATTGAAAGAGCTATCTCATATGAAAGTCGAACTTCCTACTATGGCCTGATTATTAATAAAATCATAAATAGGATTAGCTGAACTTCTTCATGTTCTTCAGATACTGCTCCTCGGTCAACTTGCCTTCCTGATAGGATTTCTCAATCATTTCCAGCATTTCTTCGTTGGTGAACTTGGGCTTTGGTTTAGGAACTTCAGCAGGTTTGGGGGGTTCTGGCTCAGGAGGTTTTTCCTCAACACAGAACGGACATGGACTACCTGGCTCAATATCGAAGCCGCATTTGGGGCAGAGTTCGGTTTCCAGTGTTGGTTCTTCTATTATTTCTTCAACTACTGGCGGTGGTTTTCTCGCCAGCATGAAGGCGGCCCCGAGTATTGCGGCAATAACTATTATTATGGCAATCCACCAGTAATTTCCTGTCCCACCACTTGGTGCGTTGGGGTCAGTGGTAATATCTGGGTCTAATGGGGCAAAATCCTCTGTATCAGGAACGCCATCATTGTCATCATCTGTATCCATCCATGTTTGTGTGTTGGTCTCATCACCATCTGGGATTCCGTCATTATCGGTGTCTAATGGAGTGTCGTCTGAATCATCGGGATCTGTGCCCAAGAAGATTTCCCATTCGTCAAGATAGCCATCATTGTCATCATCTGGGTCTTCATTGTTGCCAATGCCATCTCCATCTGTATCGAGTTGCACAGTGATTGTCAATGTATCATTATCTATATTTCCAGCAGCATCAGATACTGTTAATATCACACTATAATTTTCTGAAACCGTGAAATTATACTGGGGGTTTGGACCGTAAAGTGTAATGGTAGCCCCAGAGATGCTAAAAACCCAAGTGTAATTGATAATTTCTATATTGTCAGCAGAGCTAGAACCATCGAATATAACGATTGTGTTCTCAACAACAATTTGGTCTGAGCCAGCATCTGCACTAGGTGCATCATTATCGACTATCATTACTGTCTTTTCTGTGGTAGAATTCCATTTACCTAGATGATCAACTGCAGCAATTTTATATTGGAGATTAAGTGAGCAATCAGATGGAATCTGAATATCTAGTTCGTAAGTATTGCTAGAAACAAGAATTGCTGTTGAATTGGTTGCTGTGCCGTTCTCGAACCAATAAACCACATGGACAGACGTAACATTAATGCCATCTTCTACTAAGACTGTTACAGTAAATACCTCACCAGTCGTGGCACTGACTGTGCTACTGTCGACAATTTCAGGTGCGCCAGAATCATAAGCACAAATAGTATCTGCTACAGAAGGCACCGCCTCAATATTGCCTGTGTTATCTGTTGCAATTGTGTAGAATTCGTAATAGCCAGCACCATTTGAAAAACTGAAGTTCCACGACCACAGAGATGAATTAAGGCCAAAAGAGGCCCAATCATTCCAAGTGATATTATCAACGGAATATCTGGTAAAAAGTTCAACAGAAGCCACACCACTTATTCCATCATTGGCCATAGCGGTAATTGTGAGAGAGTCATCTTGCCAATATTGTGTTATTGAATTTACCTCACTTGTGGGTTCTGCGGTGTCATAGCCAACACTAGCATCTTCTGTTACAGGAACTGATTCAATGTTTCCACTTGTGTCCTCAGCAATCGAATAGAATGTGTAGTTGCCCTCACCTTCTGGCCAGTCGAAATCCCATTCCCAAGGAGCCAAAGTATCTGTCTCAAATAATTCATATGTACCGCCCTCAAAGTTGTACCATAATCCAACACTTGCCACGTCACTTCTTGTGTCAATAGCTGTGGCAGAAATAGCTAATGGAGAAGTATTGTACCAATATGGAGTGATGAGATCAACCTCTGATGTCGGATTAATGATATCTTCAAAGTCTTCAGGACTCATTAACGGGTAATAATCCTCTGCCATGCCACCTTGAATACCCTGGCCACATGTGTTGTTATAAGGTGTATCACCTATGCCATCCGGCCCTGTCTGGTCTTGCCATGGGCCAAACATCGTATCAGTGCCATTATAATCAGACCAATAATTGCCCCCTGTCGGATAAGTAGAATTCCAATGGTTGGCATCAGTATCATCATATGCCTGGACAGTATTATTGATGAATGAATTGTGGTATATCCAGTTATCCACAGAATCAAAAATAATCATGCCATTTTCATTATTAATTAAGGTATTTAACCGAACCGTATTGTTGTGTGAGAAATACACGAGGTAAAGGCCAACACCGGAATTGTTGAACATCGTGCAATTGCTGACTGTAGAATTGAATGTTCTAACGACTATTCCACCAATCAAATTAAAGGAGCTGTTAGTGTTATTCACTGTGATATTTGAAGAAAAGATAACCTCATAACCAACCGTTGCGTTGAAGAAATGTTGATTTGTGATTTCCATATCTGTACAATTAATAAGAATGATCTCGCCAGCATTAGGAGGTATAAGTATTCCAACAGCGTCTTTGTAATAATACACTGGCCTACCATTAACTGTATTAGAAGGGAGAACAATGAGGTTGTTATAATCCTCTAAATCCCCGCTGTTTAAAAATATACTACATCTAAACATAGAATTATTTGATATTGTAGAGTTGGCTGCAGCATAAATTTCAATACCTACCTGAGCAGATATTGAATTATTGAAAATCTTACAATCATCTTTTCCTAAATCAATAGCAGTGCCGTTTCCAGAGATGTTAAACCCAGATATGTTTACAAATTCTGAGAAAATATCAATAGTATCATTATCTCCGCCATCTATAAATGTCGCATCAATACCTGAGCCAATTAAATCAACAGGCACTCTGATGTTTATGTCTTCATTAAATGATCCTGGATCCACATCAATTGTGTCCCCAATCCAATTTTGTGACTCCGCGTCGTCCAGAGCATATTGAATCTTATAATAGCATTTTCCACGTGCATAATTGTGTACCTTTGAGCCTTCTACGGTGATTGTACAGAAACTGATATCAGATTCACCCATATTGTCTGTGACTGTTAATGATATAACATATACTCCATCAATTGGATATTCATATGTAGGGGATATTCCTGTTGATGAATTGCCATCTCCGAAATCCCAATCATATAATATTAAGTTCGAACCATCTGAAGCAGTAGAGGAACTACCATCAAAAGATACTAGTGTCGCGTCAACGTTCAAGTGTCGGATAAAGCCGAGATAACTTTACCCGAGCATCCTCGGTTGTGAATTGCCAATTAACTTTTGCATTTTTGTTGTCTCTGTATTTCTGCCATGCTAGCACCTCTTTTCTGACAAC
>JAUWNU010000142.1 GCA_030612505.1 Methanomassiliicoccales archaeon
CTTGTATGTTTCTTATTATATTATTAGATTTCCGTGGTATTCTATAGGTTGATACATTGTTTTGTTTTCTCAAATTGTAAATTAACTGGAAAAAAAGCAAAAAGGGCCCGGACCGGGATTTGAACCCGGCACAGAGGATCCACAGTCCCATATGTTAACCAGGCTACACTACCCGGGCCACTATGCAATCAGGCGAAAATATCACATTGTATAAAACTATTGGCAAGTCCAAGTTAATAATATGTGCAATATAAAATATTATTTTTTATATTTATGTATAAGCATATTATCCCAGTCAACTTCATTGTCAAAGCCGTGATTTTTCAGGAACTGGCTCATGGACTCAGTAACCCTGGCGACCTCGAGACTCTTGGCTGAATGATAGTGTCCGTAGATGTATAATTCAATACCTTTACTGGATTTTTCAATGATTGGGAATATCATTCTCATGCGACCCTGACGGTTATAGCCTTCGGGTTTTTTGCCCTTCTCCAAATCTATCAGGTTCTCTCGGATGAGCATATTTGTGACCTCCTCTTCTTCTGGAAGCTGGCCAGTCTCTCTCAGAAACTTCATGTAAAGCTCTTTGTAGACCGGCAGAAGGTCCTTGTATTTTACTCCTTTTTCGAATTGAATATGACCGCTTCTAACTTTCATAAGTATCATCCTGAAATAGGCTGGAATTCTATTTAAACATTTGGTTTTCATTGGGAGGTCTTCTGCCATGCCCGCAATAAAAATTCAAAGCATCCAGCTTTGAATCTGCAGGCGTATGGCCTATTGAATTTGAATATACTGGCCTAAATGACCTGCAAATATTAAGAAATATGAAATGCAGGTCATTTATGGCTAGATTATTCAAATAAGAGGACTTATATATTTGAAAGACAATATAGGTCCTACGGATGGGATGCCGTATGTCGAAGAAATTGCCAAAATATCTTAAAGAACGTGAGGTAAGACGCTTATTGAACGCTCCAGAACGAGAGAAGCTCAGGGATAGACTTATTCTCCGTATGCTGTACCGCTGCGGACTGCGTGTTTCCGAGCTTACCAGTCTGCGAATTGAAGACATAGAGTTCGAGGAAGGAACACTCATGGTACGTCGGGGAAAAGGCGGAAGAGACCGGCTAATTCCTGTGGACCATCAGACCATGGACATGATAGAGTATTTTGTTGATGATGAGACAAATGGTTTTCTTATTCTTTCAGAGCGAAATGAACAGCTTTCCACAAGGCAGGTTGAGAGAATTGTTGAGCAATACGGCAGGCTGGCCAATATTGAACAGCCAATACACCCGCATATGCTGCGCCATTCTTTTGCAGTTCACTGCCTCAAGAGCGGTATGAACCTGAGAACGGTTCAGAAAATGCTTGGCCATTCCTCGCTTACCACAACTCAGATTTACCTGGACATCACAGGCGACGATATCAAGCAGGATTATTTCGATCATCCGCTGCCTGTCTAGGGGCTAGGGTCTGTGTTTAATCATCGTTAGAGAGGGTCTATGTTTAGTTATCTCTAATAAAGGGTCTAGGAAAATTAATGAGGCTGGTTAGTTCCAACTAAAGTTAAATCATAAAGTTTGCGTTTATATTGCAAATATTAGATTGAAACTTTGCATCACTACTGCAAACTTTAAATATAAAGTCCACACTATGCTTTCATATGGACCATGATATGATAAAGAGAATAATCCAGGACCAGGCAGATGAAAGAGAGATAATCCTGAAAAATGAAAGGCTCATTGAAAGGGAATCGCAGGAGTTCTGGAAAAAATACATTGATAATGACCTGGTCAAGGTCACGGCAGGAGTCAGACGGTCAGGAAAGACCGTGTTCACGCACCTTGTGATGCCGGAAAAGAATTATGCTTTTGTCAATTTTGATGATGAGAGACTGGCCTTTGTGGATAAAGATGAATTAAATTCGGTTCTCGAAGCACTCTACCAGGTGTATGGTGATTTCCAATATCTCATGCTCGATGAGGTTCAGAATATTCAGGGATGGGAATTATTCGTGAACAGGCTCCAGAGAAAGGGAATGAGGGTATTCGTAACCGGGAGCAATGCGAATTTGCTCAGTACTGAGCTTTCAACTCACCTCACTGGCAGGTTCATCAAGATGGAAATATTACCATTTTCATTTAAAGAATATCTGGATTATATTGGGTTCAATGAATTTCGGGCCACAACAAAGAACAGGGCCTTGCTCAAGAGCCATCTGGAAGAATATATACGAACAGGGGGATTTCCAGAGGTTATCAAATCGCCAGAGATCAGGAAAGTATATCTTTCATCTCTCTACTCATCCATAATTTCAAGGGACATAATCGCAAGACACAATATCAGGTTCGTGAAATCTTTCAGGGAGATGGCAACTGCCATAATATCAAATTTCTCCAATCTAATCACATTCAATAATCTAAAGAACGCATATGATTTCAAAAGTTCCCATACTGCCAAGAATTATGTGGAGTATCTGTCTGAAGCATATCTGATATTTCTTCTGGACAAATATTCTCCAAAACCAAGAGAGATTGCCAATTCCCCGAAGAAGGTGTATGTCATAGACACTGGCTTGATAAATGTATTATCTCTCTCCGCCAGCGAAAACAGGGGAAGATTAATGGAAAACCTGGTGTTCCTTCAAATTACAAGACGAATGGCCCTGGAGCCGGATCTGGAAACATTCTACTGGAAGGACTACCAGGACAGGGAAGTTGACTTCATACTCAGAAAAGGAAAACATATCGAGGAGCTTGTCCAGGTAACATATGCGTCAGAAAAGAATGACATAAAAAGCAGAGAAAAGAGAAGTCTGTTGAAGGCCTCAGAACTTCTGAAATGCAATAATATGCTTGTGATAACCTGGGACTATGAGGGCACGGAAGATATTGACGGTAAAAAAATCATATACATACCTCTCTGGAAATGGCTTTTATCGTGAAGCATGGTTACTTTGATCATCCATGGCCAAACTTATTACCTAGAACCATAATTCCGGTTCAATGAGCATAGCACTGAAAGGCGGCTGGGTTATCACCCAGAACCCCAATCGGGACATCATCAAGGCCGACATTCTGATAGAAAATAACAGAATTAGCCAGATAGGTGAAATCAGTTCTGCCGATGAAATTATTGATTGTACTGGCTGTGCTATTATTCCCGGCTTGATAAACGCCCACACCCATGTTTCCATGACACTTATGCGGGGCATTGCCGACGATGTTAATTTAGAACAATTTCTGGAAAAGACATTCAAGGTGGATGCTAGCCGGACCCATGAAGACATAGAACTGGGAACGAAGCTTGGAGCCATTGAGATGCTCCGGGCCGGAAATACCAGCTTCGTTGATATGTACTATTCGGAAGATGCTGTTGCCAATGCTGTTGCCAGGACAGGAATCCGCGGATTTCTTGGATGGGTGGTGCTGGATGAGCAGTTTACAACGCAAAAGGGCAGTCCACTAAAAAACTGCGAGAACTTTATTGACCATCATGCTGGCATGGATATTATTCACCCTCTTGTGGCATTGCAGGGGGTCTATGTCTGCAATGAGGAAACTTTACTGGGTGCGAAGGAATTGGCTTACAAGAAAGATACGCTGCTGCATATTCACCTTTCCGAGACAAGAAAGGAAGTTTATGACCACCAGGCCAGTACTGGAATGCGGCCTGCTGATTGGCTTTATGATATTGATTTTCTTTGCGATAAATTGCTTGCGGCTCACTGTGCCTGGCTCACCATTGCCGAGATTAAAAAGATGGCAGAGAAAGGGGTCAGCGCTGCCCATTGCCCGGTTTCCAATATGAAACTTGCCAGCGGCTTTGAGGCTCCCATACCAGAGATGCAGGAACATGGAATTTCTGTGGGCCTGGGCACCGACGGTTCAAGCTCGCAAAATCGCCTGGACATGTGGGGCGAGATGAAGACCTGCGCTTTACTGCACAAGGCACAGCGGCTTGACGCAACGGTCATGAACGCCCAGAGGACCTTTGACATGGCAACCATTGAAGGCGCTAAAGCGCTGAACATGGAAAAGGAACTGGGAAGCATCGAAATTGGCAAAATTGCCGACCTAGCTATTATAAATTTGAAGCATCCGGCAATGGTTCCCACTTTCCCTCAAAATCTAATTTCGAATCTTGTTTATTCATGCCAGAGCGATTGCGTCTTGCATACAATCGTTAATGGGAATATTGTCATGAAAAACGGGAAAATTACAACAATTGATGAAATAGCAATAATTGAAGCGGCCCAGGAAATGGGAAAAAAGTTTCATTATGATGAATAAGTCAACAAAATAATATTTAGACGCGGATGGTTTTTATATTTGGGAGAGTATTAGAGGTTAAGCCATTTGGCTGCCTAGGTGAGGAGGATAATGCCGTCATGGATAGGAAGATAGTTCTTCTGGGGGATTCGGCAGTGGGTAAAACAGCTTTAGCCAGACGCTTTGTTGATGATAATTTTGAAGAGAGATATCGCCCTACTGCGGCAGCCAAGCCATACAAGATAAAACTTAACCTGAGTGGTGTGGATGTCTCTTTAGCCATATGGGATATTGCTGGCCATACACTCCAGCTCCATCCTGCATTTTATTCAGGAGCCCATGCGGCAATACTTGTATGCGATTTAACAAATAAGTCAAGTGCAGATTCTCTCAGCCAATGGCATAATGCACTTCTGAACAAGGTGGGCATAGTTCCAGTTATG